>JAZSHJ010000141.1:0-34963 GCA_045533175.1 Acutalibacteraceae bacterium
GGGGCGAAGATCACCATTGATTCCGCCACCATGATGAACAAGGGGTTGGAATTGATCGAAGCGCGGTGGCTGTTTGATGTGCCGCCCGAGGCGATCGATATTGTGGTGCACCGTGAGAGCATTGTGCACTCGCTGATCGAATACGAGGATAACGCGGTGTTGGCGCAACTCGGGTTGCCGGATATGCGCATTCCCATTCAATATGCGCTCACTTATCCGCGACGGGTGGCATCTCCTGCCGAAACGCTGTCGCTCAGCGATATCGGTACGCTGACGTTTTACAAACCCGATGATGTGACCTTCCCCGCTATGGAACTGTGCCGCCGTGCGCTACAGGTGGGCGGCACCGCCCCCGCGGCGGTGAATGCCGCGAACGAGCAGGCGGTGGCGCTGTTCTTGAAGGGTGAGATCGGCTTCTTGGATATTACGGAACACGCGGCGCGTATGTTGGAACGCACATGGCCTGCGCTTGGCTGTTTGGAGGACATTTTGGAAGCTGACCGCGAAGCACGACAGTTGGTAACGGCAAACACGAAGAAAGGATGACGGTATGGCGGTGTTGGCAACCGCAGGGAAGATCCTTGCGGCATTGGTGATTTTCGGCATCATCATCATGTTGCATGAGTTCGGTCATTTCATTGTGGCAAAACTCTGTCGCGTGAAGGTAAACGAATTTGCCATCGGCATGGGGCCGAAACTGTTGCAGTTCGGGCGCGGTGAAACGAAATATACCCTGCGTCTTTTGCCCATCGGCGGATTTTGTGCGATGGAAGGGGAGGACCCCGAAACCGAAATGCCCGCCGCACTCGGCGGCAGCGGATACAAAACGGAAGTGGATACGCCGCCCGCCGAGCAGTCGCCGCAGGACGGCCGGGCGTTTTATCAGAAAAAGGTATGGCAACGCATCTTGATCGTGGTGGCGGGTGCGGTGATGAATCTGGTGCTCGGTTACGTGCTGTTGGTCGTCAATTACGCCTTTTGCCAAACGCCGAACCAAAACGGTGAGGTGTTGTTTTCCACCACCACCATCCACTCGTTGGCAGAGGACACCGCGGCTTATCAAACGGGGCTTCGTCCGGGCGATACGATCGTGAGTATCAACGGGCGGCGGGTGGTCACGGCGGATTTTGATATGGTGTCTGCCTTGCAGACCGACGAGGACGGCGTGTTTGATATGGTGGTAAAACGTCCCACCGCCGACGGCAAAACCGAAAAGGTCGCCCTAAACGACGTGACCTTCCGCCTGGCCACCGACGAGGCGGGCAATCGGTATTTGCAGTATGATTTTATTATTGTGGGCGAACGGCGCACGGTGGGCAACATCTTCACCTATGCGCTGAAAAACGAATATTCTCTGGGCGTGATGGTGTGGCGCAGTTTGGGCGACATCCTCACGGGGAAATACGGTTTGAACGATCTGTCCGGACCGGTGGGCACGGTGGACGTGATCGGTGACGCGGTGCAAAATGCCGTAACCCACACCGACCGCATGGCGGCGGTGCGTACTTTGATGACATTGGTGATTTTGATCACGGTGAACGTGGGCATCTTTAATTTGTTGCCCTTGCCCGCATTGGACGGCGGGCGGCTGGTGTTTTTGCTGTTTGAAGGAATCTTCCGCCGCAAAGTGCCCGCTAAATACGAAGGAATGGTGAATTTTATCGGTTTGATCCTTTTGCTGTTGCTGATGTTGGTGGTGACCTACAGCGACATCACGCGGTTGATTACCGGATAGGAGTGGTAATATGGCAAGACGTACGGTAAACGCAGGCGGTGTTCCGATCGGCGGCGGACATCCCGTGACGGTGCAATCCATGTTGAACGTGCCGGCCCACGATATTGCGGGTAGTGTGGCACAAGCCAAAGCGTTGGAGGCGGCGGGATGTGAACTGATTCGTGCGGCCATTCCCGATAAGGAGGCGATCGCCCTTATCCCCGCGTTGAAAGAGGCGGTGTCTGTGCCGTTGGTGGCGGACATTCATTTCGACCACAAATTGGCGCTTGAAGCCGCGGCGGCGGGGATTGATAAGATCCGCATTAACCCCGGTAACATCGGGGGCGAGGAAAACGTCCGTGCGGTGGCCGCCGTGTGCCGCGAAAAGGGGATTCCCATCCGTATCGGCGTGAACGGTGGTTCGCTGGAAAAGGATATTTTGAAAAAGTACGGACATCCGTGTGCCGAAGCGTTGCGTGACAGCGCGCTGTACCACGCAAGGTTGCTGGAAAAATACGATTTTTATGACATTGTGTTGTCGATGAAATCCTCCGACGTTCCCACGATGGTGAAGGCGTATGAACTGACGGCGGAATGTTGTGAGTATCCGTTGCACGTGGGGGTGACCGAAGCGGGGACCGAACGGATGGGATTGCTCAAATCCGCCGCAGGCATCGGCAGTTTGCTGTTGCACGGCATCGGCGATACCATTCGTGTGTCGCTCACCGCCGATCCCGTGAAGGAAGTGGCGGCAGGGCGTGATATTCTGCATGCGTTGGGATTGCGTCAGGATCGGCCGCGTCTGGTTTCCTGCCCCACTTGCGGGCGCACCGCGATCGATCTGATCGGCATTGCCGATGAGGTGGAACGCCGCTTGGAAACGGTGCGCAAACCCATCACCGTCGCGGTGATGGGATGTGTGGTGAACGGGCCGGGCGAAGCACGGGAGGCGGATATCGGCCTTGCGGGCGGCAACGGTAAAGTGGCGTTGTTCAAAAAAGGAGAAGTATTGCGCACGGTGCCCGAGGCGGCGGCCGTGGAAGAATTGATGCAAGAGATCGAAAAGTTGTAAGGAGTTAGGACATTATGGGAGCGCCCTTGTTCGGCGAATTGTTTGCACAATATTTGAAGAACAAGCAGATCAAAGCACCGCTGGCCGAAGCCGCGGTGCTTGGTGTGCATGTACATAACGAACGGCATCAAGTGACGGTAACGGTGGCACCGCAGGCGCCGTTGACTTTTGCCGATCTGCACGAGGCGGCAGAGGATCTTTGTGCCGCGTTGAAAGCCAACGTGCAGTTGATGCCCAAATTCGCCCCCGAACAGCTGGGGGAAGAGGACTTGTTTTTGCTGATCATCGACTTGCTTCGTACCCGCCACACGGCGGTGAACGGAAGTTTCGACGGAGCGACCTTCCGTGTGGAAGGGGCAGAGTTTACGGTGGTGCTTCCTCGCGGCGGGCGGGAAGTACTGTGTGCCATGGGTATTGACCGCCTGCTGGCCGAACTGATCGAAGAGATGTTTGACCGCCGTGTGACGGTGGTGTTGGAGGGCGCGGACGCGCTGGATACCGACGATGATTATTACCGCAACCTGCGGGAAGAAGCGGATCGTGAAGCGGCGGCCGCCGCCGCGGCACAGCGGGAAGAGCAACGGCAAAAAGCGCTTAAAAAAGCGGCACAGCAGGATGTGGCGAACCCCATCCCGTTGGATCCTGCCGATCCCGACACGCCGCCGCGTGACGGACTGCCCGTGTGGTTGGAAACGGCAAACTATATGTTCGGCACCCCGTCCAACGTGAAGCCGCAACCTATGTCCTCGTTGGAGGCAGACGGCAGTTTTGTGACGGTATGGGGCGAGATCTTTAAGATCGATGCCCGCGAAAGCCGCGACGGCAGCAGTACGCGGTTTAACTTGTGCTTGTCGGACAAAACCAATTCCGTCACGGCGGTGTTCCGTGCGGATCATCGGCGGGATAAGGATAAAAAGGCGCTGATGGAAGCGCTCAAACCCGGTATGTGCGTGTTGATTTCGGGTGCGTACGATTACAATGAGTTTGCAAAAGACAATCAGATCCGTATCCGTTCGCTGGCGATGTTGGCGAAATATCAAAAGCGGGATAACGCGCCCGTGAAGCGCGTGGAATTGCATCTGCACACCAAGATGTCGCAGATGGATGCGGTGAGCGAAGCGTCTGCGTTGGTGGAACGTGCGGCGGCGTGGGGACACCCTGCCGTGGCGATCACCGACCACGGAGTGGCGCAAGCCTTCCCCGATGCGATGAACACGGCGGAAAAACTGGCAAAAAAAGGCAAAGAGATCAAGATCATTTACGGCAGCGAAGCCTATTATGTGAACGACCGTGCGGGCGCGGTGGAACCGGGTGTCACGGGTGAGATCGGCAGCGACGTTATCGTGTTTGATTTGGAAACCACGGGACTCAGCGCCCTGACCGATCGCATTACCGAGATCGGTGCGGTGCGCTTGCATGACGGAGCCGTTCGTGACACGTTTAACACCTTGGTGAATCCCGAACGCCCCATTCCGCCGAAGATCACCGAACTCACGGGTATCACCGATGCCATGGTGGCGAACGCTCTTTCGGAGCGCGAAGCGTTAGAGGCGTTTTACGATTTCTGCGGCGACACCACCGTGTTGGTGGCGCACAACGCAGGATTCGACACCGCCTTTGTGCGGCAGGCGGCGAAACGGCAGAACATGGACTATCCCTTCGGTGCGATCGATACCGTGCCGTTGGCAAGAGGGCTGTACCCGTCGCTCAAAAACCACAAATTAAACACGGTGGCGGAACACCTGCATTTGGGAGATTTCAACCACCACCGCGCGTGTGACGATGCCGCGGTGCTTGCGGAGATCTTTTTGTGTATGCGTTCCGACCTGCGTGACCTGCGCGGGGTGCGCACCTTCCAAGAGATCAATGAGAGTTTGGAAGATAAAAAGGCCGCCCCGTATCACTTGATCTTGTTGGTGCAAAACCAGGTCGGTCTTAAAAATCTGTACAAATTGATTTCGTGGTCACACACCAAGAACTTTTATCGCAAACCGCGCATTACCAAAACCAAACTGATGGAACACCGTGAAGGGTTATTGCTTGGCAGCGCGTGCGAAGCGGGCGAACTGTTCCACGCCATTTTGGCGGGAAAACCGTGGGGCGAGCTGTGCGAAATCGCCAAATTCCACGACTTTTTGGAGATCCAGCCGATTGCGAATAACCGCTTTATGTTGCGCAAAGGGTTGGTCCAAAGCGAAGAACAGTTGCGGGAATTCAACCGCACCGTCGTGCGGTTGGGCGAAAAACTGAACATTCCCGTGTGCGCCACCTGTGACGTACATTTTATGGATCCCGAAGATGAGGTGTACCGCCGCATTTTGCAAGCGGGACAGGGGTATGAGGATGCGGACGAGCAAGCACCGCTGTACTTCCGCAACACCGAAGAAATGCTCGCGGAATTTGCTTATTTGGGTGAAGAAAAGGCGTATGAAGTGGTGGTGGAAAATCCCCGCCGCATTGCCGACAGCATCGACGCGGTGCGCCCCATTCCGAAAGGGACGTTTTCGCCGCACATGGACGGCGCAGACGAAGAGTTGCAGGAGATCTGCTGGAGTCGCGCAAAGGAGATCTACGGCGATCCCTTGCCCGAGATCGTATCCGCCCGTCTGGAACGCGAACTGAGTTCGATCATCAAGCACGGATTCTCGGTGCTGTACATGATCGCACAAAAACTGGTGAAGGATTCGGTGGATCACGGCTATCTGGTCGGTTCACGTGGTTCGGTCGGATCGTCCTTCGTTGCCAGTATGGCAGGCATTTCGGAAGTCAATCCGTTGGCACCCCACTACGTGTGCAAAAAGTGTAAGTATTCGGAGTTCTTCACCCACGGTGAAGTCGGCTCGGGATTTGATCTGCCCGATAAGGTGTGTCCCGTGTGCGGTGAACCGCTGGGACGTGACGGCCACGAAATCCCGTTTGAAACCTTCCTTGGGTTCGACGGCGACAAAGCGCCCGATATCGATTTGAACTTTGCAAGTGAATACCAGTTCTATGCGCACCGTTACACCGAAAAATTGTTTGGTTTGGATCACGTGTTCAAAGCGGGCACGATTTCCACGGTGGCGGAAAAAACGGCGTTCGGTTACGTGAAAAAGTATGCGGAGGAACGCGGGCTTCACTATACCCCTGCCGAGATCGAACGTCTGGCGGCGGGCTGCACGGGCATTAAACGCACCACGGGACAACATCCCGGCGGCATGGTGGTTGTACCGGATGAGTTTGAAGCGGAGGATTTCTGTCCCATTCAGCATCCGGCGGACGATCCGAAATCCGAAATTCTCACCACCCACTTTGATTTCCACTCCATTCACGATACCATCTTGAAACTGGATAACTTGGGACACGTCATACCCACAACCTATAAGTATCTGGAAGAAAACACGGGCATTGCGGTGATGGACGTGCCGATGTCCGATCCGAAAGTGTATTCGCTTTTCACTTCCACCGAGGCGCTCGGCATCACGGCGGAACAGCTTGGTTGTGAAAACGGCACGCTTTCCATTCCCGAAATGGGAACGGGTTTCGTGCGGCAGATGTTGCTTGAAACACAGCCGAAAAACTTTGCCGACTTGCTGCAGATCTCGGGCTTGTCCCACGGGACCGACGTGTGGCTCGGCAACGCACAGGAGCTTATCAAAGCAGGCACCTGCACCATTTCCAACGTGATCGGTACCCGTGACGGCATCATGACCTATTTGATGCACCGCGGATTGGAACCGAAAATGGCGTTTAAGATTATGGAGATCGTGCGTAAAGGCAACGCCACCAAACTGCTCACCGACGAGCATTTTGAGGCGATGAAAGCGCACGACGTGCCGCAATGGTACGTGGATTCCTGCATGAAGATCAAGTATATGTTCCCGAAGGCGCACGCCGCGGCATACGTAATTGCGGCGTTGCGTGTGGCATGGTACAAGGTGTATCATCCCGCGGCCTATTACGCCGCGTTCTTCACGGGACGCGGGGAGGATTTCGATGCCGAACCCGTGATGGGCGGTATCGGGGCGGTAAAGGCGCTGATGGATAACATCCGCGCCCGCGGCAAAGAAGCCTCGCAAAAAGAACAGGACCAGGCAGAAAGTCTGCACGTGGTATATGAAGCGATGCTCCGCGGCGTGGAGTTTTTGCCGGTGGATCTTTACAAATCCCATGCCCACAAATTCGTGATGGAGGACGGGCGTGTGCGCTTGCCGTTCAGCGCGGTGAAAGGGCTTGGCGGCGCGGCGGCGGAAGCGCTGATGAAAGCGCGGGACGAAGGGGAGTTCCTTTCGCAGGACGACGTGCAATCCCGCAGCGGTCTTTCCAAAACGCTGATGGAAACGCTCAACCAAATGGGAGCGTTCGGCAGCTTGCCTGCCTCGGCGCAAATGAGTTTCTTCTAAACGTCAAACGAGGTGATCCCTGCGGGGCGCTCACTTGGGGAGGAATCCCCATGTGAACGCTCCGTGTGAGGTCGCCTCGTTTTTTTGCTGTGGATTTCACCGAAAAAAGCCGCCTTGACGGGCGGAAATTTTGCAAAAATTTAATTGACAAAACGGTTTAAACGGAGTATGATGGAAACCAGATATAATCTAAAACTGGAGGTCTTTATTATGGCAAGAGTCTACAATTTTTCCGCAGGTCCGTCTATGCTGCCGGAGGCAGTACTGAACCGTGCCGCGGCCGAGATGCTGGATTACAACGGCAGCGGCCAGAGCGTGATGGAGATGTCGCACCGTTCCAAGGTGTACGAAGAGATCATCCACGGTTGTGAAGCGCTTCTGCGCGAGGTCATGGGTATTCCGGATAACTACAAGGTGCTGTTCCTGCAGGGCGGCGCGTCTTCGCAGTTTGCGATGCTCCCCTTGAACTTGATGAACGGCAGCGGTAAGGCAGATTTCGTTATTACCGGTCAATGGGCGAACAAGGCGTATCAGGAAGCGGCGCGTTACGGCGAAGCGAAGATCATCGCCAGCTCCAAGGATAAGACGTTCTCCTACATTCCGAAACTCGATCCCGCGACCTTCACGAAGGATGCGGACTATTTCCACATTTGCATGAATAACACTATCTACGGCACGGTGTATCACGAGTTGCCCGAAACGGGTGACGTGCCGCTGGTGGCGGATATTTCGTCCTGCATTCTGTCTGCGCCGATCGACGTGAGCAAATTCGGCGTGCTGTATGCGGGTGCGCAGAAGAATATGGCGCCCGCGGGCCTCACCATCGTCATCATCCGTGAGGATCTGATCGGCAAGGCGCGCGACATCACCCCGACTATGTTCAACTATCAGATCCATGCCGACAACGGTTCGATGTACAACACCCCGCCCTGTTACACCATCTACATGGCGAAACTGGTGCTCGAATGGCTGAAGAACGAGATCGGCGGTCTGGATAAGATGCAGGCGATCAACGAGAAGAAGGCAGGCATTCTGTACGACTTCCTCGATAACAGCAACCTGTTCCGCGGCACCGTCGTGGCCGAGGACCGTTCGCTGATGAACGTGCCGTTCATCACCGGCAACGAAGAATTGGATGCGGCGTTTGTGAAGGAATCGTCCGCCGCGGGTTTTGTGAACCTGAAGGGCCACCGTTCGGTGGGCGGTATGCGCGCGTCCATCTACAACGCGATGCCGATCGAAGGCGTGGAAAAACTGGTTGCCTTCATGAAGGCGTTTGAAGAAGCGCACGGCTAAGGAGGATACGACCATGAAAATTTGTACTTTGAATAAGATCGCCGCGTGCGGCACCGATCGTCTCGGTGCAGGGTATACGTTAACGGACGAACTCGCGGGTGCGAACGGCGTTATGGTGCGTTCTGCCGCGATGCACGACATGGATCTGCCGGAAGAGTTGCTGGCGATCGCTCGTGCGGGCGCGGGTGTGAACAACATTCCCGTGGACAAATGCAGCGAAGCAGGCATCGTGGTGTTCAACACCCCCGGTGCGAACGCGAACGCGGTGAAGGAACTGGTGCTGGCCGGTCTGCTGCTTTCCTGCCGTAAGGTGTTGGACGGCATCGCATGGGCCAAGACGCTGAAGGGTGAAGGCGCGGCTGTGCCGAAGCTCGTGGAAAAAGGCAAGGGCGCGTATGTCGGTCCCGAACTCGCGGGCAAGAAACTCGGTGTGATCGGTCTTGGTGCCATCGGTATTCTGGTGGCAAACGCGGCGCAGGCGCTGGGCATGGAAGTGTACGGCTTTGATCCGTTCATGTCGGTGGATGCGGCGTGGAAACTGTCCCGTTCCATCAAACACGCGGCCAGCCGTGAAGAGATCTATCAGAATTGCGATTTCATTTCGGTGCATGTGCCGTTGAACGACGATACCCGCGGTATGCTGAACAAAGACACCTTTGCACAGATGCCCGACGGTGTGCGTATTATGAACTTCTCCCGTGCGGAACTCGTCAACATCGACGATATGAAGGCGGCGCTGGAAAGCGGTAAAGTGGCCCGTTACGTGGTGGACTTTCCCACGGAAGAGGCGCTTGACGTGGACGGCATCATTGCCATCCCGCACCTGGGTGCTTCCACCCCCGAGAGCGAAGACAACTGCGCGGTGATGGCCGCGGACGAGTTGAAGGCGTACCTTGAGGACGGCAACATCATCAATTCGGTGAACTATCCCACCGTGAACGTGCCGCGCGGCAGCGCGCACCGTTTGTGTGTGTTGCACCGCAATGTGCCGAGCATTCTTACCCAGATCTCGGCGGAAGTGTCGGGCGAGGGGATCAATATCGATTCGATGGCGAACCGTTCCCGCAAGGACTTCGCGTATACCTTGCTGGATATCCCGACGGCTCCCACGGCGGAGGCACTCGCAAAGATCGGCGCGATCGACGGTGTCATCCGCGTGCGTTCCATCTGATTATAACCCCTTACACGGTGCTGTCCCAGACAGCACCGTGTTTTTGTGTCAAGCGGTTGAAAAAAGAAATATGGTGTGATACAATGGGAAAAGTGTCAAAAAAGGAGACGGCGACGTATGAAACTTTCCCGCTATATCGGAGATAAAGCGTTTTATCGCTACGTGTTGGCGGTGGCGGTACCGATCATGTTACAAAACGGTATCACCAACTTTGTGAATATGCTGGATAACCTGATGGTCGGACGAATCGGCACGGCGGAGATGACAGGTGTGGCGGTGGCCAACCAGTTGTTTTTCGTGTTTCAGTTGTGCTTGTTCGGTGCGGTGTCGGGTGCGGGTATTTTCGGTGCCCAGTTTTACGGTAAGGGTGACAACGAAGGGTTGCGTCACGCATTTCGTTTCAAACTTCTGTTGTGCGGCGCCATCACCGTTGCGGGCGGGTTGATATTCTGGCTTGGCGGCGAATGGTTGGCGGGGCGTTTCTTAATGGGAGAAGGTTCACCCGAAGAGGCGGCACGTTCCCTTCGGTATGCGCGGGATTACTTGCACATCATGTTGCTCAGTTTGATTCCCAACGCGCTCATTCAATCGTATGCCAGCACCCTGCGTGAAACGGGCGAAACCATGTTGCCGATGAAGGCGGGGATTATCGCGGTGATGGTCAACTTGATACTTAACGTCGTGTTGATCTTTGGTGTGCCGTCGTTTCATATTCCTGCACTCGGTGTACACGGTGCCGCGATCGCCACGGTGGCGGCGCGTGTGGTGGAAATGCTCATTGTAATGATATGGACACATCGTCACCGTGAACGCAACCGCTTTATTGTGGGTGCATGGCGCTCGATGTATATCCCTGCCAAACTGATGAGGCGCATGCTTGTGAAAGGGGCGCCGCTGATGGTAAACGAAGCACTGTGGTCGTTTGGTGTAACGATGGTCAATCAAGGCTATTCCACCTGTGGTTTGGATGTGGTGGCGGCCATCAACATTTCCTCCACCTTCTGGAACGTATTTGCGGTGGCGTTTCAAGCCATTGGTGGTGCTATCGGTATCATTGTGGGGCAGCAGCTCGGTGCAGAGAAATTCCAAGAAGTGCGAAGTACCACGCGCAAGTTGATTGCGTTTTCGTTGGCCGTAAGCGTGTTGATGATGTTCACGTACATGTTGTGCTCCGGCTGGATTCCGCTGATGTACAACACCACGGCGGCGGTGCGGCATTTGGCCACGCGTGTGATTATTATCAGCGCGTGTATGATGCCGTTTGATGCATTTGCCCACGCATCCTATTTCTCCTTGCGGTCAGGCGGCAAGGTGGGCATCACGTTCTTGTTTGATTGCGGATTTTTGTGGTGTTTGCAAGTGCCGTTAACCTTTGCGTTGGCCAGTTTTGCATTCCCCGCCATGCCGTTTTTGGCTATTTATATTTGCTGTCAAAGTGTATACACCCTCAAATGTTTTGCAGGAGCCTATTTCCTAAAGCAAGGAAAATGGATCCGCAATGTGGTGAACGATTAAAAAAGCAATCGATGCGTACGCAACGAGTGCCTTTTGCATATACTGTATCAGCGAAGGGTGTGCAGGATCGGCATTACGCCGCCGGGGACGATATCCACCGTGGCGTATTGCTTGCCGTATCCGAGTGAACCCGGATTCACAATGTGCAACCCATCCTCATAAGCGGCAAGCGGGGTGTGGGTATGGCCGAACAGCAAAATATCTGCTTGCCGTTCACGGGCGGCATACACCACGCGGGTGAGTCCGAATTTCACCGACCACAGATGTCCGTGAGTGAAGAAAATGCGCTTTTTTCCCACCGTTTCTTCGCGGTTACCAAGTAGCGAACACCGTTCGGAATCGCAGTTGCCCCGCACACCGAAAAAGGTGCGATCGGGGTTCTCCTCTTGCACGTGTTCCAGTTCCCGTGCGCCGTCCCCCAAATGAAACACGATGCGGGCCTCGGGTTGTTCCCACAATGCGCTTTGCAGGGCGTAACGGTCGCCGTGGGTATCGGATACCACCAAAATACGCATAACATCATCTCCCAAAACATAAGTATACCATATCATCAACAGTTTGAAAAGAGGGGTATTATGGCCGATAACAAATTAAATCAAGAGCAGTTGTATGCGTTGATGCAATACGCCGCCCGCCGTTTGAACACCACCCCTGCGGCAATGGCGAAAGCGTTGAACGAGGGAGGGGTGGAGAATCTTGCGGCGGGGTTATCCCCCGAAAATGCCGCCCGCCTGCGGCAACTGATGGCGGGGGACGGCGCACGGGTGCGGCAGGTGTTGGAATCCCCGCAAGCGGCGGCGCTGATTCAAAAGTTATTACAAAAATAAACGGGTGGGGGGTGACGGTGTGGATAAGGAGCTGAATGATCTGTTGAGTGGGCTTATGAGCGATCCTTCCGCGATGGAAACCCTCGGCGGTCTGCTTTCTTCGCTCGGCGGCACGCCGTCCTCTGCCCCGACCGAAACCAAAACGGAAACGGGGGACGGGGCGTTTCTCGGCAAACTGCTTCCGCTGCTGGCGGGTGGCGCCGTGGGTGGTGACAGCCGCGAAGTGGCGCTGTTACGCGCGTTGCGCCCCTATTTGCACGATGGGCGCGAAAAGCGGCTGGATGAAGCGATTGAATGGTTGCGCATTATAAAACTGTTGCCGTTGATTACAGGCAAAGGGGGCACGTCACATGGCGAATGAGTGTACGTGGACAGGGGAAGATTTGTGGCAAAAACAGCGTGAAGCAGAAGCGCGCGTGCAGCGTATGCGGGAAGAAAACCGTCGTTTGGCACAGAGTGCGGGGGAGCGTGTGTCCGCCCCGCCGCCGCGCGAGGCAGTCGCCTGTCACAAAGAGGACAGCGGGCGATGGTTGCCGCTTCTTTTGGCATTGGTGATCTTAAAAGAAGGCGGCCCCACGGTACTGGTGCTTGCGCTCTTATATTTGGCGTTATAGGGACTCACGGAGTCCCTATTTTTATTGACAATCTTCGGCGGAATATGGTACTATACTATTCAGAAAATGAGGTGAGGATATGGCGGGAACGCTGACATTGGTGGGTACGCCCATCGGCAATCTTTCGGACTTTTCACCGCGCGCGGTAGAAGCGCTTTCCAACTGTGATTTTATTGCGGCGGAAGACACCCGTGTGACGATGAAATTGCTGATGCATTTCGGCATTAAAAAACCGCTGTTCAGTTATCACGAACACAACAAGCGCGCCAGCGGACAAGCCTTGTGCGACCGCATGGAAGCGGGCGAAAACGGGGTGTTGGTGTCGGATGCGGGGATGCCCGCCATTTCCGATCCGGGCGAAGATCTGGTGGCGCTTTGCCACGAACGCGGCATTCCCGTGACGGCGGTGCCCGGCCCTACGGCCATGGCAACGGCGTTGGCGCTTTCGGGACTGGCGGTGGGACGCTTCACGTTTGAAGGGTTTTTATCCACCGCCAACCGTTCCCGCCGCGAACATTTGGAAAGCATCAAACATGAACCGCGCACCATGGTGTTTTATGAAGCACCGCACAAGTTGATTTACACCCTGCAAGATCTGTTGGACACGCTTGGCGATCGCCGTTTGGCGCTGGGGCGGGAACTCACCAAACTGCACGAGGAAGTGCGCCGCACCACCTTGTCCGAAGCGGTGGCGTGGTATACCGAAAATCCGCCGCGCGGGGAGTTCGTGTTGGTGGTGGAAGGCGCACCGAAAGCGACGGAGGAAGCGGCCTCTCCCGAAGACGCGGTGGCGTTGGCACGCCGCTATATGGCCGAGGGCGCATCGGCGTCCGAAGCGGCCAAGCGGGCCGCCGCCGAAAGCGGCCGCCGTAAAGGCGAGATCTATAAACAATTGACAGCGGAGGAATAAACCATGTTGTGTGCGGCTACGTTTTTTGAAAATATCGGCGGTACCAAAACCGTAATTATGGCGGCGTTGGCGTTGTTGATCGCGTGGTATCTTCACCACCTTTCCAAGAAGGAAAAGAAGGAAAAACCGGCACAGGCGCTGACGGCAGAGCGTCTTTCGGCCACGCCCGATGAGGAACTTGTAAACACGGTGGTGCGGGATCTGTTGGATTCGTGTGAGCGCCGACGCCGCGAAAGCAACTTGCCGTTCACCGCGCCCGACGTGTACCGCATGCTGCCTCTGTGGTCCAATCCACAGGTGAACGTGTATACCGTGTGGGTTACGGTGAAGGAAACGGCAGCGGGCGGTATTCAGGGAATGAAAAATTCTCCTTCGGCACCGTTTGCGGTGTTGGCGGCCGACGGGTTCGAGCAGATCGGTGCCGCCGCGTGTGCCGCCGCGTTGCGGGCGGAGGATGAAACGGCTTTTGCGGAGGCGGTGGTGTCCGAACAGCCGCTTTCCTTGTGTGTTGGCTACATCCGCGACAACGCCGAAGCGTTCGTGAAGTGATAAAAGAGAATCTTTACAAATCATACGCCATCTGGTATACTAACTTTATCGAATTTCGGAAAGTTGGTAATACCAGATGGCGTATCGCATTGATGAGCAAAGCAAAAAGACTGCGTATATGCAGTTGTATGAACAGATGCGGCAGGACATTGTGAGGGGGGTGTACCCTTACGGCGTGAAGTTGCCGTCCAAGCGGTTGCTGGCGGAGGAAACGGGTGCCAGCGTCATTACCGTGGAGCATGCTTATACCTTGCTTGCAGAGGAAGGATACATTGAACCACGGGAACGAAGCGGGTATTTTGTGATCTACCGTGCGGACGATTTTGCCCCCCCGCGGGAAAGCGTGCCGTACACGGTGTCGCCTCGTCATCCCCACACCGCGGCGATGACCTTTCCGTTTTCGGTGCTGGCGCGCACCATGCGGCGGGTATTGGGCGAGCGCGGGGAGGAGATCTTGGTGAAATCCCCCAACCATGGCTGTGAAGAGTTGCGCGGGGCGATCGCGTCCTATCTGGCGCGGCGGCACGGCATGGCGGTGCATCCGCGGCAGATCGTGATCGGTTCGGGGGCAGAATATCTGTACAGTTTATTATCCCAGATGTTCGGTGGGCAAACCTTTGCGTTGGAAGATCCTTCCTACGATAAGATACGGCGGGTGTACGAAGCAAACGGCATTGTTTGTGAAATGTTGCGAATGGAAGCAGACGGTGTGGCATCGGATGCATTGGCCGCTTCGACGGCGGGTGTGTTGCACGTGACACCGTTCAACAGTTTTCCCAGCGGCATCACGGCGAGTGCGTCCAAACGGGCCGAATACCTGCGTTGGGCCGCCCGTCGCGGTGGATATATCGTGGAAGACAACTACGATTCCGAACTGACCGTGTCCACCAAAAACGAAGATCCGTTGTTCACTCTGTCGGACGGCGAACGGGTGATTTATGTGAACACCTTTTCCCGCACCGTGGCACCCTCCATGCGTGTGGGATACATGGTGTTGCCGTCCACGTTGCTTGCACGGTTTGAACAGGCGGTGGGTTTTTACTCTTGCACCGTGCCGATGTTTGAACAGTACGTGTTGGCCGAACTGCTGAACAGCGGGAATTTTGAACGGCATATTCATCGGGTGCGCCGTGCGCGCCGTCGCAAACTGGTTATATAAAAATATATCGCTTTGGACATTTACTTAATACCAAAACGGTGGTAAAGTAATGCGCAAGGATGTGATGATATGACATACAAAAAAGTGTTAACGGTGCAGGATATTTCCTGTGTGGGGCAATGTTCGCTGACGGTGGCGTTGCCGATCATTTCGGCTTGCGGTGCGGAAACCTGTGTGCTTCCTTCGGCGGTGTTGTCTACGCACACGGGCGGGTTTACAGGCTTTACCTTCCGTGATCTCACGGAGGATATGCCCGCCATTGCCGCCCATTGGCAGAAGGAAAACATTACGTTTGATGCGATCTACACCGGCTATCTCGGCAGTACACAGCAGATCGATTACGTGCGCGACCTGTTTGTCACCGTGCTGAAAGAGGGCGGCCGCAAGGTGGTGGACCCCGCCATGGCGGATAACGGAAAACTCTATGTTGGGTTTGACATGGCGTTTGTCGAAGCGATGAAAGGGTTGTGCGGCACGGCGGATATCCTGTTGCCCAACCTTACCGAGGCGTGCCTGTTGACCGATATGCCTTATCGCGAGGAGTATGATCGCCCGTATATCGAGGAGATCGTGACCAAATTGCACGCGTTGGGTTGTCCCACCGTGGTGTTCACAGGGGCTTCCTTCGCGGTGGGAAAAACCGGTGTGCTGGTGAGCGAAAACGGCGATATGCACTATTACGAGCACGACAAGAGAACCAACAGTTGCCACGGCACGGGCGATATCTACGCTTCGGCTTTTGTGGGGGCATTGGTGCGCGGCAAGACGGCGATCGAAGCCGCCCGCATTGCGGCGGATTACACGGTGGCGTGCATCGATTGTACCGCACAACTGGATAACCATTGGTACGGTGCGGCGTTTGAACCGGTGCTCGGAAAATTGATTGATATGTTAGAATAAGAAAAAGGTGTCGCCCCGTGCGACACCTTTTTCTTTCTCTAAAAAATGTCTTTACAAATGTAGCGTTTTTCGGTATACTGTAAAAGATAACGATGCAAAGGAGCATAGTATGCTGGCGTTTGAAGAATTGGCATTGAAACTGGAAAACCTGTGGCCGGAGATCGATGATCTGCAAAATGCGATCGGTCTGAAACAGTTGCGCACCGAAGCGGAAGAGTTGGATATGCGTGCGGCGGAGGACGGGTTTTGGGATAATATGGAACGTGCGCAGGAAGTTACCCAGCGCGCGGCGCGGTTGAAGGGCAAGATCGAAGCGTACGAATCGTTGGTTGCCTCCTATCACGATACCGAAACGCTGATCGAACTGGCGAACGAGGAAGAGGATGAATCCCTGCTTGAGGAATGCGCCGCCGCGGTGGACGCTATTGCCGCTTCGATGGAACAACAGCGTCTGGCCACCCTGCTCACAGGGGAATACGACAGCCGCAACGCCATCCTTTCGTTCCACGCGGGAGCGGGCGGCACCGAAGCGCAGGATTGGGCTTCCATGCTGTATCGGATGTACACCCATTGGGCGGAAAGCCACGGGTATAACTACAAATTGCTCGACTATATCGACGGTGATCCCGCAGGTATTAAAAGTGCCAGTATTATGATTGAAGGCGAAAACGTCTACGGTTTCCTGAAGGGGGAAGCGGGCGTGCACCGTTTGGTGCGTGTGTCCCCGTTTGATGCGTCGGGTCGTCGTCACACCTCTTTTGCGGCGGTAGAAGTGATGCCCGAACTGGACGATACCATTCAGGTGGATATCCGCCCCGAGGATGTGAAGATGGACGTGTTCCGTTCTTCCGGTGCGGGTGGCCAGCACATCAACAAGACTTCTTCGGCTGTGCGATTGACACACATTCCCACGGGTATCGTGGTGGCTTGCCAGACCGAGCGCAGCCAGTTCCAGAACCGTGACACGGCCATGAATATGTTGAAGGCCAAATTGCTTGAGATCAAAGAACGCGAGCATCTGGATAAGATCGACGATATCAAGGGCGCGCAGGCGCAGATCGAATGGGGCAGTCAGATCCGTTCTTACGTGTTCATGCCATACACCATGGCGAAGGATCACCGCACGGGATTTGAAATGGGCAACATAAACGCGGTGATGGACGGCGAACTGGACGGGTTCATCAACGCGTATTTGAAGGCTTCGGCTAACGGCACACTCGGTTATAAGGAATAACAAAAAAGACGCTGTTTCAAGAACTTTTGAAACAGCGTCTTTTGTTACTTGGTGGAGTTTCGACGAACAAAACGCGTGTTCACGCGGTAGTGGCGCACGTGAAACCCCAGATGTTGCAAATCGAAAATGGTGTCGCGGATCACTTCGTCAAACAAGGTGCCGTAATCGAAGGCAATGGAGGAGAGCCCCCCGTGAACCCATTGCGAAGAATAACTGTCGTTGATACCGATAACTTCCACATCTTCGGGAATGCGAATACCCTGTGTTTTCAATCGGTCGATCAGACCATAGGCGATCTCATCGTAAGTGCAGAACACCAATTGCGGCAGGGTGGGCATGGCCAGCAGGCGATCGGCCGCCTGTTGGCCGGCGATGTCATAGCGATTGCGTCCCGCAATGGTTACGGCATGGGGGAAATATCGCGCGATCTCCTGTTGACGACCGGTGGTGAGCGATTCGCCCACGATCGCTACCGAGATATCGTCGGGATACATCTCGCGCACGGTGGACAACGCATCGCTGATGGAGGTGTCGATATGGGTGAAACGGCGTGAGGGGGACAAGGTGATGATCGGCACCGTGTCGGTGGCCAGTTCTTCCTTCACGCGGCTGAATGAGATGATCGCATTGATATGCGGGTTGTTCACACAATCGCGGGCAACGGCGTTGATCTCTTCCGCATGAAAACCGGTTTCAAAGATCATCACTTGACACCCCGCCGCTTTGGCGGCCGCGGTCACGCGTTGTGTTATATCGTTATAAAACGGGCTGGCGACTTCGGGAGAAAGAATGGCGAGATACCATCCGTCGGGATGATGGTTGACGAGTGTGATCTGCTTTTTCTTGTGAAAATACCCCACTTCCTGTGCCGCAAGAAGCACGTGGCGGCGAGTTTCCTCAGCCACATCATAGGAGCCTTTCAGCGCTTTGGAGGCGGTGGAAACCGACACGTTGGCGCGTTTGGCCACTTCCTTTAAAGTCATATACTTACTCCTTTGGGGTGGATTTACGCATAATACCGAAATAGAGGAAGGCCGCGACTGCGAGTGTCAGCACCGCGGTGATGGCCGAAGTGACCTGCTGGGCATACACCGAAAGCCCCAAAAAGCGGTTGCCGTTTGCTTGAATACGGGCGATCAGCGGACTGATGGCGAGGGTGGCGAAGAAACCGCCTAAACCGTACACCGTGCGCTGAAGCGCCAACGCTTCGCTGCGCAGTTCGTGTGGTGCGTAATCGAACACCAGATTGATCAGCGCGCTGTTGATGCCGGCATTGGCAATAGCGGAAAGCACACAGTAGATCGTGAAGAAAACCTTGCCGTTGGCGGGTACTGTGAAGGATACCACCGTGAACCCGCCGGTCATGAGCAACATACACAGGAACATCATATGGGCAAAGGAGTGGCGATCCGCAAACCGTCCCATACGGCGGGAAAACAGCGCGCGCACCACCGAAGTGACCACGCTTAAGATGGCCACAAACCCGAGCGAAAACCCGAGTTCACCGATTTGATAGGTGGCATAAAACGGGGTGGCGCAATGGGTGGCAATGTTCCACAGCACGCCCACCGCCACCGCTTTCAAATACAACGGATTCTTGGTAAGGGCGCGGATCTTCGGCATCACGGCAATCGTTTCCGCCAATTGTTCCTGCGGCTTTTCTTTCGAGAACAGGAAGGTGAGAGTGTGCCCTACCATCAGCACAAACAGCGTGACGGCACACACGATAAATCCGCCGCGCAGATTGCCCGCCGCTTCAAAGCGGTCCATCAAATTGCCCATCACGGTGGTGAAGATCATGCCGCCGATCAGCGAGATGATCTCTTTGTTTGCGGTGAATACACCGCGTTTGTTATCGTCCACCAGCGCCATGTACCAACTGATCTTGGGCGAGTTGAACACTTGGTGGATAATGTTTGCCGCCAACATACAGCCCACAAACAACACGGTTTTTCCGCCCGACGGCAAGGGAACAAAGGGGGTGATATAAATGAATGCAAACAGCAGTTCATTGATCACCGAAGCCGTTATCACAATGCGTTTGACGCCGTTTTTGCGGGGAATAAAGAAGGAGAGCAGTTGAAAACTGCACCCAAGTGACACAAAGGCCGAAACAACCCCCGTGAGGCTGTCCGAAATGCCCAGATGGGTGGATACTTTGGCCAGGAAGGCGCCTGTTACGAGCAGCGACACGAAATATTCCAACGCCGCTTCGATGATATACAGACCGCGGCTGGTTTTGTAGGGATCACGCGTGCAGGCAGGAACCACCTTGTGCCGACGGCGATACTGCATATAGTGCGCGTAGGCTTTGATGCGATGCATGAACAACACATCCTTTCCAAGGACAAAGTATAGCACAAAGCATTTTGCGATGCAACGACAAAATATCGAAATATTTTCGAAATGAAACACCGCTGTGCATAGTGCACAGCGGTGTGGTTCGTTTTGTTACATCGGATCGTAGGCCGAATCGGGAAGCTTGTTGAGCAACACCGTGAGGTTACCGTTGCGGGTGCGGATGGCATCGATCATCGCCTTTTCGTCCGCGCCCTGCTTTAGGGTGATGTCGTACATCAATTCAAAGAATGAACCGAGTTCAATGGTCTTGACACGTGCCAAGGTGGCACGGCGGGTGTAGGTCTTCAAAACGTCATCAAAGGTCTTGTCCCAACACATGTTTTCGGGCACGGTAATCTTCAACTTGCAACGCGAACGGGTGGTGCGACGAGTCAGGCCGACAAGATAGGTGACGGCCATAAATGCCACGTACACACCGGTGGCCGCCGCGGCATACGCAAGCAGTTTGAAACCGCCGGCCAAGCCGATCGCCATGGTGAACACCACCGAAGCCAGATCCTTCGGATCGGCGGCGATGCTGCGAAAACGCACCAACGTGAAGATACCCGCCATTGTGAACACGCCGATGAAACCGTCCATCATCGTCAAGAACACGAGCATCGAAATGATACCCGGCATCAGGGCAATGGTGAGCAGGAAGTTCCAGGAAAGAGGCTCGTCCCGTTTGGTGAGAGCGTAGGATGCCGCCGCGATCGCGCCGAAGAGGCAACAGAACACCGACACCACGATAAAGGTGATCAACGGATAGGCCGCCACGGTGCTGGTTTGTCCGGTTACCAACTGCTGTGCCAGCAGATCGGCACCGGTGGTGGGGGCTTTCGCAAACAATTCGGCAATCAGATCAAACAAAGTGGACAGGGTAAATGGTTCCATGGGAATATCCTCCTCACGTTATTTCGGGATGTATAAGCCATGCGCATAGTTGTTGTGCAGAAACTGACGGTATTCGTTACCGTATTTGGAATAGCTGATGCGGGACAGTTGCAGTTTGGAAAAGGTGTCGGCCAACCACAGGGGGTAGGCGGTGCTCACCTTGACTTCCATGATGTATTTCTCCCGCGGGAGAATATACGCACCGTAGGTTTCGTGTTCAAAATCCAGTTCGGTGCGGCGGGCGCGCAGGTTGTAATCAAAGGTGATGCGCAGATCGTCGTCTTGCGGCAGGAAGAACGCCTGACGGTCGTAAAACAGGGCGACCTTCGGCACGGGATCTTTTTGATCGAGTATGTATTTGATTTCCCCGTTGATCTGACGGTTCTTTTCGGACGTGTCGGGGGATTCGTGCGTTTCAATGAAGGTCATCGCAGAATCAAAATCCGTTTTGACACGCCGCTTGTTTACCCGTCGATTAATCTTCTTTTTAATCTCAAAAAACAAAGCGGAATGGTTGCCGACTTCACCGTAACAGCGCAGACGCAGTTTTTCTTTGTAGCGCGGTTTTTGCAAGGAATCGCGGATGAACCAGTCGTCTGCGGTGTCCAGATACAGATTGTTGACAAGATAGAATCCGTCGCCCGTACTGTATTTGTCCGGCACCATGTATTCATATAACTGCTCCCGCACGCGGCGGTAGGTATCTTCATCGAGCAGGTACTTCTTTTCAAATCGGTTGAAAACCTGGCCCATGGCGTGTTCCTTTCTTACAAATCGGAGTAGAAACGATCAAGCGCGGTGTAACGGTCGGCAAGGAACTTCTTTAAATAGTCCACCTGCTTTTGATAGGTATCCGCCGCCGCCACCGCCGCAGGTTGCCCCGCAAGTGCCGTGCCCAGAATGTCCCAACGGGCAAAGTTCAGCACCGCCGCATCCGAGAGTGCGGAAGCCTTTTGGTCGATAAAGGCATTCACGTTGCTGATGGCGGATTTCATCGTGTTCCAACGGGTTTTCAGCAAACTTTTGGCTTCGGGGAATCGGAACAGATAACAGAACCAACCGCTTTGGTTATCATACAGCGGATGTCCGCTTGCCGAAACGGTTTCGTTGTGATTCCCCGCACAGTTGTCCAAATCCCACAGCGGGCCGAGTTTCAACTTGCCGCCCACGTCGATGTACATATACACGCTGCTTTCCATTGCGGTATCGGTATTGTTGAGATATTCCATGATGAGATACCAATCCACAAAGGATTGCACATCCACCCATTTGGTCACGGTGGCCCAATCGCCGTCCTTCAACGCGGTGGCGACCGTGTTTACAAGCAGGGAAATGTAGGTCACGTGTGCGGTGGTGAGGTTTTTCGCGTTGGTGGTGCGAATGGTCAGCCAATGGCCGCCCAATACATCGGTGTAGAAGAACACTTCGTTGTTCACGGTATCGTAGAATCCGTAGGGAACACCCGTGTTCGGATCGGCCGCTAAGGTAACCCACGCATTACGTTCCGCTTCGGTGGCGTTGTTGAAGAGGTGGTTGTCAAATTCCAACAGATATCCCATCGTGTTGGGCAATCCGCCGATCACGTAATCGGTGATATCCACACGCGACGGTTCTGCTTCGATCTTTTCCACCAGCATATACACGCCGTGATATACGCCGTTCAGCCACAGGTCCACGTAGACGGAACCCATAGTGAACTCCAATCCCATGGCACGGCTGAAATATTCCCCCACTTGATATCGCATCAGCGAACGGTCGGCGTGTGCCGCAAGCAATACATAGTTCTTGCTTTCCCGCAGACCGAGCAGAGCGTATTTGGTTTCAAAGCGCAGGGTATAGCACTTTTTGTCGTATGTCCATGAGGTGTTGCCGCGCCCTTTCACGGAGCAATCCGCCCCGCTGACAGAGGAGGTTTCATCCCCTGCCGAGAAGGAAGCCGCTTTGTAATCCACCTTGCTATCCACCGCGAGGTATCCGGAAGTGGAGATCGAGAAGGAAGCAAGCCCCGTTTTGATTTTTTCAATATGTACCGTCACCGTGCGCTGTGTTCCGTCGGTGGCGATCAACGTCAGGACAACGTCGTGTCGAAGATCCATCGCGGTGGTGCGGGAGGTAAGTACCGCCCCGTTATACATCACGCTGCCGTCAAAAAGGAAGTTGGGTTTCAGCGCCGAAAGATCGGCGTTGGCGGGCAACAGCGCCGTGATGTATGTGTCGGTCACGTGGCAAGCCACGTTGAAGGGGAGGGACGGGTTATCCGATGTGGTGAACAAAAACCGCCCGATGCGTGTTGCGGAAGCTCCCGGTGCAGGTGCTTGCTTTAAAGTGGCAAACGAACTTCCCGCCTCGGGTGAACCGGGGGTGATATTGCTTGGGATAACGGGCAGCAGATCGCCGCCGCTGTTTGAAGTCGTGGTGGTCGTTACGGTATTGCTGTCACCTTCTGTGGTCGTGCTGGGGGTGAGGGTGGTGGTTGTAGTGGTTACGGCAACGGTGGTGTCGACCTTTGTTGTGGTTGTGGTGGCATCCGTTGTGTTATTGCCCGACACAGGGGGGGCGGTGGTGGTGTCGTTCGACCACGAAGAATCGGTGGTGGTGTCGTTATCGGAGAGGGTGGTGGTCACACCGTTGTCGGCCGTTGTGGTTTCGCCGTGCGAAGTCGATGTCGTCGTCCCCCCCGAAAGGGTGGCGGATGGCGAAGTTGTGGTGGCGACGGCGCCTTGAGGCAGAGGGGCTGAAACGGGAGTGCAACCGCCCAAAACAGCCACGAAACAAGCAACGGCGCAAAGCAACGCCAGGCAACGCGTGAACATAACAAGCCTCCTTATAACTCCAATATGCATACTACTATTACACATATTATCATACACACGCGTGTATTGTCAATAGGCGGCAAGTGTTCGTCATGGCGAACAAATAAAGCGAGAGTAGTATACCCCCGGTTTGTGTGTTACAGCGGGTTTACAAAAAATCTATGCGATTTCTTCCGTGATTTTGACGAAAAATTGCCCTTTTTTTCGTCAAAACGCTCCGTGACAAACGAGGTCGGTGGGTGTATAATTATGTTAAACCGAAAACAAGGAGATGTATGCACATGAAAATGAAAAAACGGTTGCGTGGCTTGTTGGCAACGATGACGGCGCTGGTACTGCTGCTCGGCATGGTGCCGTTCGCCGCTGTTGCGGAGGAGCCGACGGTGCTCACACTTGACACCCCTCTTGAAGTGACGGCTACGTTTGAAAACCCTGCCGCATTGAGTTTTACTCCTGTCGAGACGGGCGTATACGTGCTGTATTCGGAGGACGGCACCGATCCGCAGGCAACGCTGTATGAGGCGGAGGGAATGGAACGTGTGGTGTATGCCGACGATCAACCCGGCAGCATGCAATTCCGTTTGGCGTATACTTTGATCGCCGGCACGGAATACATTTACAAAGTGGACAATTATGGCGACTCAACCCCCTTCTCGGTGACGCTGATGCGCGGCATTGCCCCCGAGTCGGTGACCATCGACGGAGTGGAAAACGGCACGGTAACCATTCCGATGAGCAATGCCAACACGTATTTTGAAGCCTCGGTTTTTCCCGAAAACGCGGATGCGATCCTTTCCTGGGCTTCGGGTGACGAGAATATCTTTTCGGTGTATGATGGGGAAGTTACTTTGACCCGTCTTGGAACTGCCACTCTGACGGTAACAACGGGAGCTGTGTCGGATACCATCACCGTGAATGTCGTGGAACCCGCCGGCGTGTGGTCAGAGGGCGAAAACAAAGCGGCGTTTACGACGGACGAATATTATCAAGTAGCTACCTTTACACCCTCCGACACCGGCCGTTACCGCTTTCATTGGGACGGCGAACTGAGAAAGTATTGCAAAATTGCAATCTTAGAGCTTTGGGACGACGGGCAGACGAGTTTCATTGACGAATCTTTCGATTCCAACGGACGTCCGTGCAATATGGGTGCCTATCTGGAAGAGGGGCACACCTACATTGTGACGTTGAAATATGAGGGCGACCATCAAGACATCGAAACCACGCTGACCATCGGCAAGGAAGTGGCGGCGACCGGTTTGTCTTTCGTGGAAGGTACGGGCGTGAGTGTGGTGTACGGTGCGACGGAATATTTCACGTTGACACCCGTGTTTGCACCGATATTGGCCGGCTTGCAAAACATCGAGTGGGAATCCTCCGACACCGACGTGGCGGAAGTGGATTGGAACGGCGATGTGGGCACCGTGATGGTAAAAGCGCTTGGTACTGTCACCATCACAGCCACGACCGACAACGACGTGAAAGCACGGTTTGTATTGAACGTGATCGAACAACCGACCATGCAACTCGACACGGAATACAGCTTCACGTCCCACGCGGTCACGGATGGCGTGTGGAATGGTTATGAAACGCGCTGGGCGTTCACACCCGAAGTCGACGGACGCTATATTTTGACGTTTGGTCCCGAGGATGGGGTGGGTGCGTACTTCCATTCGACCAAGGAAGACGGCGATGGGTATTATGTCGTGATGAGTCCGGGGAAGAACTGGCTGGATCTGAAAGCGGGTGAACCCTATGAATTTGTCGTGTACACCGATCAAGATTGGAACGTATCCACCACGTTCATGCTGCAAAAATTGCTTCCGCCCACCTCGGTGACGTTTGCGGAAGACAACGTTGTGCTGGGTATGTTTGATCGGACATTTTTGGAATACACCATGACACCCGATAACACCGATCTTGCGGACGTTTCTTTCACCACGTCGAACGATGCGATCGTGACGGTGGATCAAGACGGCGAGATCCATGCCGTGGGTGTCGGCAATGCCGTGATTACGGTGACAACCCCGAACGGCAAGACGGACACCGTGACGGTGACGGTCAACCGTCCCGCCGCGTTGTACAGTGAGAAGACCGAATCGGTCATTATCACTCCGTTTGACGAACATGCCGCCTTTGAACTCACCGTGAAAGAAGACGGTTGGTATGAGATATTCTTTGAAGATGGGTTCGATGTGTGGGCGACCCTTTACGAATGGGACGACAAGGAAGGCGTTTCGGAGATTGGCTATTCGGATGCCGCTATAGGAGAGAGCGATTGTATCGTGCAGCAGCTCGAGAAAGACAAGCTCTATTACCTGGAAGTGTCCTGCGATGAAGAGTTGGCACAGTTTACGGTGACGGTTCGTGCGTGTGAAGAACCGGAAGAGGACGAAGTTGTCGAATCTATCGAAAACGGTGTGAACATCTTGAAGGATAGTCTCACCGTGTCGGTGGGCGATCTGTTCTTCCCGGGATACGTGATCGGTGGTGTGGAGGAGATCGAAACGACCGTGTCCTCGAACACCGACGTTGTGGCAAAGGTGAATGCAGCAAACGATGCGTTTTTGGCGGTGGCACCCGGCCGGGCGACGTTGACTTATACAACGAATGCAGGAAATACCGACACCATTGAAGTAACGGTGGAGGGAGAGTTCCGCACGCTTACCAAGGATCAACCGGTGACGGTCACGTCGGATGAGGAAATACGGGGTTATGCGTACCGTTTTGTTCCCGCGGCAAGCGGCAGGTATGAGTTCTATTCTCAGTACACAGACGGCGATCCGTATGTAAAGCTCTTCGACAGCGAACTGCAAGAGCTGAACTTTAATGACGACCGCGATGAGGGCATAACGCTGGATTTCTGCTTGTTGGAAGAACTGACGGCAGACAAGACCTATTACGTACTGTTCACCGCATGGAGCATTGAGGCGACCTACACGGCAGGGGTAACGACGCCGACGGCAGCGACCGACTTTACCGTTGAGGTAGACCGCACGGATTGCCTTTTCGTCGAAGACGGTGTATATTACGTGCAAGCATACGACAACGTTGATCTCGAAATTGTTTTCACCCCCTACCATGCCCTGGTGGAAAACTTGGAGTATCACGTGGACGGTAATGCGTCGGCAGGTTACGGCGGAATCTATTTTGAACAAGTCGGCGAAGTGACACTCACTATCACGGCGGACGACTTGGAGGACGTTGTTTTCAACTTCCGCGCGGTGAATGCGCTGAGAGGCGATCTGAACTTTGACGATACGTTGGATGAAGCCGATGTCGCAATGTTGACGGATCATTTGCGTGGCAAGACGGTACTGGGCCGCCGAGCGCTTCTTGCGAACATGGACCGCAACGGCGTGATAGACATTCACGACCTTTTGCTGCTGCAAACGGCGGCCGGGACGGAGGGAATCGTCGCTGTGGGCGATGCAGACGGTAACAACAAGGTGGATTCCACCGATGCACGACTGGCGTTGCAATGTGCCGTTGGAAAAATCGACAAAACGGGATTGAATGCGGCGTGGGCGGACGTGGACGGCAACGGCAAGATCGATTCCACCGATGCGCGGCTGATACTGCAGTTTGCCGTTGGAAAAATCGAACAATTCCCCATTGAACAATAAGCAATAAACAAAAAACAAAGAACCCGTCGCAGGGATTGTCCTGCGGCGGGTTTTCGTCATTCCACCGTGACGCTTTTGGCCAGATTTCGCGGGCGATCCACATCGCACCCACGCCGCACGGCGGTGTGATATGCCAGCAACTGCAACGGTACGGCGGCGGAAAACGGCATTAATAACGGATCGGCGGGCGGTAAGGGCAATACAAAATCGGCTTCGGGCAGGTCGCCTGCCGCACACACCGCCACGGTATACGCTCCGCGTGCTTTGGCCTCTTTCATGTTGGCGGCGGTTTTTGAAAGCAGGCGGGGAGAGGTTGCAACGGCTATCAGCGGCATGCCCTCGGTGATAAGCGAGATGGTGCCGTGCTTCAATTCACCCGCGGGATAGGCTTCCGAGTGAATATAACTGATCTCTTTCAGTTTCAACGAACCTTCCATGCACAGCGCATAGTCCACGCCGCGCCCGATATACAGCGCATCTTCGGCGTCGGCGAGAACAGCGGCCGCTTCTTCGCACCGTGGGGCAAGGGCGAGCGCCCGCTGTAACAGATGCGGTGTATCCCGCAACAGGGAGGTCAGACGACGGCATTCCGCTTCATCGATGCTGCCGCATCCGAAAGCCGTCGAAAACGCCAACAGGTACATCACCGCCAATTGCACCGTATAGGCTTTTGTGGAGGCCACGGCGATTTCGGGCCCTGCTTCGGTATACAGCACCATATCCGCTTCGCGGGCGATGGTGCTTCCGCGGGCGTTCACAACGGCTAATGTGGCGGCTCCAAGGGCTTTGGCGGCGCGCAGAGCCGCCAGCGTATCCGCTGTTTCGCCCGATTGCGAAAGAAGGATCACAAGATCCCCTTCGTTAAGCGGCGGCAGATGATACCGAAACTCGGATGCCACTTCCACCGTGACAGGGCGGTCACACAGCGCGTGCATCACGCGACACCCCACCGCCCCCGCGTGCATGGCTGTGCCGCACGCCACCATGTGAAAATGCCGAAAATCGGCCAGGCGGGCGGGTGTCAGCCCGCATTCCGCAAGGTACGGCAGACCGTTTTGAATGCGATGTGAAAGCGTCCGCTGTACGGCGGCGGGTTGTTCGTGAATCTCCTTGAGCATAAAGTGGGGGAAGTCGCCTTTTTCGGCGGCATCGGTTTCCCAATCCGCCGTTTGCAACGGCGGGTGGACAGCGTTTCCCTCTTTGTCGTAAAACGTGATTCCGTGCGGTGTCAGTACCGTCGCTTCATCGTTGGCCGGCAAATAGTATTGCCGTGTGTAGGGGAGAAGGGCGGTGATATCGGACGCAAGATAACATGTGCCGTTGTTTGTCGCCGCCACAAGCGGGCTTTCCCGCCGCACGGCGTATACAGCGTGCGGGCGGTCGGCAAACAGTACCGCCAGCGCAAACGAACCTTCCAGTTGCGCGATCCCCGCAAACAGCGCGGCAAGCGGATCGTCTGTATAAGAAGCATCCAACACGGCGGCGATCACTTCGGTGTCGGTTTCGCTGTGAAAGGTGTAGCCGCGCGCTTGCATGCTCTCTTTCAGCGACAGATAGTTTTCAATGATACCGTTGTGCACCAACGTTACCCGCCCCACGCTGTGAGGATGGGCATTGCGGTCGGATGGTTCGCCGTGGGTGGCCCAACGGGTGTGACCGATACCGCAGGCGGTGCGCAAAGGGCCTTCGGCTTGCACGCGTTCCCGCAAACGGGAAAGCCGCCCCGCGCGTTTGACTACGCGAATGCGCTCCTGTTCAAATACGGCGATTCCCGCCGAATCGTATCCGCGATATTCCAATGCCTCCAACGACTGAAGCAACTGTTCGGTGCTGTTTTCATGTCCGACGTATCCCACAATACCGCACATAATCCATCGCCTCCTGCGGGTAGTGTGTGTCAAAAAACGGGTGGTTATGCAACGCATAACCACCCGTTTTGAGGATGCCTTACGTATTCTTAAAACATCAAGCGAATGAACAGACCGCCCTGCACCGTGCGGTGACGGAACGAACGCATTTCGGAGGTGTCGGTGTAATACCAGTCGGTCATGGCTTCGCGGGTGCGCATGGTGTTGTAGGCCAACCACATACGGTGCGCGAAGAAGGCGAGATCCTCCTTGCTCCCTGTGAGCGATGCCGCCCAGATCGTCCAGTCGGATTTGGTGTAGTTTTCGCGGTTGTCCAGCGGCACGCCATAGGGCTGCACCTCGCGGCGATAACGGGCAATTTCCGCTTCGAAGAAGGAATCGGGTAACAAGCCAAGATCCCACACTTTGTCCCAGATCGCGTTGTATTTCAAGCTGAACGTACCTTCGCGATCGTACGCCAAGCGATAACTGCCGTCGGGGTTTTCGGCACGGCGCAGGAAGGAGGCGGTGTACTTTTTCGCAATGGTCATCGCATCTTCTGCTTCGGCGGTATGCCCCAGGCGAGCAAGAATGCGGGCGTATCCCGCAATGCCCATAATGGCCTTCAACGACAGGTTGCAGTTGTGTGCCAAATGCCCCGCAAAGTCGTCGGTGCACAACTGGTTTTCGGGGTC
Source organism: Acutalibacteraceae bacterium (assembly GCA_045533175.1). Taxonomy (GTDB): domain Bacteria; phylum Bacillota; class Clostridia; order Oscillospirales; family Acutalibacteraceae; genus SIG588. Next base: position 29,559 of record JAZSHJ010000141.1, read on the forward strand.
CTCACCGTATTTCACGAGGTAACGGTACCACACTTCCAACAGATCCATGTTTTCGGCGGCGAAGGTAACGTCGTTTTCTACTTCGGCCAACGCGGCACACAGCACGATCATGTTGCCGCATTCTTCCACCGGCATTTGATATTCCGGTTTGTTACCGCCGTACACCTGTCCGTTCACCAACGGATACTGCCCCACATCGTGCGGAGCAAAGTCGTACACCCAGTCGTCGGTGCGGGCATAGCGGAATACGGGGCGAAGCATACCTTTGAGCAATTCGGGGTTATACAAGAGATACAGCGGGGCGGACGGATAGGTCACGTCCACCGTGGCGGCGCAACCGTTGGAGTTGCATTCTTTGGAGATGTACAGTACGTTGCCGTCTTCGTCCAACACCAGTTTGTGTGCCGCCATGACCTGACGGTAGGCAAGCGTCAACAGTTCGGCGTAATCCTCGCCCCCCTTTTCCTTGGCTTCGGTCGCAAACTGTTCGCCGAACGCCAAGCAACGGGCGCGGATCTCGTCGTAATCGCCGAAGGCTTCGTCGATCGCTTCAAGGATGTCGGTTCCATCCTTCTTCCAATAGGCTTTCAGCGGTTTTTTGAAGTATTCAATGCTGTTGATATCGTCATAAGCAAAAGCGAACAGCGCCTCGTTTTCCACCGCGGTTTCGGCCCACACGGCGTAACGGTCGGCAAACACTTCGTTGCCGCAGGCAGCCTGCCCTTTCACGGCAAGATAGAAATATCCCCAATCAATACGGATAAGGTCACCCGAACGCCACAGAACGCGCTGGTTGCCGTTGCCCATGCGAATGCAAGTGCCGCCGTTCAACGGCTCTTCCTTCGACCAGCAGCGGCCTTCTCCCGCAGCGTTCAGCGCCAGTTCCTCGCTGCAGGATATTTTGGCGGTGACGGTGTGCGCTTGGCCGTCCAACGATGTCACCCGCAGTTTTAAGTAAGAAACGGGTCGGGAGGCATAGTACAGATCGGTCACCAACGTGGAAGAGAAGAACTCCGCCTGCAGTTCGATCGCTTCGTTGCGGAAGATTGCCGTGGTGGTGAACGCATCCATGTCCAGCGACACTTGTGTGAGTGCTTTATCGTCCGAACGGCCGAGAAAACGGTAACGCTCACCGTCCACCGTCACGGTGCCGAGCATCGCATTGCGCGCACCCGTCCAATGGGTGGGGAAACGGTCGTTTAAACGATCGTGTGTCCACACGGAAAAATAAGGGTCCACCGCAATCAGCGGTACCGAAGGTATACGCATTTTCATAGCATTAACCGTCCTTTGTCAAAAGTCTACTGTCATTATAACAGTTCTTCTTCCCCTAAACAAGGCGAAAAAGCATTGAAAATGTGTAAAAAAGAAGTTACTGTGCTTCATATTCCAATCCGGACGACGGGTGAAGCGTGCCGTCCTCGGTAATGAACAGCGCTTCCACGCCATCCAGCGTTTCGATGAGTGCCATGCCTTTTTGCAGCCCCATCACAAAGCAAGCGGTGGAAAGAGCATCGCCGTCGGCCGAGGAGGGGGACACCACCGTGACCGAAGCCAACCCGTTTTGTACGGGATAACCGGTTGCGGGATCTAAAATGTGGTGGTAGGTCACGCCGTCTTGTGTGAAACAGCGTTCATAGATGCCCGACGTTACCACCGAGATGTCGGCCGCCGGGATAACGGCGGCAAGGGCGGTGCTGTCGAACGGATCGCGCACCCCTACGCGGAACGGTTCTCCGCTTTTATCGCCCACCGCCAGAATGTTGCCGCCCAGATCGATCAACGCGCTGTTTATCCCCGCTTCACGCAGGTAATGTCCCAAGCGGTCGGCCACATACCCTTTGGCAATGCCGCCGAGATCCACCGCCATCCCCGCGGGAAGGATCGCACCCGTTTCGGTCATCGCAAGGGCGGTGTGATCCACTCGCGCGACCGCTTCGGCCAGCGCTTCATCCGTGGGACGCACCGCGGCCGAAAAGTCCCACAGCGAACTCGCCGGCGCCACGGTGATATCGAAGGCACCGTCGGTACGTTCTCCCCACGTTTTTCCCAACGTGAGCAGGTCTCGCACGGCGGGGGAGAGCGTCACGGCTGATCCGTCTGCCCTGTTCAGCGCCGCGATCTCGCTGTTTTGATCGGTGCGGGAAAATAAGGCTTCGTAATCGCGTATCATGGTAAAGCAGGTGTCCGTTACCGCGGTGTCACGGCTGTTATACAGCGTGACTTTCACCACGGTGTCCATCGCCACGCCTTCGCGTGTGAGAGGGATTGCTCCACGGCATCCCGTAAGCAACAAACACAAAACAAGAAACAGCGCCGTTTTACGCATTGTGCGGCCACCTCCTTTTTTATTATGAGTATACCCTGCAAAAACGAGGATGTCAAATACTTCGCAACCTAAGGGTTGCTTTTTTTAAGAAAATAGTGTATAGTTGTATTCGTGTGAGTATGTTCGGAAGGGAGGGGTACATGATGGCTTCGCTGTGGCAAAGCATCAAAACACGTGTGAGTGAACCGTGGTTTCGTGCAGTTCTGTATCTTTGCATCGCACCGTTATTTCCGGAATACGTGCAGCCCGCCCTTCTGTTCCCGGCGTTGATCGCGGCTGCGCGTGATTGCAAGCGCGCCTCGCGCCCCTTCGCGGTGGGGACGGTCGGATGGGTGATCCTTGCCTTTATCACCTACTTTTTGGTGTCTGCCCCGTTTGCCAAACAACCCATGAATGCGTTGACATCCACGGGGTTGTGGATCATGATGTTTGCATGGTATCTGGTGTTCACCGCGGTGTTGACCGAACGCAAACGATTGGAAGATACCGCGTTTCTCACCACGTTGGTGATGGGCGTGATCGGCTTGATCGGCAGTACGCAGTATTTCTTGCGGTTTGTCGGAAAAAGCACTTCTTTGCAATTCTGGCTTCGGTTGGATACTCTCGTGTATGAATGGCTTCCGTGGGATATCGGCATGGGCATTGCGGGGGTGCGCGTGTGTGCCACCTTCAACAACCCGAACATTCTGGCACAGTATTTGGTGATGGTGATTCCTTTCGCCGCCTACTGCGCCTTCCATGCGCCGAGTGTGCGGCGCCGCAACGTTTCGCGCTTTTGTCTGCTTGCCGCCATCGGATGTTTGGCGTTCACCTTCTCCCGCGGAGCATACATCGCGTTGATCGTGGCGGGTGTGGTGTTGGTGGTGGCCAACCGTCGGCACATTCTCACCATCGTGATGTCGGCGCTGTCGGCGTTGTTGCTCATTCCCGATGCGGTGTGGAACCGTGTGCGTTCGCTCGGTCACATTGATGTGTCGGGGTTGGAACGCATCATGGCATGGGATATTTGCTTGGAAGTGATCGCACAGTATCCCGTGTTCGGTACGGGTTGCGGCATCTTTTACACATGGCAGGTGTTGGCGGAAGCGGGCACACACGCCCCTCACGCGCACAACACGATTTTGCAGATTTTGGTGGAAGGCGGCATTGTGGCGCTGTGCATGCTGTTGTATCTGGCGTTTCACTTGTTGCAATGCGGCTTTTTGCTGGCGCGGCGGAAGGAAAGCAGTCAATTCGGTTTTGCCGTGTTGGCGTTTGCGCTGGCATACAGCACGCAGGCGATGGTGGAATATGCGTTCACTTTCCCGAGTTTGGTGGCGGCATTCGCTCTCACCGTGGCTATGACGGATAATGCGGCGCGCCTGTATCTTAATCGCCCTATGACACCGCTTGTACTGAAAAAACACAAATGAGAAAACGCTGTTCGCAAGAACAGCGTTTTCTCATTTGGTTGCTAAACCGGGATCATCCGTAGGTTTCGGCGAGATATTCTTCCAAACAGATACCGCGGGACATAATGGCGGTGGCGGCTTCCACCCCTACGTAACGGTAATGCCACGGTTCGTAGATCACGCCTGTGACATCTTCTTTTTCTTTGGGATAGCGCAGAATAAATCCATATTCTGCACAATGTGATTGCAACCACGCGAAGGCTTCGGTGTTTTCAAAACTTTCTTCCAGCGAGTACACTCCGTTGGAAAGGATATCCGCCGCGAGCCCCATGTGATGTTCGCTGGTGCCGGGACGCGCCACTTCGGTGGAGGCTTTGGCTTCGGCCTCGGTTTGGCTGTAACCGCGGCTTTTCCATTCGTTCACTTCACGGTTAAAGAGTGTCACTTGCAGGTCATACGGGCGAAACAGCGATACGGGACGCAGTCCGTATGCCGCCCCCGCGTTCAGCATTTCGCGCAAGGCCGTGGCGGCGCGGGTGTCAAACAGCAGGGAACTGCCGAACTCGTTTGTGAGGTTCGCTTCATAATCGTGATCGGCGGGCAGGGGGTTCCATCCGTTCACCAACTGCAGATTCCATGAAGGCACGCTCTGTTGCACGTAATGCCCGTCCACATACAGCGCGGTGGGCTTGGTTGCGGTGGCGGAGGTGGTCGCGATTGCGGTGGGGGACGGTTCTTTCGTGCCGCCGAGCGGCAGCACGCGCTTTATTCCCCACAGCAACAACAGCACGCCGAGCAGAGCAATCATCACGGCGGCAACAGCAAGCAATGCGCGAACGGCACGCTTGGTTGCATTGGTTTTTCGTTTTTTTGTAGCCACGGTTGCTCCTCCTTATCCGTAGGTTTCGGCGAGATATTCTTCCAAACAGATGCCGCGGGACATAATGGCGGTGGCGGCTTCCACCCCCACGTAACGGTAATGCCACGGTTCGTAAATAACGCCCGTGATGTGTTCCTTATCTTTCGGATAACGCAAAATGAAACCGTATTCCGCGCAATGCGCTTTCAACCACGCGAAGGCCTCGGTGTTTTCAAAACTCTGCTCCAACGAATAAATACCGTTGGAAAGGATATCCGCCGCGAGCCCCAAATGATGTTCGCTGGTGCCGGGGCGTGCCACCACCGTAGCGGCTTTGGCTTCGGCCTCTGCTTGGGAATACCCGCGATCGAGATAGGTGTTCACCTTGCGGTTGAACAGCGTGACCTGCAGGTCATACGGGCGGAACAGCGAGGCGGCGCGCAAGCCATAGGTTTTGCCCGCGTTCAGCATTTGTCGCAGGGCGGTTGACGCGCGGGCATCGAACAAGAGCGAACTGCCGAACTCATTTGTCAAATGTTCCTCATAAGGATACTCGGCGGGCAGGGCGTTCCATCCGTTCACCAAGCGCAGATTCCACGCGGGCACCTGCGCTTGTACGTAATGCCCCGTGGAGGGGACGGTTGTTCCTGTCGTTGCAGCGGCGGAAGCGGTCGTAGCCGTTGTTGCAGACGTTGAGGTTGTAGTTGCTGTCGTGGTTGCGGTAGTTGTGGTCGTAGTCGTTGCGACCACAGTAGTGGTCGGCATTGTAGCGGTCACGGTGGTTGCCGTGGCGGCGGTGCCCAATACGATCCGCATGATGATGCGG
>JAZSHJ010000004.1:0-3883 GCA_045533175.1 Acutalibacteraceae bacterium
CTGTGCCAACATGGAGGGATATGCCGTGCCACCGCGGGAAGCACATCCACCTTGCGTGATGGAAGAACCATAAAACACGACCGGCAGTGAATGCGTATACGGATCAGGAGGGAGTACGGTCGCGGTTTCGTCCAGCGCCAACGATACGTCGATGATGTCGTTATAGGAGGGGAAGTGGATTGTGATATCACGCATACCGCCAAAAGGAAGATACATCATGCTTTCAAGAATGACACCGTTTTCTGTAGGCGTCGGTTCAGTTGGCAGAAAAGCGTGGATATGCTCTCCGTTCGCATATAGGTCGAAATAGGCAGCGCCCGTACGGGGCATATGCGAAAAATCGCGCACGTACGGTGCGATCCATTTCAGCACTACGCGGTTACTGTCGGTTTTGAAACGGATGCGACCACCGGCCGTGTTGCCGTGCAAATCCAAAACGCCAGGATTGGTGGAGGCAGCCACTTCGCGCGGAATGCGGCGAAACGGTGCACCATCTTCGGGATGGTAAAGTCCGTGGATTGAAAACGGCGCCTTGCGCACGTTATAGGTGGTCATACCTTCGAATGAAACGGCCAGCGCAGCAAAATTCTTATCAATTTTTTCAATGTTACTCATAGAAGTATATCCCCTTGCCGTAATGCAAATGTATAGGTGTATTGTGTATGATTTTTCTGCATTTGTCAAGGGCGAATGTAATAAAAACGAGGATTTCAAAACGACAAATAGTACGGCAACGTAGCGAGGAAACGGTGAAATGACGTGATTCTACATGATTGTGCGTGTTTCAACGCAAAAAAGGAGAGGAAGGGAGGAATCGCTTAAATCAAGTTGACATACGGTGGCTCGCTTTGCTACAATTTAGTCAAATATAAACGTATACGAAAAAGGAGTGGGAATAGAATGAAACGAATGTTTTGCAGAACAATAGCGTTAGCATGCGTGATGGCTCTGCTGTTGTGTGGTGGCAGCGTGTTTACCGTTTCTGCGGTGCCCGAAAAATACACCAAATGGTGGAAGGTGTTTCCGCCGGAGGAATACGGAGAAATCGGTATTTCCGTGAATGCAGGAAAAACCCATTCTACCAGTTACAGCCGTTGTGATGTGCAGTTGCCCGCAGATGTGGACGACGAGTTTTTGGCACTTTATATCAGAGCAACGGTGGACCAGCCGATGGCAGTAGCGCTTAACAGCGGCGGCGAGGTGGAACTCGGACACAGTATGTCTGCCGGTAGTGGGAAAATTACGTGGGGCACAGATTCTGTGAAATGGAAGAAAGGTCTCAATGAGGTATATTTCCCGTTTGCATACGGAAGTAGCGTGGGAGTGGATCTTTCTTCGAAAATGGATTGGTTTAAACTCTCGTCCGGAGAATTGTTGAATAATGGTTCCATTACTTATCACGAGGTGGCGGTGGTGGACATTGCTGAGGGCGGCATAACCTTTGGTGCGGACGACAGTTATCTGCAAATGACCGAGCCGCTGTCGGCAACTCCCAACACGATTGAAGTCAGTGTGAAAATGGATCCGACAGTGAGTTTGCCCCAAAGGCGATACACCGTTTTTTCCAACCGCGGGGCAGATGAGCACCCCATCGCGCTTTCGGTTACCGGGGTAGGTGCGGTGGATTTTCAATGGGATACGACGATTTTCACCGTGCTGTGTGACGTGCGCACGGGTGATTGGGTGGACATCGCTGTTGTGCGTGACATGACCGACAAGAAGTTCTATGTCTATTTGGACGGCGAAAAGAAAGCGTCGTTTGATGCAACGGGCACAGCGGATATTCTCCCTGCTGAGCCGCATTGTATTGCGGCGGATGCCGACGGCACGGCGGTGTTTGCGGGTGGCATTGCCGATATTCGTGTGTGGAACGATGTACGTACACAAAAAGAGATTCAAGATAATCGTATCAACAAGATCGGCAATCACGCAAACAAGATCGCACAAGATGCACAAGGGTTGCTTGGCAATTGGTATATCATGGGCGATGCGAACTTTGTGGTTGATGTGCACAAGGATGCCTCGGTTTACAAAAACGATCTGACCTTCCGCGGTTCGCGTGCGGATGATTGGCTGGACTACGATAAGACGCAGTATGACTTTTTGTATGACGAGAATGGCGACGAGAATTATTACTCCATGGTGGTAATTCCCGATATCCAAAATATGGTGAACAATTCCTATGTCGACGAATGGGTACAGGCAGCACAGTGGATTGCAGATAACGTGGATACCGAAAACATCGTGCACGTAATGGGTATGGGCGATTCTTCGTGGACGACGTCGTGGAACGAACTCAATAACGCCCGCGCGGGATACGATCGCTTCACGAATCTTGTGTCGTGGAACAATGTGCCCGGTAATCACGATTATCATTGGAACTTTGACTATCGCGATTCTTCGATATATAGCCAGGTTTTTAGTGAAGAGTATCTGAATACGACCGCTTCCAAAGGGGTATATCAAGGATATTTTGAGGACCCTTACGGACGCAGTACGGTGGAGAATTCCTACTATCTTTTCGGTGTGAACGGCGTGCGTTGGATGGTGCTGCAATTGGAATTTATTCCGCGTCTGCACGTGTTGGAATGGGCGGATGCGTTGTTGCAGCAGTATTCCGATTATAACGTGATTATCACCACCCACGGATACTTGAACGGGGATGGTTCATATACGGGATCCAACATGCAATATACCGCCAATGACCCTGAAGAAGGCGGTGCGCTTGGTTCGGCACAGACGTTGTGGGACCGATTGATTACCAACAACGATAATGTGAAAATGGTGTTGTGCGGTCATAACCGCGATTCCGAAGGAAGCGTTGTGTGGCGTGTGGACGAAAACGAGGCGGGGAACAAGATTCCACAGATGATGTTTAATGCGCAATCGCTGGACGTTGGTGATTCGTATTCGGCCTCTTACTTTATAAACAAACCGATGGCGATGCTCGGCATTTTACGATTCAGTGCGGATGGTACGCAGTGTGCCGTGCAATATTATGCACCGCTCTACGATAAATCCTATCATCCGGCGAGTAATGCTATCACGTTTGAAATGGAGATAACGGCGGCTACCGATTGTATGCATACAACCACCAAAGAAAAGGTTGTGAAGGCAACCTGCGGCAAGGCGGGGGCTCGTAAAACGCTGTGTGCCGAGTGCGGTTTTGTGCTGAAGGAGGAGAGCGTTCCGCAATTGACCGACCATACGTGGGATAACGGCGTGGTCACCAAAGAGCCTGTAGGTGGCGTCAAAGGCGAGAAAACGTTTACTTGCACGGTGTGTGGCGAGATTCGTACCGAGGAGGTAACAGCACTCACGCCGGGCGATGTGAACGGCGATAGCAAGGTGGATTCCACCGATGCACGTATTACGTTACAATATGCAGTAGGGAAGATCAAGGATGCGGCACTGAACAAAGCGGCGGCGGATGTGAACGGCGATGGCAAGGTGGATTCCACCGATGCACGGTTGATTTTACAGTATGCCGTCGGTAAGATACAAACATTTTCTGCTAAAATGCCATAAAGTAAGAACTTCAAAAACGACCTATCGCTGATTTTGTGATAGGTCGTTTTGAATGTTATGTGTTGTGTAAGAATAGTGTTGAAAATATAGCAAAGATTTCCAACATAAATGTGTGTAGATTTAGATATAAATATGTAGTTTTTGACTTTGCGCGTGCATAGATGTTATGTTATAATAAAATCGCAGCAAAAAGGGGTGCTTTTTTTGTTGCAAATTATCCCTTTTGTAAGGAGATGGAAAGATGAAGAAAACATTGGTATGGATTCTTTCATTGGCATTGTTGCTGACTTGTATGAGTGGGTTGGTTGTTGTTAGCGCGGAAGAGTCCGAAACGGCAGACTACATCTACATCAAT
>JAZSHJ010000002.1:0-19258 GCA_045533175.1 Acutalibacteraceae bacterium
CAGGATTCCCGTCACTATGCGGTAGCGGCGAAAGTGCCGATGCTTGAACCTGCGGACTCGGCGGAATCGCTGGCGTTTGCCAAAGCGGCATTCACGCTGTCGGAAGAGTTTGACACGCCCGTGTTGCTTCGCATGTGCACCCGCATTGCTCATGCACAGAGCATTGTGGAAACGAGCGAACGCGAAGAACGGGAGAATCGCCCTTACGTGAAAACACCCGAAAAATACATTATGATGCCCGGCAACGCGAAAAAGCGTCACCCGATGGTGGAAGCGCGCACCGCGGCACTCGCCGCTTATGCGGAGGATTGCCCTTTTAACCGCGTGGAGATGGGGGACAAGACGCTCGGTATTATCACGTCGGGTGCCTCTTACCAATACGTGCGCGAAACCTTTGGGGACGCGGTGAGCGTGTTGAAGCTCGGCATGGTGCATCCGTTGCCCACCAAGCTGATTCGCGATTTCGCCGCTTCGGTGGATCGCGTGGTGGTGATCGAAGAGTTGGACGGTGTGCTGGAAGCGCATTGCACCGCGATCGGTGTGAAGGCGGAAGGCAAAGCACTCTTCACGAATATCGGTGAATTTTCACAACGCACGGTGGCCGAAGTGTTCGGTCTGCCGGCGAAAGAACATACGGCGCTTACGGCGGCGATCCCCGTGCGTCCGCCCGTGATGTGTGCGGGTTGCCCGCACCGCGGAATGTATTATACCTTGGCCAAAAATAAGGTGACGGTGATCGGCGATATCGGCTGTTACACGCTGGGTGCACAGCCGCCGCTGAATGCGCTGGATTCCACCTTGTGCATGGGCGCTTCGGTGTCGGGTTTGCACGGCTTTAACAAGGCGGGCAATCAAAATCCCGCGGTGGCGGTTATCGGGGATTCCACCTTCATGCATTCGGGTATCACGGGGCTTGTGAACATTGCGTACAACGGCTCCAACTCCACCGTTATCATTCTGGACAACTCCATCACGGGCATGACGGGACATCAGCAGAATCCTACTACGGGTTACAACATCAAAGGCGATCCCGCGGCGAAGATCGATCTGGAAACCCTGTGCCGCGCGGTGGGTATCGAGCGTGTGCGTGTGGTGGATCCGTACGACCTTGCGGCGTGCGAAGCGGTGTTGAAAGAAGAACTCGCGGCGGATGCGCCGTCGGTCATTATTTCTCGCCGTCCGTGTGTGTTGCTCAAATCGGTCAAAACGTTGCCGCCCGTAACGGTGGATGCGGATAAGTGCCGCAGTTGTAAGAAATGTATGAAACTCGGTTGTCCCGCGATTCGTATGCGGGACGGCAAAGCGGATATTGATGCGACGCTCTGCGTAGGTTGCGGCGTGTGCGAGCAACTGTGCGCGTTCGATGCGATCAAGGGGGTGAACGAATGAACACGGTGCGTTTGATGATCGTCGGTGTGGGCGGGCAGGGTTCTCTGCTCGCGAGCAAACTGCTCGGCCGCCTGTTGGTGGACGAAGGGTATGACGTGAAGGTGTCGGAAGTGCACGGCATGAGCCAGCGCGGCGGTTCGGTCGTCACCTATGTGCAATTCGGCGATAAGGTCTATTCTCCCGTGATCGAGCAGGGGGAAGCGGACTTTATCGTGTCGTTTGAAAAATTGGAGGCGGCGCGTCACACCGCCTGCCTGAAACCGGGTGGCACGGTGATCGTGAACACCCAGCAGATCGATCCGATGCCCGTGATCACGGGCGCGGCGGTATATCCCGAAAACGTGTTGGATGAGATGGTGGCCGCCGGTGTGAAGGTGGATGCGCTGGATGCGCTGTCGCTGGCCGTGCAGGCGGGTTCTGCCAAGGCTGTGAACATCGTGTTGATGGGGCGTCTGGCCAAGTATTTCTCGATGGATTACGACAAATGGATCCGCGCGATCGAGCAGAGTGTGGCGCCGAAGTTTGTGGATATGAACAAGAAGGCGTTTGAACTGGGATACAAAGCATAAGGAGTGACAACCAATGGCAGAACAGCGGTATTATCAACCGGAAATTGAAACCATGCCGGTGGAGGAACTGAAAAAACTTCAGTCTGAAAAGCTGGTGAAACAGGTACGACATGTCTACGATAACGTGCCGTACTACCGTGCGCTGATGGAAGAAAAAGGGGTTACCCCTGACGATATCCACGGCATTGAGGATTTGCACCTGTTGCCGTTTTTGAGCAAGGCGGATCTGCGGGATGCGTATCCTTACGGATTGCTTGCAAAACCTCTTTCGGAATGTGTGCGTATTCACTCCACTTCGGGTACGACAGGGCGGCGTGTGGTGGCGTTTTACACCCAACACGACGTGGACTTGTGGGAAGATTGTTGTGCGCGCGCCATCGTGGCGGCAGGCGGTACCGAAGAGGATGTGTGTCAGGTAGCGTACGGTTACGGTCTGTTCACGGGCGGTGCCGGTCTGCACGGCGGATCGCACCGCGTGGGATGTCTTACTTTGCCGATGTCGTCGGGTAACACCGAACGGCAGATTCAGTTTATGAACGACCTTGGTGCAACCATTCTGTGTTGCACCCCGTCCTATGCGGCATATATCGGCGAATCGCTTAAGGAGATGGGGATGACGCCCGATCAAATTCCGCTGAAAGCGGGCATCTTCGGCGCCGAACCGTGGACGGAAGAGATGCGCCACGGCATCGAAGAAACGCTGGGTATCAAAGCATACGATATTTACGGCTTGACCGAAACGTCCGGCCCCGGTGTATCGTTTGAGTGCAGCGAACAGACGGGCATGCACATCAATGAAGATCACTTCCTTGCGGAGATCATTGATCCCGACACGGGTGAAGTATTGCCCGAGGGCAGTAAGGGAGAACTCGTGTTTACTGCGCTGGATAAGGAAGCGTTTCCGCTTTTGCGTTACCGCACCCGCGACATCTGCGTGTTGTCCCGCAAACCTTGTTCTTGCGGTCGTACCCATATCAAAATGACCAAACCGATGGGACGCAGCGACGATATGATGATCATTCGCGGCGTCAACGTGTTCCCCAGCCAGATCGAAACGGTACTGCTGAACGAAGGGTATCAACCGAACTATCAAATCATCGTGGATCGCGCCAACAACAACGACACCTTTGACGTGAACGTGGAAATGAACCCCGATCAAGTGATCGATACGGTGCGCGAAGTGGAAGCGCTGGAAAGAGCGCTTGCAAACGCGATGAAGACGATGCTCGGTATCAGCCCCAAGGTACATCTGGTGGCCCCCAAGAGTATTGCACGCAGCGAAGGTAAGGCCGTTCGCGTGATCGATAAACGCAAATTGGTGTAAGGAGTGTGTGCTATGACCATCAAACAACTTTCGGTCTTTGTGGAAAACAAAAAAGGCGAACTTGCGGAAATTATGCGCGTGTTAGCCGAAAATGGGGTGGATATCCGCGCTTTGTCGCTGGCCGACACCACCGATTACGGCATTTTGCGCATGATCGTGAATGATACCGACAAAGCGGTGGCGGCGTTGCAGGCGGCGCATTGCGTGGTATCGGTGAACGCTGTGCTCGGTGTAGCGGTGGACGATACTCCCGGCGGATTTGCCGCGGCGGTAAAAACGCTGTCGGATAACAACATCGGGCTGGAGTACGTGTATGCATTTATCACTCCGCAAAAGGGGTATGCCTACGTTGTGATGCGTGTGACGGACAATGAGGCGGCCACCGCCATTTTGAAAGAGGCCGGCGTTAAGGTGCTGAACGACGAAGAACTGCACGCGATGTTCCGCTGAAAATTTTTGAAAAGGGCTTGCAAAGCCCGATAAAATCGTGTATACTAACCTGTGCCCGCCAAACGGCGGGCACGTATTTCCGCCCGTGGCGAAGCTGGATATCGCAGTGGATTCCGATTCCAAAGGCCGGGGGTTCGAATCCCTCCGGGCGGGCCAAGTGAAAAAGCCCCAGAAATGGCGTGGTTACGCCGTTTCTGGGGCTTATGTCATTCGGAAAATCCTTCGGAAAAGTAGCGGAAATGACCGAAAAATAGCGTAAATTTACGCAAATGGGTGGGTCAAAAGGGTAGTCAAAAAGGTAGTCAAAAAGGTAGTCAAAAAGCAAGGACGTATCGGGAGTGGTGATCCCCACTCTTTACATAGTTATCGCGGTTGTTTTTGCCGCATTTTATCGCTCGAAGTTTGTGTTGAAAATTTTTTGTTTTCATGTTATACTATAATAGTGTATGCCAAGTTGATTGCGTGGGAGGGGATGCGCGGTGAAGTTGCTGATTGTTTCGCAACATTTTTATCCGGATAATTTCCGCATTAACGATATTGCAAAAGCACTTGTGGAACGGGGACATCAAGTAACGGTATTGACCTCTCGCCCCGATTACGCAACGGGGCGTGTGCCCGCCGATTGCAAAGGGCGCGAAAACCGCGAAGTTATGTGGAACGGCATGCGGGTGATCCGCGCGTTTTCGGTGGAACGGCGGCATGGCGTGCTGTTCCGCGCGCTGAATTATGTGTCCTTCTGCCTGTCTTCCACGTGGAAGGCGCGCCGTTTGAAAGAACGGTTCGATGCGGTGATGTGTTACCAGACTTCGCCTGTGTTGATGGCAAATGCTGCCCGTGCATACGCCAAAAAACAGCGCGTTCCCTTTTTGCTTTACTGCCTTGATCTGTGGCCCGAATCCCTTAAAGCGTGGCACGTGGGGGAAGGCAATTTGCTGTTTAAATGGATGCACGGCTATTCCCGAAAGATGTATAACAGCGCCGATCTGGTGGGGGTTACCTCCAAACCGTTTATGGAGTATCTTTCAAAGGTGAACGGAGTTCCTGCAGAGAAGATGCGGTATCTGCCGCAACACGCCGAACCGCTGACGCTTTCGGAAAAGGCGGCGGGGGACACCGTGGTGTTTGCCTTCGGTGGAAACATCGGCAGCGTGCAAAACGTGGAGTGTATTTTGCATGCGGTGGCGGCGTTGCGTGACGAGGACGGTTTTGCGGTGGAGATTTACGGTGACGGCAGCGAATTGGAAAACTGCAAGGCGCTGGCCGCTTCGCTGGAAGTGGAAGATAAAGTCACCTTCTTCGGACGGGTGGATTGGCAGACGCTGAAGGCCAATTACGAACGGGCGGATGCGTTTTTGCTCACCTTGAAATCCGAAGGCATCATTGGACAGACCGTGCCTGCAAAGTTGCAGGAATATATGTCGGGCGGCCGCCCCGTGATCGCCGCCATCGGCGGTGCGGCGGCAGAGGTTATCCGCGAAGCGGAGTGCGGCCTTTTGGCGGCGGCGGATGACAGCGAGGGGTTGGCCGCGGTTATGCGGGAGTTTGTGCATGACCGCGCGGCGTATACCGCCTTGGGACAAAACGGGAAAGCGTATTTTGAAGCGCATTTCACGCGGGAAAAATACATTGAAGCTTTGGAAGGTTGCTTTGACAGTATCATGTAACGGTTGGTGAGTGTATGAAGGTACTTCAGATCAATTCCACCTGCGGATACGGCAGTACGGGACGCATTGCGGTGGATATTCAGCGCGAAGTGGAACGCGAAGGCGGCGAAGGGTTGATCGCTTTCGGCCGTAATACCGCGCCCGACGGGGTGAATGCGTATAAGATCACCTCCGAATGGGGGGTGCGTTTGCACGGGGCGCTGTCCCGCGTGACCGACCGTCACGGGATGTATTCCCGCCGCGCCACCCGTCGCTTCTTGAAGATGGTGCGCGAGTACGATCCCGATATTATCCATCTGCACAACATACACGGCTATTATCTGCACGTGCCCACGCTGTTTCGCTATTTGAAAGAGTGCGGGAAACCCGTGGTGTGGACGTTGCACGATTGTTGGAGTTTTACGGGACATTGTGCACACTTTGCTTTTCACGGATGCGACCGTTGGCAAACGGGATGCCACACCTGCCCGCAAAAGGATCAATATCCCGCGAGTGTGTTGGCGGACGCATCCAAACGAAACTACGCGCAGAAAAAAGCATTGTTTACAGCGCCGAACGCTCTCACATTGGTGACGCCCTCGGAATGGCTGGCTGAACTGGTGAAGAGATCCTACTTTAAAAACTACCCCGTGCGGGTGATTCGCAACGGCATCGATCTTCAAAAATTCAAGCCCACCGACGGGGATTTTTGTGCACGACACGGCCTTTTCGGCAAACAGATCATTTTGGGCGTTGCCAGCGTGTGGACCGATCGCAAGGGGTTGGACGATTTTATAAAACTGCAACCGCTGTTGCGGGAGGATCAGCAGATCGTGCTGGTCGGGCTGAACGATGCGCAACTGGCGGCACTTCCTGCGGGGATACTCGGCATCAAACGCACCAACAGCGTGGAGGAGTTGGCCGAAATTTACACCGCGGCGGACGTGTTTTTTAATCCCACCTACGAGGATAACTATCCCACAACCAATCTGGAGGCGATCTCCTGCGGCACTCCCGTGGTGACCTATCGCACGGGCGGCAGTCCCGAAAGCGTGAGCGAGGGCAACGGCTTTGTGGTGGAACAGGGAGATCTTGCGGCGGCCGTTCGGGCGTTTGATCGGGTGGACGGTTGTGCCGCCGATATGCACGAGGCGTTTGATGCCGCGCGGCGATATAAGGAATACACGGCGTTATACAAAGAACTGCTGAAGGGATAAAACGGATATGGAAAATTTTGAGTATTTGCCGAAATTGCACGCGTGTCAGTTGCTCATTGCGGAAGAGATCAAGCGGGTGTGTGAAAAACACGGGATCCGCTATTTCATGATCGCGGGTACGTTGCTGGGTGCGGTGCGTCACGGCGGCGTGATCCCGTGGGACGACGATATGGATATCGGCATGCTACGGGAGGATTACGAAGCCTTTTTGCGGGTGGCGGCGGAAGAGATGGACGACCGTTTCTTTTTGCAGACCACCGAAACCGATCCCCATTACGGATTGCCGTTTGCCAAAGTGTTGCTTTGCGGCACGGTGTTGATCGAAGCGAACGGCGGCAGTCGTGCGCGGCACGGCATTTTTGTGGATGTGTTCCCGTTTGACGTATCGCCCGAGGACGAAGAGGCGGCGCGCCGCCACGATAAGCGAACGTATTTTTATAAACGGCTGTTGCTTGCCAAACGAAAATACCAAGTGTGCAACAAAGGCGAGTACGTGAAACGGGCGGTGTATTTCCTGCTTTCGGTGTTGGCCGCTTTTTGGCGCGGCGATCGGCTGTGTGCCAAATTGGATGCGGAGATCACGCGGTATAACGGGCAGACATCCCGTAAGATCGTGAACATCGGCGGCGCGTACGGGTACAAGAAAGAAACCATCTTGCGTGAATGGGTGACCGACACGGTGGACCTGCCGTTCGACGGAAGCGCGCTTTCTGCCCCCGCGGAATACAAAGCGTATCTGGAAGCGTTTTACGGCGACTACATGACGCCGCCGCCCGAGGATAAGCGTTACAACCGTCACAGCGTGACGGAACTCGATTTCGGAAATTATTAAAGGAGTGCGAACTTATGAAAAAGGTCATTACTTACGGTACGTTCGATCTGTTGCATTACGGGCACATCAATCTGCTCAAGCGCGCGAAGGAGCAGGGTGATTATCTGATCGTGGCGTTGTCCACCGATGAGTTCAACTGGGACTGCAAACAGAAAAAGTGCTATTTCTCGTATGAAGAGCGCAAAAAACTGTTGGAAGCGGTGCGTTACGTGGATCTGGTGATTCCCGAGGAAAACTGGGAACAGAAAGTGTCCGATGTGCAGGAGTTCCGTGTGGACACCTTCGTGATGGGGGATGACTGGGAAGGAAAGTTCGATTTCTTGAAGGAGTATTGCGACGTGGTGTATCTGCCGCGCACCCCCGAAATTTCCACCACACAAATTAAAAAGGATCTGGGCAAATAAGTATGAAACGTGTATTGATCTTTGCGCCGACCGCCCCTGCAAGCGGGATCACGCAATACATTTTGAATATGCTCGGCGCATTTGATACCGAAAAGGTGCGTTTTGATATTTTGTCGTTCCGCAATCACCGCTTGAAGTCGTGGTGCGAGGCGCACGAAACCGATTATTTTGAGTTTGATCTGTCGCCGTATAAGCAGAGAAGAGCGTATATGGCTTACTTGAAAAACGTGTTTTCACGGGATTACGATGTGATTCACTATCACCTCTCCTCACTTTCGGAACCGGCCATTTTGCGGTTGGGTGTGCGTCGCGGACGACGCATTGTGGTGCATTCCCACAACACCTTCACCGACGTGCCCTCCAAACTGCGGCGGGTGGTGTTCGGCACGCTTCACAAGTTGCTTCGCGGGTATGCTTGCCGTTACAGCGACGTGAAATGCGGCTGTTCCGCCGCCGCCGCGCAATGGATGTTCGGCCGTGCCGCGCGGAACGCGGTGGTGATGAACAACGCGATTGATACCGAAAAATTTGCGTATAGCGAAGCGTTTTGCACCGAGTTACGCGCACGTTACGGCGCGACGGGCAAGCGGGTGATCGGACACATCGGCCGCTTTTCGGCACAGAAAAACCAACCGTTTTTGCTGGAAGCGTTTGCGGCGCTGTGTCGCACCGCCCCTGATTGTGTGCTGTGGCTGATCGGCAACGGAGAGTTGTGGAGTGCTGCAAAGCAAAAGGCGGAGGAATTGGACGTGGCCGATCGGGTAACGTTCATTGATTTTCAAGAGGATATTTACAAATACTATTCCGCGTTTGATCTGTTCGTGTTGCCCTCGCTGTTTGAGGGGTTGCCCATCACGATGGTGGAAGCGCAAGCCAACGGCCTTTCGCTGTTGGTGAGTGATGCGATCACGCGGGAAAGCGACCTTGCGGGGCTCACGGAATTTTACCCGTTGGCCGCGGGCGCGGACGCGTGGGGCGCACGCATGGCGGAAAAGTTGCAGGATACTGCCCGGAAAGACACGGCAGACAAGTTGGCCGAAAAAGGCTTTTCGCTGAAAGGACAAGCCGACGTGCTGTATGCGTTGTATTTTGATTGAAAGGGGAGAGAAGCGTGCTGAAAAAAATAGCCGATACGGTGTTTAACATGTTCTACTACAAAGTGGCATTGATGGTGCTTCTCATTCCCACGTTGTTGGTGTATTGCGTGACCTACGACTACAAGATGCTCTCGATCATGATGTATTGGGGTGCCGTCGCTTGTGTATACGATCTGTTTTGGCGGCGCAATTTTGTGAAGGCACGCGGTATGCTGTGGCTTCTCGGCTTTTTGGCCGTGTTTTTCCTGACGGTGTATTTGAATTTTTCACGCGGGTTTGCGCTGAACTTCACCAGTTGGATATACACGGCGTTGGCGCTGTTTTTGTTGTATCCCGACGGAACAACGAAGGATCGCCCCACGGTGCTTAAAGAGCTGTCGGTCCTTAATACGGTGTTTCTCGGCATGACGGCGGTGTTGTCCACCGTGTCGCTCGGCATGTTCATCACGTTGTACAGCGAACGCATTCCGTACGGCGATCAGTTGTATGCCATCGGGTGGGTGGAAAACCGCTTGTTCGGCGTATATTCCAATACGGGATACATGATAAGCGCCATCGGATTGGCCATCATTTGCTTGCAGGCGGCGGTGCTGAAAGCCAAAAACGGCAAGATCAAGGTGCCGTACATCGTGTTTTTGGCGTACACGGCGCTGGTTAACTTTTGCTCCATGTGCATGGAAAACGCCAAGGGGGCGTTTCTGTCGCTCGGCGCTTTTGCGGCGATTGCCGTCTTCTTTTTGCTGGCGCGTGGCTTGCGCCGAAAAGGGTGGCGCGCAGCCGGGGCGAACACAACGGCGATCGTGGCGGCGGCGCTTTCGGTGGCGGTGCTGATCGGCGGTGTATATGCCGCGCGCGGGGTGTTGAAATATGCACCTGCGGCGTATGAGGCGCTCGGCGGCACGCTGCACGTGACGGAAGAACCGCTTGCCGACGATGCGAGCAATACCGCGCAAAATACCGAAAAAGACGATACCACGAAAACACCGTCGGGCGATGAGGTTGAAACCCCGCCCGAAGCGGTGGAGAAACCGGCGGGGGATGCGGCGGAAAAGCAAGACACGCCTTCTGCCGACACCACGGAAAAAGCACCGACCATTACGGGTGTGAACATTGATCGTGAGAAGGACGAAGGGTACGGCTTGTTCACGGGGCGTCCCGTGATCTGGAAGTTCGGGTGGGAAGAGTTTCTCAAAAAGCCCATCTTCGGTCACGGCCCGCAATCCCACCGCGACGTGTACATCGTGGACAATTATCTGCGCCATTTCCACAACCTGATCATCCACACGATGGTTAGCGTGGGCACGGTGGGATCGGTGTGCATCTTTGCCTTTTTCGCAACCGTGTTGGTGTTCCTTTTGAAAAAGCTGTTCCTTCGCTTGCGTGAAGGGACCGAAGGCTACTCCGTGACCGTAATGTTGATCGCGTTGCTTGGTATGTTGGCGGTGAACAGCATGTCGGAAGTCACCATTCTGTTTATCGCACGGTTTGCCATGTTCATTTTCTGGATCTATCTGGGATATGCGGTGGCGTTGCTCACCGATGACGAAAAAACGCGGGGCACCCGCCTGCTCGAAACGATGAGCGATAAGGTGAACGCGTGGTTTAAGAAGTGACGGTTATGAGAAGTAAGAAAGTATTGATCAACTCGCTGTTCGGCATGGCGGGTTACGCGCTGCTGATGATCTCCAACTTTATTACCCGTTCGGTGTTCGTCAGTCAGTTGGGGTTGAGCATGGCGGGTGTGGACACCACCTTCAAGAATTTTTTGCAGGTACTCTCGCTTGCGGAACTGGGGCTCAGCACCGGCTTGCTGTACAAACTGTACAAGCCGATCGAAGAGCGTGATAACCACGCCATTAAGCAGATACTGAATTTTTACAAGCAAGCCTACAAAGTGATCGCCGCCGTTTTTATGGGCGGTGCATTGGTGCTGGCGTTTGCGGTGAATTTCTTCGTGGAAGATACGGGCAGATCGCCGCTGTATATCTCGGTGCTGTTCTTGCTGTATGCAGGTGACACGGTGGCATCGTATTTGTTTGCCAACCGCAAGGCGCTGATCGTGGCGGATCAGAACAACTACATCGTCAATCGAAACGATGCGTTCATTTCACTTATCACGCTGATCAGCCAGGTGTCGCTTTTGTACTTGACGCGCAGTTTCATTGTGTATGCGGTGGTGAAGATCGTCTGTCGGTTGATCGGTGCATCGCTGATCGGTCACAAGTTTAAAAAGATGTATCCCCACATTGCGGCCGACCGTTCGCGGGATACGATCACGGGGGAAGAAAAGCGATCGCTTATTAAGAATATGAGCGCCATGCTGTGCCATCGTGTGGGCGGTGTCAGCGTGACCGCTACGGGCTCGGCCATCATTTCCAAGTTTTTGGGCACGGTGGCGGCGGGTGTGTACGGGAACTATACCATTATCACCACCGCCCTTTCGCAACTGGCGGTGCAGGTGTTCAACGGCATTACCGCGAGTTTCGGCAACATCATCACGGTGGAAAGCCGTGAAACGGTGTATAAACGGTTTAACCTCCTGTACTTCTTCAACTACCTTATTTTCAGTTTCTTTACGGTATCGGTCGGGGTGATCGTGCAACCGTTCATGCGGCTGTGGATGGGCGGTGCGCCCGACAGTTTGTTGCCCGACCGCACGGTGGTGCTGTTGCTTTGCTATTTTTACGTCTACGGTATCCGCCGTGTGGTGCTGATGGCGAAGGACAGCGCGGGATTGTATCGGCAGGATCAATGGTTTGCGGTGGGGGAAGCGGTGCTCAACATCGTGATGTCGGTGGTGTTGGCGTGGCGGATGCGATCCATCGACGGTATCATTTTGGCCAATCTGCTCAGCATGCTCATCGTTCCGTTGTGGACGCAACCCTATCTTGTGTATAAGCACGTGTTGGGGCGTTGTGTAATCGCCTATTACGTGCGGTACGTGTTGTATTTTGCCATGACGGCGGGGTTGTTCTTGCTCACCGCATTTTTGGCGGATACGGTGATGGGATTCGTGCATGTGTATACCGCAAACGTATTGGTGGAACTGGCGGTGCGGGCGGTGCTTTGCGCCGTGGTGCCGAATTTGTTGAACCTTCTCGTGTTTTTCCGCACGGCGGAAATGCGGGACATGCGCGCCCTGTTTCGCGGCGTGCTCAAACGAGGGGAATAGCTTTGTGTGTACGGCACGGGTTTGTTGACACGTCAACAAACCCGTGCTATACTTATTGCTTAGGGAATTGTATGTTATCCGTCACTCAGCGGATGGGATAGGAGGAGTATTATGAGCACACAACAGACGTCGTATGAAGCGTTGTTCACCCCGTGGAAGATCGGCAACGTCGAGATCAAAAACCGTATCGTGATGTGTCCGATGGGCGGCACGTCGCTGTTCGGTTGGTTTGAACTGGGCGGTTGCCATTTCGATAAAGAGGCGGCAAACCTCTTTTTGGAACGGGCGCAGAATAACGTGGGACTTATCATTCCGGGTATTGCACCGTTGCGGGATACCTTTTGGGGAAAATGGCTGTGGCAGAACCCGAAAATGTTTGAAGAACTGAAGGAGTTCATGGAGGAGATCCACAAGACGGGTGCGAAACTGTTCGTGCAGTTGACGGCGGGTATGGGACGTTCCTGGGCGATCACCGAATTGGTGGCACCGTTGCACAAAAACAAGTTCACGCGTGCGCTGTTAAAACCGATTTTGGATACTTCGCACGAGTTGGCTTGTCCGAGTGAACAGCCCTCCCGTTGGGCGCACGACATTATTTGCCCCGAAATGACGGTGGAACAGATCCGCGAGATCATCGAAGCGTTTGCTAAAACCGCGAAACTTTGCCGCGATGCGGGTGTGGACGGCGTGGAGGTGCACGCGGTGCACGAAGGATATTTGTTGGATCAGTTCGCAATTGAATTTTTCAACAAACGCACCGATGAATACGGCGGCAGTTTTGAAAATCGTTATCGGTTTGCCGCCGAAGTGGTGCGTGCCATCAAAGAAGCGTGCGGTGAAGAATATCCCGTGTCGCTTCGCTATTCGGTGGAATCCAAAATGAAAGGCTTCTGTGAAGGGGCTATGCCGGGTGAGGAGTATACCGAAGTCGGCCGCAACATGGCGGAATCCGAAAAAGCCGCCCGCTATCTGCAGGATGCGGGTTATGATATGCTCAATGCCGATAACGGTACATACGATTCGTGGTATTGGGCGCATCCGCCGCTGTATATGCCCCAAAACTGCAACTTGGCGGACGTGGCGCACATCAAAAAGTTTGTGGACATTCCCGTGGTGTGTGCGGGCCGCATGGATCCGTTGGTGGGTGCGCGTGCGGTGGAAGAAGGTGCCATCGATGCGGTGGGGGTTGCCCGACAGTTCCTGGTGGATCCCGCGTGGATCACCAAGATGATCGAGGACCGCACGGAGGATATCAAGCCCTGTATCTGCTGTCACAGCGGTTGTTTTAATTTCTCTTCTTCCAAAGGACATGCCAACACGCAGGATCTTACCGATACGATGGGGCTTTCGCGTTGCGCGCTGAATCCCGAAACGATGCAATCGAAGAAATATTACGTCGCGCCCGCGAAGGTGAAAAAGACGGTCGCGGTGGTGGGCGGCGGTATCGGCGGCATGGAAGCGGCGATCCTTTGCGCGAAACGCGGTCACGCCGTAACGCTGTATGAAAAGAGTGATCGTTTGGGCGGCGTGTTCGTGGCGGCGGCCGCCCCGTCGTTCAAGGAAAAAGACCGCGCGCTGATTGCGTGGTATATCCGTGAGATCACGAAATATCCCATTGACGTGAAACTGAACACGGCAGTAACCGACGTGAATGCGTTGGGTGCGGATGAGGTGATCGTGGCCACGGGTGCGGTGGCCAAGCGCATTCCCGTAAAGGGCGCCGAAACGGCGGTGGAGGCGGTGGAGTATCTGCTTGGCACCAAAGAGGTGGGCGAACGAGTGGCGATCATCGGCGGCGGTCTCACCGGTTGTGAGATCGCGTACGATCTGTACTTGAAAGGCAAAAAGCCGTTGATCGTGGAGATGCAAGACGATCTTATCACCACCAAGGGTGTGTGCCTTGCAAACACCAGTTATCTGCGCGATTTCTTCAAAACGAACAACGTACCCGTGCATTTGGAAACTGCGTTGTGCGCCATCCAAAACAACGGCGTGACGCTGAAGGACAAGGACGGACGCGTGTTTACCGAAGCGGTGGACTCGGTCATTCTTTCGGTGGGATATAATCCCGCACCGTTGGCCAAGAAGAGGGCGCACGTGCACGTGATCGGCGATGCCGCGAAGGTGGGCAACCTGCGCTCGGTCATCTGGGGCGCATGGGATGTGTGCATGAAACTGTAAGGAGGGAATATCATGGTACTGACAAATGAGCAACAGGCGATCCTGAACGGCGAAAAAGGCGAAACGCTTGCCAAGGTGATGAAAACGTTGGTGATGTACGGCGAGGCGTTCGGTGCGGAAAAACTGGTGCCGGTCACCTCGAAATACAACCATCTGGTGACGTCTTTCGGTTTGAAGGTGATGTCCCCGGTGTACGATTTGATGCAGCAGTTGTTGGATGCGGGTGTCGCGTCGGAGCAGAAATTCTCAGTCGATCCCCGTCCGCTGGACAAGCGCGTTCCCGCCAACTTCCTGCAAAACTTGGTGTTCAATAAGTTTATGTACACGAAACAGGATTTTTACGAAGGGCAGTTGGAACAGCTGGGCTTAATGGATAAGGACGCGTTCAGCTGTACTTGTTATATGGACGAGATGGGCAACAAACCGCAAAAAGGCGAGGTGCTTTCCTGGGCGGAATCGTCGGCGGTAGTGTATGCCAACTCGGTGCTCGGTGCGCGGTGCAACCGCAATTCGGGTATTATTGATATCATGGGTTCCATCGTCGGTTACGTGCCGTATTTTGGTTTGCTCACCGATGAAGGCCGCCGTGCCACGTGGGTGGTGCGGGTGCAAACCACTAAAAAACCGGAAGCGCAACTTCTTGGTTCGGCTATCGGCATGAAAGTGATGGAAGACGTGCCGTATGTTACGGGACTGGATCAATGGATCGGTACCGAGCTGAATGATGCGGCGTGTGCGTATCTCAAGGATTTTGGTGCGGCAACCGCTTCAAACGGCGCGGTGGGACTTTACCACATTGAACATCTCACCCCCGAAGCGGTGGAGCAGGGAGAGGCGCTCATTGCCGACGGTGCGCGGGAATACGTTATTGACGATGCGGAACTCGAACGGGTAAAGGCGAATTACCCCGTGGTGTGGAAGAATCCCGATGCCAAACCGAAGCTCTGCTTTGTGGGTTGTCCGCATCTTTCCATGGAACAGTTGAAGGATTGGACAGATAAGATTGAAGCGGCGCTGGTTGAAAACGGCCGCAAAAAGGTGTGCATTCCCACCGTGTTGACCGCCGCCCCCCGTGTGTTGGATGCGTTCGAGAAGACCGATTATGCGGCGCGGTTGAAAGCGACGGGGGTTATCACTTCGTATATCTGCCCGCTGATGTACATGAACAACCCGTTGTGCAAAACCATGCCGGTCATCACCTCGTCCAATAAACTGCGCACCTACACCAGCGCGCGGTATTACACCGATGCGGAGATTTTGGCGGCGATCACGAAGGAGGGCAAGTGATATGAAACAGTTTAAAGGACGCGTCGTTACCCCCGGTGAGGTGACCGCCCCTGCGGTGGTGACCACCGAAGGGTTCAACACGCTGGCTTCTTTCCAGATGGCGTTGCAGTTCGGCGATAAAGATGTGAAATGCGGCGACCAGAATAACGCCGATCTGCACGGAAAACCGTTGATCGGTCGCGCACTTTGCCTGCCGCAGACCATTGGTTCCACCACGGGTGGCTTGGTGCTGTATTGTGCGTGTGCGTTGCACAAGAACCCTGCGTGCATGCTGTTTGCCAATCCCATCGATTCGCTGGCGGCCGCGGGTGCGGTGCTTGCGGATGTGTGGGTGGACGGCGTGACCATGCCTGTTGTGGATTCGCTGGGTGAAGAGTTCCTGCAATATGTGAAAGACGGCATGACCGTTACCGTGAAAGCAGACGGTGTCGTGGAAGTAACGGAATAAAAAACTCTGCGATTTTTATCGCGGAGTTCTCTCCTCTTGCGCTTGGCGGAGAGTGTGTGGTATAATAAACATGAATGTTAGGTTAGAGGGGGATCGGTATGAGTCTTGATCGTTATCCGTGGAAACAACGCGGGTTGTGTTTGTTTGCGCCGTTGCCGGACGAGGTGGATGCATTCTGCCGCTATGTGGAGGAAGAACTGGTGTCCGACCGCATCGACACGATTTTGTTGATTATTCGTTACAATTATATGTTTGAAAGCCATCCGGAATGTCGCGGGGAACACCCGCTGTCCCGTGACGAGGTGAAGAGGATGGTGGATACCTGCCGCCGTTGCGGGATCGAACTGATTCCCGACATGAATCTGCTCGGGCATCAGACGGTACAGGATACCAAACGCCCCGACGGTTTGTTGGCCGCCCATCCGGAGTTTTCCGAAACGCCCGTGTCGGAAGAACCCGAATATTGTTACAGCATCTGTGCCACCAACGAGGAAGCCTTCCGTGTGGTGTGTGATTTGATGGAAGAAGTAATGGATGCGTTTGAAGCGAAGTTTATGCACGTGGGCATGGATGAGGTGTTTTACATCGGCGATTGCGAACGATGCAAGGCCACGGGCAAGGATAACGGCGAACTGTTTGCCGATTGGTGTAACGGCCTGGCGGCACATATCAAGGCAAAGGGGGCGGTTCCCATGATGTGGGGCGACCGTCTGCTTAATTCCTTTGAGTTTTTGTACGGTCCGTGGGATGCCAGCCAAAACGGTACGTGGACAGCGTTGCCGTTGCTCGATAAAGATTTTATCATCACCGATTGGCATTATTACAACTGGGATCACTTCCGTTCGGTGGAGGTGTTTGCCGAAGCCGGTTTGAAAATCTGGTTGTGTCCGTTCAACAACGAGAAGAATGCCGAGTTGTTCCTCAATTACGCTCTTGAACACGGTGGGGATAACATTCTCGGCGTGATGGAAACCACGTGGGTTCCCGCGCGGTACATGATGGGATGTGCCGAAGGGCGCGAACAGTACGACGACGGCAAGTGGTATGCAGACGGGATGGAGCATATCCGCCGCTGTTACAATTGGCTGTTCCGTTCATAAAAAACGTTGGAAATGTAAGGAAAGAAACGTATGAATTGGTTGTTGGATCTTGTTACCAATCCGCTGCTGCTCACGGCGGTGAGTTCCTGGGCGATCGCGCAGGTGTTGAAAGTTATCATCCACGCGTTGATCTATAAAAAACTTGACATCGGCCGCCTGTTCGGCGATGGCGGTATGCCCAGCGGCCATTCCGCCACGGTGGTGTCGCTTGCGCTCATCAGCGGATTGCTGTATGGCTTGGGATCGTTCCAGTTTGCATTGGCCACGGTGTTAGCCATTGTGGTGTGTCACGATGCCACGGGCGTGCGGCAGGAAACGGGCAAACAGGCGGTGGTGATCAACGAGTTGGTGCGCGCGTTTGAAGCGCTGACAACGGACGATCTGCCGGAAGTGAAGTTAAAGGAATTCGTGGGGCACACTCCCGTACAGGTGATAGCGGGATCGCTGGTCGGCATGCTCAACGCGGTCGGGATGTACTTTCTGTTGGTGTGAGGCGATATGCCCAAAGTGACACCGAATTGTTTGTTCAAAACAACTAAAATTGTGGAGAGACTGTTTCCTAAAAAGTTCAAAACCGCAAGAAAAGACTATTGACAATTTCTTGGATGTGCGTTATCATAATGGTGTTAAGGTGGGGTGGGTTTTGAAGCCGCCTCAAAACTTACAAATACTTCAAGGAGAGTGTAAACAATGAAAAAGGTATCCAAAGTGTTTGCGATCCTGCTTTCGGTTTGCTTGCTGTTCTCGCTTGCTGCGATTTCCGCGGGCGCTGTTTCCGAAACGGTTCCGAACGAAAACTACTCCCGTCCTCAGCTGAAGGCGAAGGAAATCACCAGCCGTCCGAACATCGACGGTAAGCTGGACGATGCGACTTGGTCGCAGGCCACGAAGTTTGAGTTCAGCAAGGACTCGCTGTCGGCCGGCGCGGGTTACCTGTACTCCTATCCTGCAGTTGCCGGCGGTTTTGCCGAACTGCCGGAAGACGGTGACGGCTGGGCCTACATCGGCTGGGATGCAGAGTACATCTACTTCGCTCTGCAGATCGAAGACGAAGAAAACGTGAACAACCAGATCCAGAGTTATGAACTGTGGCGCGGCGACTGCTTGCAGATGCAGATCGCTCATTCCACGGCGGCGATGTTCGACGATACGGCTCGTTACGAGCTCGGCTTTGCGTTGAACGATACGAACGGCCGTCAGCTCGGCTTCCAATGGGAAGACACTACGTCCGGTCAGACTCTGCGTGCGGGCAGCACCGTCGATATGGCGAAGGCTGCCGGTGACGACTACTACTACTATGTCGGTCGTGATGACAGAAAATATACCACTACTTACGAAATCGCTATTAAGCACAGCTGGCTGGGCGGCGACGGCCTCGAGGCGAACGAGCGTCTGCTGATGGGCTTCGCTCTGCACATTGAAGCGGAAGAACCCTCCGGCATCAACAACAACAACGACGACTTTAACGGCTACTTCATGGAGTGGGCACACGGTTTGGTTACCGACAAGACTCTGGGCGATGCCGGTATCATTGTTTGCGAGGGCAAAGACGGAAGCACTACGCCTCCCACCACGAAGCCCCCGGTGACCACCACCGAAGCTCCGATCATCACCACCGTTCCTCCGGTTGTGACCACCACCGTTCCTCCGGTCATCACCACCGCGCCTCCGGTTGTGACCACTACTGAGGCTCCGGATGTGACCACTACCGAAACTCCCACCACTACCGAAGCTCCCACCACTACCGAAGCTCCCACCACCACCGAAGCCCCGGCCGAGGTGGATGACGAAACGGCATTTGTCTATGACGATGCGGTTGTTTCGGATAACGTGGATGCCGCTATCATGGATGCGGCGAAGGCGCTGTTTGCCGATAAGGAACTCAAAGTTCTGAAGGTGGAAGCTCCCGAAGGCAAGGATAAGATGCACAGTTATCAGAACGATAAGATGCTGGGCGTGTACGTGCTGAAGGACGGCGAACTGGAACTGGCCGAAATCGACCAGATCGAAGGTGAAGACGGCGAAGATGTGGATGCGTATGTCGCGGAAGACGGCGTGCTGTATCTGGTGATCGAACAGGATCCGACCACCATTGCGCCGACCACTACGGTCACCACCACTACCACCAAGTCGGAGGCCAAGCGG
>JAZSHJ010000102.1:0-2354 GCA_045533175.1 Acutalibacteraceae bacterium
GATCCGACTTCGGTGGAGATAAGGTCTATCTGAGTTCTGCCGCAGGTGGGGCAGGAGACGATTTTCACGCCCTGGGATCTGAGCCCGGCGGCCTTCAGGATGGCTATGCCTGCCCGCACTTCCTCCACCGGGTCGGCGGTAAGGGACACGCGAATGGTGTCACCGATCCCGTGGAGCAACAGACTGCCGATACCCGCAGCAGATTTGAGCAGACCCATTCGTTCGGTCCCCGCCTCGGTCACACCAACATGCAAGGGATAGTCACAGCACTCCGCCGTCAGTTCATACGCTTTCACCAACGTCGGCACGACAGAGGATTTCATGGACAATACGATATCGCCAAAATCGTATTTTTCAAGCAAACGGGCGTGATACAACGCGCTGTCGCGCAACGCTTCGGCACACGGATGCCCGTATTTTTGCAGGATCTCCTTTTCAAGCGATCCGCCGTTCACACCGATGCGAATGGGGATCCCCTTTTCACGGCAAACGGTCGTCACCGCGCGGACGTTCTCCTCCCCGCCGATGTTGCCGGGATTGATGCGGATCTTGTCGATGCCCGCCGCCGCCGCTTCCAGTGCCAGTTTGTGGTCGAAATGAATATCCGCCACCAGCGGTACCGACACCGCCTCTTTCAGCGCGGGAATCAAGGCGATCGCCTCTTTGTTCGGAATGGCGGCACGAATCAGTTCACAGCCCGCCGCTTCCAACGCTTTGGCTTGCGCCACACTGCCCGCAATATCGTGTGCGGGCACATTCAGCATCGACTGCACCGTCACGGGATGACCCCCGCCGATGAACACACCGCCTGCGTTTACCGTTCGCTTCGCCATATCATAACCTCCTGTAGGTTTAACCTATTAATTTCGTAATATCGCTGTACGTTACCACAACCATCAGCAGTAACAGTAAGATCAACCCCACAAAATTCACGATACCTTCATATTTCGCGGGCACTTTGCGGCGGAAAATGAGTTCAAACAGCAAAAATACCAACCGTCCGCCGTCCAACGCGGGCAAGGGCAACAGGTTGAACACACCCACGTTTACCGTAATAAGGATAATCAACGTAAGCAGTGTGCGCATACCCGCCAAACGGTCACCCTGTGTCACGGCGTTTTCCACCGCATCCCCGATCACATCCACCGTGCCGACAGGTCCCGACAAGTCGTTCAACCCATATTTGCCCGTGAGAATATCTCCAAGACTGCGCCACACCATCACACCGAGAGAATACTCGTTTTTGAGTGCATGCACAAAGGTGTTTTTGAAGGTGCGCGGTTTACCCACGATCACAAAATCGTATTGCAGATAGCGGTTCCCCGCCTCATCGGTAGCCAGTGTAAAAGTCACGTCGTCAAGCGTAATTTTTTCCGTCTTGCCCTCTGCATTTTCACGTTTGACCACCATATCAAACACACCGTCTTCATCCGATTGCAGGGCCGATACCATGTCGAAATCCGCCGTGACCACACGCCGCCCGTTGATACTGACGATGGTATCCCCCGCGCGCAGACCCGTTTGATAGGCGGGCGTCTCCTCTTTCAGCGAATGAATGGTAGTGGTGGAAAACAGCACCTCACCGTTTGCATTCGGCGTTTGACAAAACGCATAATTCACGATCAACAGCACATAACCGAGCACCAAATTCATCACGGCACCCGCCACCACGATCAAAATGCGTTGCCACACCTTTTTTTGATAAAACGCACGTCCGTCGTCGAGGGACGTTTCCTTTTCCTTTTGAAACCCGCTGCCGCCGAGCGCTTCGGGCATTTCGGTCTCGGGATCCTCCCCTTCCATGGCACAAAAACCGCCGATGGGAAGAAGGCGCAGGGTGTATTTGGTCTCACCCTTGCCAAACTTCAAAAGTTTCGGCCCCATACCGATGGCAAATTCGTTCACCTTCACACGGCAGAGTTTCGCCACGATAAAATGTCCGAATTCGTGCAACATAATGATGATGCCGAAAATGAGTAACGCCGCTAAAATTTTACCGGCAGTCACCAAAAAAGTCATGTCATTACCCTTTCTGTACCAATTGTCGCGCCTCGCGATCGGCCGCCAAAACGTCGTCCAAGCAACGCAGTGCGGGCCATTGCCGCTCAAGCATGCGCTCAGCATGCGCGGTGATATCCAAAAATCCGATCTCACCTTTCAAGAAGAGCGCCACCGCCGCCTCATTAGCCGCATTCACCGCCGCAGGTGCGGTGCCACCCACCGTAAGCGCGCGACGGCACAAATCCATCGCGGGGAAGGTGACGTTGTCGGGCTCAAAGAAGGTGAGCGTACCGATCTTGGCAAGCGAGGGCGTTCCCGAGGGGGAGGCCACCCGCCCGGGGTAGGTCAGCGCG
>JAZSHJ010000066.1:0-2494 GCA_045533175.1 Acutalibacteraceae bacterium
AGAATCCGCCGCACAGATCAAATTGCGTGCCGACCGTCTGGGTGTGGAAAGCGACAACCTCTCCCTTTTGTGTGAAACCGATCTCGGCACGGTGCTTTCGGCCATGCAGGCGGAATCGCCCGATCTTATGATCGTAGACTCCATTCAGACCATGAACTTGGCGGAGGTGTCCTCTTCGCCCGGCAGCGTGACACAGGTGCGAGAATGCACTTCGGCCATTATGCGGGCGGCCAAAGCGGTGGATCTGCCCGTGTTCGTGGTGGGGCACGTGAACAAAGACGGTGCGATCGCAGGTCCGAAAGTGATGGAACACATCGTGGATTGCGTGTTGTATTTTGAAGGGGATCGCAACAGCAGTTATCGCTTGTTGCGTTGTGCCAAAAACCGTTACGGTTCCACCAACGAGATCGGCGTGTTTGAAATGCGCGATCGCGGGCTGGCACAGGTGGAAAACCCCTCGCAGCTGCTTCTTTCGGGACGTCCCAAAGGTGTCAGCGGCACCTGCGTTTCCTGCACGGTAGAGGGGACAAGACCTCTGCTTGCAGAGGTGCAGGGGTTGGTGTGTCCCAGCGGATTCGGTAACCCGCGCCGCACCTCCACGGGATTTGATTATAACCGCATGACCTTGTTGCTCGCCGTGTTGGAAAAGCGCGCGGGGTATTTCTTTCAGAATTTGGATGCCTACATCAACGTCGTGGGCGGTCTGCGCTTGGAAGAACCGGCGGCGGATCTGGCGGTGGCGCTTTCGCTGGTGTCCAGTTTGAAGGACAAGCCCATTCCCGAAGGAGTGGTCGCGTTCGGCGAAGTGGGGCTGACAGGGGAGATTCGCGCGGTGTCACAGCCGCAGGCACGTGTGGCGGAAGCGGCACGCCTGGGTTTCACCCGTGTGTTGATGCCCAAACAGAATGCAGATTCCATTCCCCCGCGTGAAGATGTTGAAATTGTCGCCGTACAAAGTGTACGAGAGGCGTATGAGTTACTGTAAAAGGAGTGTTCAGACATGATTAAAGTTACCGTATGGAACGAAGGTCGCCACGAAAAGATCGATAAACTGGTGGGCGAAGTGTACCCCGAAGGTATCCACGGAGCAATCGCTTCGTTCTTGGGTGCAGAGGAGGATTTCGTTGTGCGCACCGCTACGTTGGACGATCCCGAATGCGGTCTGCCGCAGGAAGTGGTGGACGATACCGACGTGATGCTGTGGTGGGGACACATGGCACACAACGACGTGCCGGATGAGATCGCCGACCGTGTGGTGCAGGCGGTACAGGACGGCATGGGGCTGATCGCGTTGCACAGCGCGCACCATTCCAAGGTATTTCGCAAATTGATGGGCACTCCCTGCCATCTCGGTTGGCGTGAGAACGGCGATATGGAGCGTGTGTGGGTGGTGGATCCCGCGCATCCCATCACGCAGGGAATCGATCGTTATATCGAACTGCCGCACGTGGAAACCTATGCCGAACCTTTCTCTATTCCCGAACCCGAGCGTCTGTTGTTTATCGGCGCATACGAAGGCGGCGAAGTGTTTCGCAGCGGATGCTTGTGGCGTCGCGGCAACGGAACCGTGTTCTATTTCCAACCGGGGCATGAAACCTTCCCGATCTATTATGTGCCCGCAATTCAGACGGTCATCAAAAACGCGGTGAGGTACTGTGCACCCGTCCGCCGCGAAAAGATTCTCTGCCCCCATATTGAAAAGATCTGAGGAAACGGAATGATCACATTAGAAGAACTTCGCCGCAACGAAGCGATCCGCACCTACATTACCCGTGCGGACGAATCGCTTGCCGCGCTCGGGTATACCGAACACAGCTTTGCTCACGTCACCCGCGTGGCGGAAGAGGCGGGACGCCTGCTGCGTGAACTGGACTATTCTGCTCATACGGTGGAACTCGCCCGTGTAGCGGGATATTTGCACGACATCGGCAACCTTGTTAACCGCATCGAACATTCGCAAAGCGGGGCGGTGATGGCGTTCCGTATTCTGGATCACATGGATGCGGAAGCAGAGGATATCGCCACCATCGTTACCGCCATCGGCAATCACGACGAAGGCACGGGTGTGCCGGTCAACGAAGTGTCGGCGGCGCTGATCTTGGCGGATAAATCGGATGTGCGCCGCACCCGCGTGCGCAACCGTGATCTCACCACCTTTGATATTCACGACCGTGTGAATTATTCGGTGGAATCGTCCTCGCTCACCTTTAACGACGATAAAACGACGTTGGCATTGCGTCTTACGATCGACACGCAGTACTGCAGCGTGATGGAGTATTTCGAGGTGTTTATGGAGCGTATGTTGCTTTGTCGCCGCGCGGCCGATCGCCTCGGTGTGCAGTTTAAGTTGTATATCAACGATCAATGTTTAATGTAATCAAAACCACTAGTAAACTAGTGGTTTGCTCAGACCCTAGAAGGGTCAGTACTTGCTGACCCCTCTAAGGGGTACTGAGGGTTTGTTATCGCATCACTATTACAGGCAGCCACTAAA
>JAZSHJ010000136.1:0-7013 GCA_045533175.1 Acutalibacteraceae bacterium
CCGGGCGGGCCGATCAGCAGTATGTTGTGGCCGCCCGCCGCCGCGATCTCCATGGCGCGGCGCGCCGCCGTTTGCCCCATAACGTCCTCAAAATCGGGGAGAGGCAACACGGGAGGGGGCGGGAGTGTGTCCGCTGTCAGCGGCAAAATGAGAGTTTCGCCGATCAGATGACGAATCAGCTGCAAGGCGTTTTGCACGGGATACACCGCAATGCCGTCCACCACGCCGCCTTCTGCGGCACACGCGGCGGGAACGAACACGTGGCGAATACCGTTGTCACGTGCGGCGATCACCATCGGCAACACGCCGTGAACGGGGCGCACCTCCCCCGTGAGGGACAGTTCCCCCACGAAGGCGTGATCTTCTGCAAGCGGCGGCAGTTGTCCGCTGGCCGAAAGCAACGCCAAAAGCAACGGCAGGTCGTAAACCGAACCCTCTTTGCGCACGTCGGCGGGAGCTAAGTTCACGGTTATGCGGCTGACGGGATAGGTAAATCCGCTGTTTTTCAGCGCGGAACGCACACGGTCGCGGGATTCTTTCACCGCAGGGCCGGGCAAACCCACCACGTCAAATCCGGGCAGACCGCCCGAAAGATCGGCTTCCACATCCACCATGAATCCGTGGATGCCCACAAGCCCCATGCTTTTCAAACGCGCAAACATCAGTCGTTCGCCCCCTTGCCTCGCATGGCGCGGATCAGCAGAAAACGCACCCATTTATACAGTTCGGTAGCGGCAAAGAACAACCCCAACAACAAACCGACGGTGCGCCACGCTTCGCTCGGGAGTACGGTAAGTCCCAGTATCGCGGCCCAGGCGGGGACGGTCAGCGGCAACACGAACAGCGCGGCCGAACCGATCAACGCAAGCCATGCCCACGGTGCGTGGAACAGTCGTGTAAGCGGCAACGGCAAGGTGGAACGCGCCGCCATAAACAGCGCCGTCTGCCCGAGTGCCAACACCGCAAAGGCGGTCGAATCGCCCACCGCGTATCGGGCGATCAAGGTCAACATACATAAAAGCACACCTGCGACGGCAAGAGAGAATACCCCGTGTGCCAACAGACGCTCCCATTTGGTGCGGGGCGGCTGACGCATGGTGTCCCATTGCGGCACTTCACGCGCCAACGCAAAGGTGAGAAGCACGGAAGATACACCGCCCACCCACAGCAGGGCGGCGGGGGGCACGAACGAGCTCCCGAACAGCAACAGCGCCGCCAATACGCTAAGAAACAGAGAGGCCATCTGTGCCAAACGGATCCCCAGCGTTTTGCGCAGGTTGGTGAAAGCGCAACGTCCTTCACACACCGTTTTGATCAAAGAACCGAAGCGGTCGTCGGTCAACACCAGATCGGAAGTGGAGGTGGCAATTTCCGCACCGTTGCGGGCCATGCCGCAACTGACGTGTGCTTCCCGCATGGCAGGTACGTCTTCGGCATCTTCGCCTGTGACCAACACGGGCAAGCCGCGCTCCTGCCAAACGGCAACCAATCGCCGCTTATCTTCGGAGGAAATGCGGGAATACACCGTGCAACGCTTGGCAACCGCCGCCAAAGCGTCATCGGTCATATCCTGCAATTCGCGGCCGTCGATCGCTTCACCACGGTCGTTCAACACCCCTGCACGGCGTGCCGCGGCGGTGGCGGTGAGCAAACTCTCGTTTGTAAACAGCACGATGCGCACGCCCGCACGGCGGCAGGTGGCCACCATTTCGGCCACGTCTTCGTGCAACGGATCGGACAAACCGAGCAAACCGAGGAAGGTGAGATCGTGTTCCAATTCATCTGCAAAACATTCGGTGGGCGCTTCCGCCACGGTGCGATACGCCACCGCCAACACACGCAACGCCTCGGCCCCCATAAACTCTTCTGCGTTGGCAACATCCTCCGGCAGGTCGCCGCACAGAGGTAACAGGTCTTCGGGCGCACCCATGGAAATGACCAAGTTGCGTCCATCCACCAGATGCACCACCGTCATGCGGCGACGGTGCGGATCAAACGGGATCTCGCCCAAGCGGGGGAAGGAGGCGGCCAGATCGTTCAGATCGGTGCCGTGCATACGCGCGTAATCCAGCACCGCCTGTTCGGTTGCGGACGGCACGCGTCCGCTGCACAGCGCCGCCATTTGCAACAGGGTGTGCAGATCTTCGGGCGGGCGGTTTTTATCCAGTTTTACCATGCGGCCGTTGGTAAATGCCCGCACCAACGTCATGCGATTTTGAGTGAATGAACCTGTTTTGTTGGTGCACACCACCGCCGAACGGCCGAGATCTTCGGTCACGGCGGTGCGGGATACGACAGCCCCGTGTTTCGCCATTTTGCGCACGGTGGCGGTCACCACCGAAGCGGCCGCGGCGGGCAGCTCTTCCGGCATGACCGCTACCGCTGCGGCAAAGCCGAGCAACAGCGCCGAAAGCACTCCCGCGTTTGAAAGCAGCGCGATCACCGCCAGCGCAATGCCGCCCGCCAAAATCGGTACGGTAAGCGCTTTTCCCACTTGATCTACCGTGGCTTGCATGGGCAGGGCGGCTTCTTTTTCCGCTTCGCGCAGAAGGTTTAAACGCCCCGCTTCGGTTGCGTGACCGGTGGCGGTCACCACCGCTACGGCGCGGCCGCGCACCACCGCACAGCCCGCATACAGCATGTTGTACCGTTGCGGTAAGGGGGTGATGGCGCGCACTTCGGCGGCCACGTTTTTACCCACGGGAAGAGGATCGCCGCTGAGCGACGATTCGTCACAATGCAGTTCAAAACACTCCAGCAAACGACCGTCGGCGGGTACCAATTCCCCCGCAGAAAGTTCCACGATATCGCCCGGCACCAACGTGGCGGCCGAAACGGTGGCTTGTGCGCCGCCGCGGCGCACCCGTACCAACGGAGAAGCCAACACCTTCATGGAAGGGAGTGCGCGTTCCGCCCGCCACATACGAAACGCCACCAGCAGGCAACGCAGAAGTGTCAGCACCGCCACCGCCGTGGGTGCGATCCAATCGCCGGGGAAGTAGGTGGTGAGCGTTTGATGTACTGCTACCGCCAACGCAATGACCGCCGTAATCAGCAGCAGCCACACCGCCGGACGGCGAAACAATTGCAAAAGACAATGGCCGAAGGAGAGATCCCGCGGCTTGTCCACAATGTTGTTGCCGTATATGTGTAATCGTGCGGCCGCTTCCTCGTTGGAAAGTCCGCGTTCGCGGTCGGTGCCGAGTTCACGCATCACGGCATCGGTCGATTCGCTGTGCCAGATCAAAAACAATCATCCTTTCATGGGAAGATCGGGATATACGTCACATACCAATATAGTATAACGCATTTTTATTAAAAAAGAAAGGGGCAACGCGAAAAAAGTCAATAAAAAATGCGGTGTATCAACCGATACACCGCATTTGCATCAATCTTCGGTTTCGTCCCACGCGGCGTGGGGTTCCACGTAACCGTTTTTTTCTTTGTGACGGATAACCAAACGAATGATGAAGCCCGAAAGGAACACCACCGCCATCATGCCCCAGCCGCCCACAAGATTGGACAGGAGAGAATAGCCGTCTTTTGCACCGTAGATGCCGCCCGCCTGAAACAGCGAGACCAAGTTCCACACGAAGAAGACGGTGAGCAACAGGGGAGCAATCACCTTCACCGAGGTGTCAAACCACCAGCGCGGCATACGGAATTTTTTGGTGTTGCGGTTGATCTCTTTGAGTACCTTTGCGGTTTTGAAACCCCAACCGATGGCCAGCGTTTCCAACACGCCCACCAAAATCAGGTTAAAGGAGTTGCACCAGTTATCCACCACGTCCAGCCACGCAAGGCCGGCGCCGCAGGTGAAGAACAGCGAAAGCACGCCTGCAACGCCGCAGATCGCCATGGTGCATTTGGTTTTGGAAAGGCGAAACTTATCCGCAAAGGCGGTGGATACGCCTTCGATGATGGAGAAGGCGGACCCGAGCGCCAAGGTGAACAGACAGAAGAAGAAAATGAAGCCGAACAGGGCGTTCACCACGCCGCTATTGGTGAGCGATACGATGGCCATGGGATACACCGTGAAGGTGGTGCCCATACCGAGGTTGGCCACATCCGCCGCGTGACCGGTGCCGTACAAGGTGGTGAACATCACGACACTTGCGAGAACCGAAATGAACAAGTCCGCCGCCGCAATGATGGTGGCATCCACCGCCACGTTGCTGTCGCGATCCAAGAACGAACCGTAGGCGAACATGATCGCCATCATGACCGACAGGCTGTAAAACACCTGCGAAAACGCGTCGATCCACAAAGTGGCATTCGCCAATTCTTCAAATCGCGGCACAAACAACTGGTAAAGACCGATATCCGCGCCCGGCATGGTAATGCCTTTCACCGCCATAATAAGCAGGCAGGCTACGGGGAGCATCACGGTGAATTTCGCCACTTTGTTAATGGTATCGGTGCCTTTGCGGATGCACAGCCAGATGGCCGCCCACGCGAGAACAATGCAGCCGAGTGCCGCCCACGAAATGGTGGTGTATCCGCTGGTGGTCCACGTGGTTTTGATCAGATCACCCCACATGTTGCCCGCCGCTTCGGGGTTTCCCGTGAGGGGAGCAAAGCGGAAACTGCCCAACATCATCATGATAACCCAACCGAATACCGCCGCATAATACACGGCAATGAAAAAGGCGTTGGAGGTGGCCGCCCAACCGATGGGTTCAAATTTCTTGTTCAGACCGCCCAGCGCCGTTACCGCACCGCCGCGCATTTTGCGGCCGATGGAAATTTCCATCATCAACAGCGGCAATCCCATTACCAGAATCGCCAGAATATACACGAACAGGAATGTCGCGCCGCCGTGTCGGGCACACAAAGCGGGAAAACGCCACGCATTGCCCAGTCCCACCGCCGAACCGATCGATGCCATAATAAAGGTGCTGCGGGAAGCCCAGGCGCCGCGGGACACCGAAGTGTTTTCGCTCATAGTGAAAAATCCTTTCGTTTGGTTTCTACAAAAAAGTATTTTACCACGGTTTTCCCCCGCCGTCAATTGCTTTTTTGTTGCTTCGACGAATCTCCTCTTGCCAAGTGCAGACAAATCCGTTATAATGAGGGGAGAATTTATGACATAAGGTGGTTATGATATGTCGGAGAGTATTGCAACGTGGTTGGTCAACTTTTTCGGGAGTACCATTCCTGCGGAGTTGACCATCTTCGTGATCTCTTTGTTGCCCATTTTGGAACTGCGCGGCGGCATGATCGCGGCGGCGCTGTTGGGTGTGCCGTTCGGCAAAGCGTTTTTGATCTGCTTGGTGGGAAATTTATTGCCCATTCCTTTTATTTTGTGGTTGATCCGTCCTTTCTTTAATTGGCTCAAAACCACCCGCCATCTTAAAAAATTGGCGGATTGGCTGGAGCGAAAAACCGAAAAGAACAAGGAAAAAGTGCTGAAATACGAAGTGCTCGGTCTTCTTTTGTTTGTGGCGATTCCTCTGCCCGGCACG
This sequence comes from Acutalibacteraceae bacterium, assembly GCA_045533175.1. Taxonomy (GTDB): domain Bacteria; phylum Bacillota; class Clostridia; order Oscillospirales; family Acutalibacteraceae; genus SIG588. Next base: position 5,466 of record JAZSHJ010000136.1, read on the forward strand.
GGCGGTTGGACGGGCGCATTGGTGGCGGCCATGTTGGATATGCCCATGAAAAAGTCGCTGCCCATCATCGTGGTAGGCGTGCTGATTGCAGGATTTATTATGTCGGCCATCACCTACGGCTTGCCGGCGTTGCTCGGCTTTTGATCGTATGAGGGAGCGTGTAGACGTCGCCGTTGTGGGCGGCGGTGCCGCAGGACTTGCGGCGGCCATCTTTTTGAAACGCGGGTGTCCCGAACTTACGGTCACGGTGTTGGAACGCGGCGGGCGCGTGGGGCGCAAGTTGCTTTCCACCGGTAACGGCACCTGTAACATCAGTAATATTCACGCATCCCCCGCATATTATCACGGGGCAGATACGTCGTTTGTTAAGCCGGCGCTGGCGGATTTTCCGCCTGCGGCGGCTATGGCGTTTTTTGATTCCATCGGCGTGGTGTGCCGCCCGCGTGAGGACGGGCGAGTATACCCCGTGTGTGAGCAAGCGGCCGCGGTGCTCGATTGCCTGCGTGCGGAATGTGCCGCCCTCGCTGTGGAGGAAGCGACCGAAGCGGCGGTGTCCGCGATTCACCCGCAAAAGCACGGGTTTGTGTTGGAAACGGAACAAGGAACCGTGCAGGCGGCGCAGGTGTTGGTCACGGCAGGCGGTGCGGCATCTCCTTCGCTCGGCGGGGTGACGGACGGTTACGCTTTGCTTGCCGCGTTGGGACACGAAAAAACGCCCTTGTTCCCTGCGGTGACACAGATCTGCGCCGAAAGCGAGTTCTTGCGCGCGGTGAAAGGTTTGCGTGCCGACGTACGTTTGACATTGGAAAAGGACGGCAAATGTTTGGCGCAAAGCGAGGGTGAACTGCTGTTTTGCGATTACGGTTTGTCGGGCCCGGCGGCGCTGGCGATCTCCCGCACGGTGGGGGATTGGGAGCGCAAAAAGCAGGGCACAATGACTGCCGCGGTGGATCTGTTGCCCGCGTGGGATATCGAAGTGGTGACGAACGAAGTGCGCCGCCGCACCGCGCTGTGCGGTCGAACGGCAGAGGATATGCTCACGGGCCTTCTGCACAAACGTATCGGGCAGACGGTGATGCGCGCCGCGGGGGTGTTGCCGCTTTCGCGTGCGGCGGATTCGCTCACCGAGGAGGAGATCACGGCGGTGGCGGCCTGCATCAAAGGTTGGCGCTTTGCGGTGAAGGGGACAAAAGGACTCGCAGCCGCACAGGTCACGGCGGGCGGTACGGCTACCGCAGGATTTGATCCGCACACGATGCGCTCGCGTCTTGCGGCGGGATTGTATGCCGCAGGTGAAGTGTTGGATATCGACGGCGATTGCGGTGGGTTTAACCTGCAATGGGCGTGGAGTTCCGCCCACGCGGCGGCCGAAGGGATCTTGGCGGAAAGGCGGGCGATGGCATGATCCGTCTTTCCAACGTGACCTTGCCGCTTTCTTACAAAGCGGACGAGCTTGCCGCCGTGGCGGCCAAACTGTTGCGGGTAAAACCGCAAGCGGTCACATCGTGTGTGTTATATAAGCGGGCGGTGGATGCCCGAAGTCGGATC
>JAZSHJ010000043.1:0-14682 GCA_045533175.1 Acutalibacteraceae bacterium
TCTCTTGCGACAAAAAAGAAGACCTTGGTCATCGAAAACGATGACACAAGGTCTTCAAAAATACTATATTGCTTGATTTATCTAATCGAGAAAGGATAAAAGAAATTGCCCCGAAGAGGATAAATCAAATTTGCTGAAACACGTATATTATTCCCACTCAATGGTGCCGATCGGCTTCGGAGTGAGATCCATCAACACACGGTTGATGCCGTCCACTTCGTGAGTGATGCGATCGGTGATGTGGTGCAACAGCGCGTAGGGGATCTCCTCGATGGTGGCGGACATCGCGTCGGTGGTGTTCACCGCACGGATGATGGCGGGCCAACCTTCGTAACGCTTGCCGTCTTTCACGCCGACACTCTTCATATCCGGCACGGCGATGAAATACTGCCACACGTGTTTGGCAAGGCCGCTTTTATCAAACTCTTCGCGCAGAATTGCATCCGCTTCACGCAACGCGTGCAAACGGTCGCGGGTAATGGCGCCGAGGCAACGCACGCCCAAGCCGGGGCCGGGGAACGGCTGACGATCCACCATGGAAGAGGGAAGACCCAACGCACGGCCGACTTCACGCACTTCGTCTTTGAACAAAAGGCGGACAGGTTCTACCAGACCTTCAAAATGAATATCCTCCGGCAGGCCGCCCACGTTGTGGTGCGCTTTCACGCCGTCGCTTTCCAGAATGTCGGGATAGATGGTGCCCTGCGCGAGGAAGGATACGTCGGTCAGTTTGCGTGCCTCTTCTTCAAACACACGAACAAATTCGCCGCCGATGATCTTGCGTTTGGTTTCGGGATCGGCCACGCCGGCAAGTTTGTCCAGAAAACGGTCGGTCGCATCGATATAAATGAGGTTTGCGTCCAAGCCGTTTTTAAAAATTTCAATAACCTGCTCGCTTTCGCCTTTGCGCATCAAACCGTGGTTCACGTGCACGCACACGAGTTGTTTGCCGATGGCTTTGATGAGCAACGCCGCCACGACCGACGAATCCACGCCGCCCGACAACGCAAGCAGCACCTGCTTGTTGCCGACCTGCTCGCGCACTTCGGCCACCTGCTCGGCAATGAACGCTTCCGCCAGCGCGGGGGTGGTGATGCGCTCCATGTTTTCGGGACGCTTGTAATTGAGTTGCATGGAAATCCCTCCGTTAAATTTCAAAATACATACGGTTTCTTCGCTTTTTAATATGGATATTATACGCGCTTTTTGCACGAAATGCAAGATATTTGCGGCGAGTTACCCTTCCAAAATTCAAAAAAACACGCGGCAAAAAATGCAACATTACGCACAAATTGCGGCAAAGGTCGCCCCCACGGCGTGCGCCAGATCCTGCGGGGACAAAAAGATCTGTGCGCCCAACCGTCCGCCGCTGATGATAACGGTGGAAAACCGCGTGGCCGAAGCATCGATGACGGTGGGGAACGCCTTTTTCATTCCCAGCGGCGATACCCCGCCGCGCACGTATCCCGTGAGGGTGTTGATCTCCTTCACCGCCACAAGAGCCACACTTTTTTCGCTCACCGCGACTGCCGCCGCTTTCAGATCTACCTCTTCGGCAATCGGGATCACAAACACGTAATGGCCGCCGCTTTTGCCCTTTGCCACCAGCGTTTTAAACGAGGAGGCATACGGCTGCCCCAACACATCCGCCACCGCCACCGCATCTACAAACTCATCACAGGTGTACAGATTCAATTCATACGGAATCTTCAAGCGGTCAAGTATCCGCATGGCATTGGTCTTCACTTCTTTAGCCATAATCTACCCCCGTTAGTTTTGACGGCGCACGACGGTATATTCGTCGCCCGGACGGAAAAAGGGGCAAGTCTTTTGCGTTTGTCCGAATTGCCGGGCCACGTCGTCTTCGTCCATCGCATCCGAAGCGGAACAAAGCCAATCCTCATACTCGTCGTCGTAATACAAATGCATGCATTGCTCACACATGGCATCCATAAATGTACCCCCTTAAAAACGCATGGCGAAGGATCTCCTTCGCCATGGCCGTTTACTTGATTTCGTTTTGCTGGGCCACCAAGCGGTCGCCGCAATAGCGCTCGCGCAGGCGGGGCTTTTCGATCTTGCCGGTGGGGTTGCGCGGAATATCCGCAAAAATGATCTTGCGGGGGCGTTTATACCGCGGCATGGTGAGGCAAAATTCGGTTACTTCCTCTTCGGTGAGGGTGTAGCCGTCCTTCACTTCAATAACGGCGGCGGCGATCTCACCCAACCGCTTGTCGGGCAGGCCGATCACAGCGGCGTCCTTCACCGCTTCGATCTTACGCAATACGTTTTCGATCTGCACGGGATACAGGTTTTCGCCGCCCGTGATGATGACGTCCTTCTTGCGATCCACGAGGTAAATGAAGCCGTCCTCATCGCATTCCGCCATATCGCCCGTGTACAGCCATCCGTCGCGCAGGGTTTCGGCGGTGGCTTTTTCGTCTTTGTAATAGCAGGTCATTACGCCGGGGCCGCGCAGAATGAGTTCGCCCACGCCGCCTTGTTCCACGTCATGGCCGTTTTCATCCACAATGCGGGTTTCCCATCCGAGCCCCGCTTTGCCGATCGCCCCCACTTTGTGGATGTTTTCCACACCCAGATGCACCGCGCCCGGCCCGATGGATTCCGAAAGACCGTAGTTGGTGTCGTATTGATGGTGGGGGAAACGCTCCTGCCACCGCTTGATGAGTGAGGGGGGGACGGGTTGCGCACCGATGTGCATGAGCCGCCAGCAATCCAGCGAATAGTTGGTCACGTCAATGTCGCCGCGGTCGATGGTATCGAGAATATCCTGCGCCCACGGCACCAACAGCCACACGATGGTGCATTGCTCTTCCGACACCGCCTGTAAGATCCACTCCGGCTTGATGCCCGTGAGCAACACAGCGCGGCTGCCCGCCAGCAAACTGCCGAACCAATGCATCTTCGCACCCGTGTGATACAGCGGTGGAATGCACAAAAACACATCCTCACGCGTTTGACCGTGGTGCGCTTGCTCCACTTTGCAAGAATGAGTAAGGCTTTGGTGTTTGTGCAGGATGGCTTTGGGAAATCCCGTGGTGCCCGAGGAGAAATAAATGGCCGCATCGTCCTCTTCCGTGAGAGGGATGGCGGGGGCGGTGTCCGAGCAGTACCCCACCAGACGATCGTAACTTTCCGCGAAGGAGGGGCAATCGTCCCCGACGTAGAAGGAATAGCGCACCCGCGGCAGGGAATCGCAGATGGATTCCACACGGCCGATAAATTCCGGCCCGAAAATGAGCACATCTGCATCCGCCAGTTGCAAGCAGTAACGGATCTCATCCGCGGCGTAACGGTAATTCAACGGCACGGCCAGCGCGCCCGCCTTTAACACACCGAAATAGATCGGCAACCATTCCAGGCAGTTCATAAGCAAGATGGCCACTTTATCGCCCTTGCGGATCCCGCGAGAAAGCAACAAGTTCGCCAAGCGATTGGCTTTTTGATCAAACGCCTCCCAAGTCAGTTCCGAACGGAAGGGCTCCCGCGCGTTCGATTGAATGAGAGGATATTCCTTCCACGTCATGTGTTTTTCTTCCGGCAGACGGGGATTAAGTTCCACCAGCGCGACTTCGTTCCCGAACTCACGGGCGTTGCGTTCCAACAATTCTGTGATAGGCATAGAGGGCCTCCTGTGACCAAAATAGTGACAACAAACAGTATACTCGCTTTTGCCGAAAAGGTCAAGCAAAATTTTAGCGCTTTTAACCGCGAAAGCAAAAAGACGGTTGCAACCGAGGAAAAGATGTGATAAAATGGACAAGAAACTTTTTCCTTTACTATAAGGTGTTATATATAAGAAGGTAAGGAGATGAGCAGATGAACGTGATCGCGCGGATTTGGCAGATGTATCGCCGCACGACACCCGTGCAATGGGTGCAGGCACTTGTTGGCACGTGGCTGTGGGCGGCCGCCGCGGTGGTGATGCGACGGGAGGATTCTTTTGAACAACTGCCCTTTGCGCAAAACATTCCGTTTTGGGCGGCGCTGGCGGTCGTGTTGGGCGGCGGCTTGCTGGTGATCACGGCAGCAGCCCTTCTCCCGCGGTGGAAATGGGCACCCCGCGTGATGATAAGCGGTGTGTGCGCCCTCGCGCTTGCGCTGGCCATGAAGGCGGAAAACGAGCGCCGCATGTACCTCTTTTTGGCGTTGGCGGCTCTCACGGGCGTGATGATGTGTTACGCCAAACGACGGGACTTGCTCGCGGTGTCGCGGTTGCGTGTGCCGCGCGGCATATCTGTCGCTTTTGTGGGGGGTATGTTTTTGGCAATCGCGGCGGTGCTGTCGATTTTCGGGTGCATGCGGTATGCGACCTACACCGCACCCAACTTTGATTTCGGCATCTTCTGCCAGATGTTCCACAATATGAAGGAAACGGGATTGCCGTTGACCACGTGTGAGCGTGACCGCTTGCTTTCCCACTTTGCTGTGCATATTTCTCCGATCTATTATGTGTTGTTGCCGTTTTACATGGTGTTTCCCTCGCCGTATACATTGGCGATCGGCCAAGCGGTGGTGGTGGCAAGCGGGGTGTTTCCGCTGTATCTGTTGGCAAAGAAAAAGGGGCTTTCCGAAAAAGCGTGCATGGTGCTGGCCGTTTTGTACGCCGCCTATCCCGTGTTGTCCACGGGATGTCGTTACGATTTCCACGAAAACTGCTTTTTAGCCCCGTTGTTGTTGTGGATGTTCTGCGCGTATGAGCACAAGAAAACCCTTTGGCTTTTCGCGGCCATGGCGGCGGTGCTGATGGTGAAGGAAGATGCCGCAGTCTTTGTGGTGATTTTTGGGTTGTACGTATTGGCGGAACATCGCGATTGGCGGCGCGGGGGTGTGCTCATCGGTGTGGCACTTGTGTGGTTTGCCACGGCGCTGTGGTTGCTGGATACCTTCGGTGAAGGCGGCATGATCGGTCGTTACGGCGACTTTCAATACAACGACGGCGGCCTTGTGTCGATGGTAAAAACGCTGGTGGTTAACCCCGGCCTGTTCTTGAGCAAAGGGCTTTACGGCACACAAAGCGCGCCGTTCGAAAAAGTGTGGTATCTGGTGTACACCGTGTTGCCGCTGGCGTCGCTGTTGTTCGGCGGCAAGCATTTTGCGCGATATATTCTATTCATGCCGGTGGCCGTCAACTTGTTGTCCAACTGGCCGTATCAATACGATATCGGGTTTCAGTATTCCTTCGGCGTGGCGGCGTTCCTTTTGTATGTCGGCGTCTTAAACGCGGCAGATTACGAACCGCCCGCACGGCGCGCGGCGATCGCGTGGGGTGCTTTGGCGGCGGTGATGCTGTATGCTGTCACCTTCTGGCCGTCGGTGAAAAGCGAAACCGACCGATATAAGGAGAATCGTGAAACCTATCAGCGGTTGGAAACGGTGTTGGCAACGGTGCCGTCGGATGCATCGGTCACCTGCTCCACATTCCTGTTGCCGCACTTGGCTTCGCGTGAGGTGCTGTATGAAGATTTCTATCATCCGCAAACGGATACCGATTATGCGGTGATCGATCTGCGCCCGGGATACCGCGGCGGCAATTACGATGAGATCTTGGTGCGATACGCCGATGCGGGATTCACCGCGGTGGTGTATGAAGAGGACGTGGCGGCGGTGTTGAAGAGCCCCACGGCATAAATAAACAAAAAAACGGAACGCTCCGCATTCGGGCTGTTCCGTTTTTTTTGTTTATTCTCCGAGTACCGTGCCGTCCTCGGCTACGGGGCGGCCGTTTTCATCGAAATGCAACGCCGTGATTTCCGAACGGCAGTAGCGTTTGATGTCCCGCAGACGGAATCCGTCCCGCATGGTGACAAACGAAAACGCCATGCCGTGCCGCTTGGCGCGGCCGGTGCGCCCGATACGATGGAGATAATATTCGTTTTCTTCCGGCAGATCGTAGTTGAACACCGCTTCCACGTCGTCCACGTCAATTCCGCGTGCCGCCACGTCGGTGGCGGTAAGAATTTCAAACTTACCTTCACGGAATCCCGCCATCACGTGGTTGCGTCCCACCTGGGGGATATCTCCGTGCAGGCAGTCGGCCGAACGGTTGTCGGCGCGCAGGCGCTTGTTCAGCCAATGCACCGTGGCTTTGGTGTTGGCAAAGATCATCACGCGCTTAAGCGACAGCGCATCAATAAGGCGAAGCATGGCGGCCAGTCGTTGTTCGGCCGAATCCGCCGCAAAAGAATATTGCGCAATGTTCGGGCGGTTGTCGCCTTCCGCTTCCACCGAAATTTCCACCGCGCCGCGCTGATATTCATACGCCACGTCCATGACCTCGCGGGAAATGGTGGCCGAGAACATCACCACCTGCGTGTCGGACGGAGTGGCGTTCAGAATTTTGCGCACGTCGCGGATAAAGCCCATTTTCAGCATTTCGTCCGCTTCGTCCAGCACCGCGGTGTAAACATTGCCGAGATCGGCGTTGCCGCGGCTCATGTGGTCCAACAGACGGCCCGGGGTGGCCACTACGATGTGCGGATGCTTTTGCAAAGTGGCCGTTTGGCGGTTCATATTCTTCTGTCCGCCGTAGATGGCGGCAATGCGCACGCCGGGAATAAACGCGGCAAGCGAACGCAGTTCGTCGGTGATCTGCTGACAGAGTTCACGGGTGGGGCAAAGTACCACCGCTTGAATGTCGTTGCTGTGCAGATCCACGCATTCCAACAGCGGAATGCCGAACGCGCAGGTCTTACCCGTGCCGGTGGGTGCTTTGGCAATGATATCTTTTCCGTCCAACATCGGGCCGATCGCCTGCTGTTGCACGGGAGTGGGGTGTTCGATTCCCATTTTACGTAATGCACGCACGACCGGTTCGGTCAGTTGCAGGTCGCCGAAAGCGGCGAGAGATGTACTCATGAGGGGTTGGATCCTTTCCGTAAAGTGTGCGCCTTATTCCACGGTGGTGGGCGCCGCCGTGGTGGTTGCGGGCGTTTCCGTGGTGGTCGCAGGTGCCGCCGTGGTGGTCGCAGGTGCCGCCGTAGTGGTGGCAGGTGCTTCCGTGGTGGTCGCGGGTGCTGCCGTGGTGGTCACAGGTGCTTCCGTGGTGGTGGCAGGTGCGGGAGTCGTGGTGACGGGTGTGCCCGTGGTCGTGGTGGGTTTAGCAGTCGTGGTGGTCGAACCCGTCGTGGTATTGTTGCTTGTAGTCGTCACAGGGGGGGGCGTCGTGGTGGTCGAACCCGTAGTCGTGGTGGTAGGTTTGGTGGTTGTGGTGGTCGTGGTCGTGGTGGTCACAGAAGAGGACGGCGGCGTGGTAGTGGGGTTGCTTCCTTCTTGCTTCACGCGCAACGTCACCGTTGTGCCGCGCACGCGCAACGTTCCCACCGGAGGATCGGTAGCCACAACGCAACCTTCTTCCGCCGTGCCCGTGGGTACCTGCAGAACCGTCACTTTAAATCCGAGTGCTTTCAGATACTCTTCCGCATGGGCGGCCGGCCAACCGGAAAGGTTCGGGATGGCAACCGTTTCGGGCCCCGCGCTGACCATCACGTACACCGCCGCCGAAACCGGGGCTTCTTCTTCGCTGGTGGGACTTTGGGCAATGACCGTACCCGCCGGCAGATCGCTGAACTGATAGCCGCCTAGCTTCACCAAACGGCCTTGTTGTTCCGTGCCGCGCAGGACATCGTAATTCTTACCCACCAGATCCGGTACCGAGGCCATCACAGCGGGTTGCGAGGGATCTTCCTCTTCGGTGTACACAAAAATACCGGACGGCTTGGTGGTGGTTGCCGCGGTGGGCTCATCCGTATCGGTGGAAACGGGCGCGGTGATGCGGCCCAACGCAAAGCCCAACAGCGCCAACAAAATGCACGCGATAATACCGATCACAATGTAGATCGCGACGGGGGCGCCTGCGGGCGCGTCCTCGTAGGTTTCCTCTTCCGCTGCAGGGATGTCTTCGTCCGGTTCGTCCACCAGCAAAGCGGCCACGGCGGGCGCTTCTGCCAGGCGGTCACGCAATACGGCAACGGTGGTCAAACGGGCATCCAGCGCGGGTTGCACCGCACCAAACGGCGCCGCCGCCACGTGCGGCGGGAATTCGCCCGCCACTTCGGAGGGAACGGTGAGATCGGAATTGTTCTTCGGGCGGGTTTCACCGTCCGGGGGAGGCGAGCCGACCAACGCGTGGAAAATGACCGCCGCCAGACCGTACACGTCGGTGGCGGTGGAACAACTTGCACCGGACACGTACTGTTCGGGTGCGGCATATCCGGAAGACAGTTCGGCTGTCAGTTCGCTGTCTGCCGCGCGCGCTTCGGCAATGGCAAAGTCGCCGATGTGCAGTTTGTCGTCGCGTCCCACAATGAGCACATCGGGGTTCAACCCCATGTGCGACACACCTGCGCGGTGCAACGATTCCAGCGAGTTCATCAACGGAATGAACAACGGGCGTGCTTCGTCCCAAGAGAGGCGGCCGCCGTGCTGTTTCAGATATTCGGCCAGCGTGATGCCTTCGCACACTTCACTCACGGTGTACGCCGTTTCGTTTTCGCGGAAAATATCGTACATCGGAATGCTGGCGGGCAGATCCCGCATACGGGCCACCACGCGTGCATGCGCGAGGAATTTGTTCATATAATCCGCATACGTTTGCTCACACCCCATAATGGCACGCAGCGAAAGATTCTCCTCGCGTTCGCACAGCGTTTGCGGGAAAAATTCGCGCAAGGTGATGGGCGCTTTCAGTACCGTATCGTATCCCATATACACCGCCGCGTCGCCGCTGTCTTTCAGCAAGCGACCGACCATATAACGTTCCGACAACAGGGTACCGGCGGGCAACACGTGGGAAGGATTCGCAAGGGAGGCATCATCCCCGCACCGCGGACAGAGCGTATCGCCCTGCGCCAAGGGTTGCATACAACGCATACACAGATGAGAAAAGTTTGCCATTACAGCACAAGCCTTCTTTCCTGAAAAATAAGTTCTGTTTTAAACATACCTTATTATATAGAAACTTGTCGCCAAAGTCAAGAAAGGCTACAAGATTGTAACTATTTTTTTGGCAGGGATACCGTTCTCGTTGCGGCAATTACCAATTCGCCGCAAACAGAATGAATATGCGAGAAAAAGCAAAAATATACACCAAAAACACCCCGAACCCCCCTGTCGTACCGAAAAAGTCGGCGCTTTTCTGCGGTTTTGAGGGATGACAGTATGGGAAATTCGGCCGAATGCACAAAATATCGCGAACTAATGTTTGGCTTAATTTGCATTTCCATTTCTGTAAAAAAATGGAATATAAAGGGGGAAAATAGCCAAAAAGTACAAAGGAGGTGGAAGGGAAGGTGACGGATTTTGAAAAAAGCAGCCTGTCCCGCACGAACGAACCCGAAAGAAAACGGCGGATTTTACGTCGTAAAAAGCAAGGGGCTGTTGTCGCAAAGAGAGAGAAAGTTTGTTCAAACTAACCAAAAACCGCGGTTTCAAATTGGTTGACATCACCTGTTTTCGTCCGTATAATGTACACGATGCGCAAACCCCACTACGAACTGTTTAAACAGAGAGGAGCTTTGGATGGGTACGCAACAACAAAAAGGACAAGAACGCGTGCATCGCACAACGACACCCTTTTGGCGCAGTCGTTGGTCGGCGGTGGCCATGTTGTCGGTCATCAGCGCGGTGGTTATCACCTGCCTGTTGTCACAGATGCAAGCGTTTACCGTACTGGACGGCGGACGGCGGTTTATCATATCGGCCAGAACAGCCGACGTGACCGAAGCCATGCGCCTGGCGGGCGTGACGGTGGGCGAACACGACGCCGTTCGTTGCACCGGAAACGAGATCACCATCAACCGCGCGTTTGCGGTGACGGTGACGGTGGACGGCGACACGCGTCAGGTGTATCTCACCGGTGGCACGGTGGGTGATGCCTTGGCCGAAGCGGGTGTGGATACCGAAGAGTACCGTCTGGTCAATGCGCTGGTATCCGATACGTTGGACGAAGGCGCCGATATTTGTTTGGAAAGTGTATTGAACTACGCCGAACGCGAAGAGCGTGAAGAGCTGGCGTTTGAAAAGACCGTACAATACACCCCCGATCTTCCCAAAGGCGTTTCCCGCGTGTTGCAGGAGGGCCGTTGCGGCGAAGTGGTGCGACTGGTGCGTGACACGGTGGTGGACGGTGAAGTGATCTCTTCGGTGGTGCTGAGTGAACAGCGCACCGAACCCGTGACCGAGATCCGTTTGGTGGGCACAACGGTGGGCATGGCATTATCCCCCGCGCCGTATGATATTCCGTTGGACGAACTGGGGCAGCCGATTGGCTACAAATCTCTCACGGTGGGACAATGCACAGCCTACACCAACGATCGCGGGCTGTGCGGGAAATACACCTCTACCGGCCGCGTGGCGGCGGTGGGTGTGGTTGCGGTGGATCCGCGTGTGATTCCTTACGGCACCGAGTTGTACATCGTGTCGGCGGACGGTTCGGTCGTGTACGGTTACGCGATTGCGGGCGATACCGGCGGAGCGCTGACCAGCGGTCGCGTGCTGGTGGACTTGTTTATGGACACCTATGAGGATTGCATGCAGTTCGGTCGCCGCAACATGAACGTGTATATCTTAAATTAAAAGACGCCCTCTGATTTCGCAGAGGGCGTTGCTTTTTTGCTTTTTACAAATGCAGTTTTCCGCGGGCGGATTCTTTGCCTTCGGGAGAGATTTCACCGGCTTTGGTAAGGGCGATCTTGGTGAGGAACGGGCCGACCAATTCATAAATCAGCACCGAGAAGAGGGTGATGTTGGCCACCAACACACCGCATTCGCCCAACGACTCGGCTTTAATAGCCATTCCCAGCGCCACACCCGCTTGCGGAAGCAGGGTGATGCCAAGGAATTTCACGATCGTGGGTTCACACTTCACCGCGTGGGCGCTGAAAGACGAACCAAAATATTTGCCGAGCGAACGGAAGAGGATGTACACCACGCCGATCAGCACCACCGTCCAGTCACGGAACACCGAAAGTTCCAGTTCTGCGCCGCTGATGACGAAGAAGAGGATGAATAAGGGGGCGGTCCAACGGTCCACACGGCCCATCAATTCTTCCGAGAAATCGCACACGTTGCAGAACACCGTGCCGAGCATCATGCACACGAGAAGAGAGGAGAACGCCACGTGAACGCGGCCGATCGAAAACTCTACCATCGACAGCGCTACCGTCAGGAACACAAACGTCACCGACATGGCAAGGCGCTTGGAACGGGAGTGGAAGAAACGCTCGAAGAAGGAGAAGAGCAATCCCATCACCAAGCCAAGCAGCAGCGACAGCGCCACTTCCAAAATCGGTTCGGCCACCACCGAAAGCAGGTCCACGTGCCCTGTGACCAGCGCTTTTGCCACGCCGAAGGACACGGCAAACAACACCAGACCGACGGCATCATCCAATGCCACGATGGGCAACAGAATATCGGTGAGAGGGCCTTTGGCTTTGTATTGCCGCACCACCATCAAAGTGGCGGCGGGTGCGGTGGCGGAGGCCACGGCACCAAGCACGATGGCGGTGGGAAGCGGCAGTTTGTCGGGCATCAGGAAGTGCAAGCCGATCAGCGCGCCGTCCACCAACAAGGTGGCGGCGATCGCCTGCAAAATGCCAATCACGGTGGCTTGCCGTCCCGTTTGCTTCAGTTGTGCCAAACGGAACTCATTGCCGATGGAAAAGGCAATGAAGCCGAGTGCCACGTCGGACAGCAGGCTGTAGGTTTCGATGTCCTTCATGCTGGCAAAGCCCAGCCCGTTCACACCGAAGGCGCCCAGCAGGTACGGTCCCACCAGAATGCCCGCCACAAGATAGGCGGTAACGGCGGGCAGATGCACCAATTTGGCCAAGCGCGACAGCATCAACCCCGCAAAAAGGGCGACGGATAAGGTAAGTAAGATCTCCATAAAAAACCCTCTGTTTCAATAAGCGAAATCGTTATGATTGTAGTCTTTTACGGCGGGAAAGTCAAGAGGGAAAACAACGAAAACACGATGCCGAACAACCGATGTTCTGTGTAATCTGTGGAATATAAAAAGCCACCGTCGGTAAACGGTGGCTTTTTAGCTTCCATTTTAAAAATCCAGACACAGCCGCGCCTTCACGAACGGGCGAACGTATCCGTCTGCCGCCGCCACGTGTGCGGGATGCACGGCATAGACCGCCAGGGCTTCTGCATCGGTGAGGGTGGATTCCAACATGGCATCCGCGTTGGAGGTGGTCAGCCCTTCGATGTGCACGGTGAGTTCACACAGCCCGGGCACCGTGCCCACCAAGGCCTCCAGCTCCCGCTTCATGTTGTGAAGCACCGTTTGCTTTTCGGCGGGGGATAAGTCCTCTTTTAACTGCCACAAAATGATATGACGCACCATAATAAACACTCCTTTTTAAGAAACGAAGCGGCACCGGGCGGTGCCGCTTCGCGGGTTTGATTATTCGCCGAAGACCGCTTTGCGGAACTCATAGGGATCGCAGGCGTTCACAGCCTTCTTGTTGATATCCACTTTCAAAGTGGCCATCTTCGCGATCACTTCGTTGTTGAATTCTTCATACTTTTTCGTGTAGACGATGGTTTCCTTCACGTCTTCATAATAGTTCACGGGGTTGCCGTCCTCGTCGTTGCCGCGGTCGGCCTCGGGATCCATCTTCAACACCAGCGCCATGGTGGGCGTATCGCTGTCGTCTTTGTATTCCAGAATCTTCACTTCGTCAAACTTCATTTCCTTAATGAGTTTTTCGAGGTTGTCGTTCCCTTCGGCGGCCGCGTCCACGTCCACGCGGTGGTTGTGTTCTTCTTCCTCTTTCTCATCCTCGGCGTGATCGTGCGCGGTGGTCGTGGTGGTGCCGTCCGCCGTGGTGGTAGTGCCTGCCGTGGTGGTTTCGGTGGTTGTTGTGGTAGCCGCCGTGGTGGTGCCCGCCGCCGTCGTGCCGCCCGCGGCGGTCGTGGTGGTCGTGGTGGACGACTGTGCTTCGCTCTTGGCCTTTTCGTCCGCTTCAAACTTGTGGATCACGGCGTCGAAGTCTTTGTCCTTCTGATACAACGCAAGGTAATCTTCAAACTGCTTTTTGACCTCTGCCTTCTTTTCGTCGGTCAGATCCTTGCCGTCCTTATCCTGCAATGCGGTAGAAACGATCATGTAGCTGAGGTAGTTCTCATCAAAATAGGTGCGCAGTTCGGTTTCGGCCACTTCGCGTTTGCCGCCTTTGCCGTACAAGCCGTAGAACAATGCCGCTTCGTTGTAGTTGCATTCTTCCAACATTTTGGCATAGCTTTCGTTGTTGAAGCCGAGTTCGATGAACGCATCCTTCTTCAGGGCGGCAAGCTCTTCCTGCAACGCTTTGTAACCATCGGGACGGTTGCCCTGCAAGGTGATGCCGTGTTCGGTCATCATGCGTTTCACCGCTACCTGACGCACCACGCTGTCCTGCGCAAGTGCGGAAATGTAACCCGAAAGGTCGTAACTCTGGCCTTCGTAGGTGTACGGGCCGGCCCACACGTCGGTGCCGGTATTGTACATCTCATAATAGTACAACGGCACGGACGACGCGGCGGTGTCCATGTACACGCTGTAGAAGGTGTTGTACAAGAAAGCCAGATACTGGCCGGTGGTATACTCTTCACCGTCCACCGTCATGGCGATCTTCGGTGTGGAGCAACCCGTCATCAGCAACGCGGAGCAAAGAAGCACGAGTGCCAGCAACGCGGTGGCTGTACGTTTGAAAATGTTACGCATAGTGTTGTGTCCTCCTTAAAATAGGCATCTTTTGCATCTAAAAACTTATTATACAAGAAAAAAGTGCGTTTGTCTACTGCTAAAACGCCATATTATTGTAAAAAAATTTGTGAAAAGAGCCATAACGGGGAATTTTGCCGTTGCCGCGGGCAAAATATACAGAACGGAATACGAATTTTTGTTCGTTTGCACAAGGCGGGATTGTTGAAAACTTGGTGGAAATCGTGAAAAACCGTGTGTTTACAAGGGGTTTTTGCAGGTTTTTACGGCGCATTTTGTCGTTTACGGGAAGTTTTCCACGAAAAAAGGTTATCCAAACCGTATAATGCATCACGCCGTCCCGTCCACCGTCACCGCGATCGCGCAGAAAGGCACGTCATCGTAAAAGAAAAGGGGGTGTCCGTCTGCCGTTGACGGGTTTTCTCCCAGTTTCACCGAAGAAAGCGGGCGGCGCAAACCGCAACCCTCCCGTTTCAGCGCGGCTTCCTTGGCCGCGAATTGTCGTGCAACCTCTCGCCCGTCGTTGGCGTGCCGGTCTTCGGGATGGCGGATACGCGCCGCCGTGCGCGGCCATCGCGCAGCGGAAAACGCGGGGGCGCCCCACGTTTGAATGTCAGCACCGCAGGGGCGGTCGCACAACACCACCAGCACGTGGCCGTTGCTGTGGGAAAAGGCGGGATACACCCGCCCCGCGGGGGTTTCAATGCCTGCGGCGAACGGTTTGCCGTTCGGTGCAACATCCCAGCGAGGATAGGTGGTTGAAAGTGTCGCCTCATCCACCGTGCAAAAAGGTGCGTTCTCCGTTGGCCATGCGGCAAGCGCCATGTTCAACAACACGGAAAGCGCCGCCCCTTCTGCGCGGGCTTCGGGGGTGCGATCGGCCAGTTGTGCGCGCCGTGCCGCGGGCAGGGAATCCCACACACGCGCCGTAAGTGCCGCCCCGTCGC
>JAZSHJ010000007.1:0-4096 GCA_045533175.1 Acutalibacteraceae bacterium
GTGGCAAGCAACGCCGCCGTTTGTTCGTTGCCCGTAAAGTGCCGCAACGCGTCTGCATCCCGTTCACACCATGCGGTGACAAACTCCCGCACATCGGCAGGTGCGTGTTCCAACGCAATGCGTTCCCCGCGCGGGGTGACAGGCACCGTGGCAGCGACCGTTTCCTTCGCAGGCGGCGTGACAGACGGGGTACATCCGTGAAGCAACAAAAGCACCGTCAATACCGCACACACAACACATATTCTGTTTTTCATGCCGATCGCCTCCTTTTTTGCTTTTCAACCCATAAGTACGCTTTTTTTGTAAAAGGTTACAGTTTCTTCCATATATATTATAAATTACACAATATATAAAAACAAGTTACAGAGTTGTAACCCGGGGTTACAACTCTGTAACTGTTATCGTGCATTATGCTCTTTTAAGGCGCGTTCCGCTTCCCGCTTCATATCGCGGCGGGCGGCATCCTCGCGCTTATCATATAATTTTTTACCGCGACACAGCCCCACTTGCACCTTCACCCGCGAACCTTTAAAATACAGCGACAGCGGAATAAGGGTGTATCCCTGTTGCTTGGACAGGCCGAACAGCCGCATGATTTCCCGCTTGTGCATCAGCAAACGGCGGGGACGAACGGGATCGCGGTTAAAAATGTTGCCGTGATCGTACGGGCTGATGTGCATCCCACATACGAAGATCTCTCCGTCGTCGATGGAGCACCACGCGTCCTTTAAGTTGGCCGCGTTGCGGCGTAAGGACTTCACCTCGGTGCCGCACAGCTCAATACCCGCTTCCAACTGCTCTTCCACAAAATATTCGTGGTGCGCTTGGCGATTGACGGCGATGGTCTTGGTCTCTTTTCTCTCCATATTCGCTCCTTACAGTTCACTACGCCCTTCCAACGAATGGCGCAGAGTGACTTCATCGGCGTACTCAAGATCCCCACCCACGGGAATGCCGTAGGCCAAACGGGTTACCCGCACTCCAAACGGTTTGAGCAATTTCGCGATATACAACGCGGTGGCCTCGCCTTCCACGGTGGGGTTGGTTGCCATGATGACTTCCTTCACCTGTTCGTCCGCCACACGAGGCAGCAACTCTTTGATGCGGATGGCTTCGGGGCCTATCCCATCCATCGGGGAGATGGTGCCGTGCAACACGTGATACAACCCGTTGTAGTCGCGGGCGCGTTCCAATGCCATCACGTCGCGGGCATCCTCCACCACGCAGATCACCGATCGGTCACGATTCGCCGCACGGCAGACGGGGCAGGTGTCCCCATCCGTCAGGTTGCAACAGATCGCACATTCGTGAATGTGTTCGCGTGCGTCGGTGATCGCGCCGATAAATTCCGCCGCTTTTGCTTTATCGGTATTCAAAAGATAAAACGCCAAACGGCACGCCGATTTATGCCCGATGCCCGGCAGGCGTTCGAGCTGTTCGATCAGCCGTTCCAGCGGCGCTACCGTATACGCCACGTCACTTCACTCCTCAATTAAAACAGTCCGGGCAGGGACATACCGCCGGTAACGGCGCCCATTTTTTCTTCCGAATCGGCCGCCGCCTTGCGGATGGCTTCGTTCCCCGCCGCCATCACCAGATCGGTCAACATTTCCACATCATCGGGATCCACCGCATCCGGCTGGATGGTGAGTTCCTTCAGCTTGTGCGAACCGTCCACCGTGGCGGTGACCATACCGCCGCCCACCGTGGCGGAATAGGTGGTGGCCGCAAGTTCTTCCTGAATGCGCGCCATGTCTTCCTGCATCTTCTGGGCCTGTTTGATCATGCCCTGCATATTGGACGGGCCGCCGCCCATACCCTGCGGTAATCTTGCTTTCATATCGTGTTCCTCACTTTAATTATGTGTTGATTTATTCTTCCGTAACAGGCACGCCGCGTTCACGGCTTTCCCGCAAAAACGCGGTAAGCGGATCGGTCGCGGCGGCAGAGGCCGTTGTGGTGCGACGCAATCCGAAACGGTACTGCCCACCCGTGACGGCACGTACTGCCGCTTGCAGTTTTTGCTTGTGCTCTTCCTGTGTTACCAAACCGCGGAACAGTTCGTTATCGGTGCAGATGATGATCTTTTCGCCCTTTATAACAGCGGTGGAACCAAGCAACACACCGTACAACGGCATGCAGTTGACACGCAGATCGTCCAGCACCTCGTTCCAACGGGCGAAGGGAACTTCCTCCGCTGTTTCCTCGACCGCAGGGGGCGGCGGGGGCGGCAATTCTTCCGACGCCGTCACCGTCGGCGTCGGCACAGGGGCAGGGGCGGGCGTGGGCACCGCCGCAACCGCACCGCCGCGCAACGCATCTTCCAACGCCTTCACACGGCGAAGCAGAGCCGCCACGTCGGTATCAAGTGCGGGCGTACACAAACGCATCATCGCCATTTCCATTTCCACACGGCGGGATGCACCGCCGCGCAACCGTTCCAACGTGCTTTGCAAGGCATCCATGCAATGCAAAACGGCAGCCAGTTCGTATCCTTCCGCTTCGGTGCGCATACGGGCCAGTTCCGATGCGGCGGCCACCACCAGTTCCTCGGCGTTCTTCACGCTTTTGAGGATCATCAGGTTGCGGTAAAAATCGATCAGTTCCACACACAACCGTTCCATATCGCAGGAAGCGGCATACAGCCGATCCAGCACGGTGAGTGCCGCGGCAGGATTTGCCCCTTTCACCGCACCCGACAATTCATACAAATAGTCGCGTCCCGCAAGCCCCACCGCTTCGCTCACCACGTCTGCGGTGATCTGTTCCGAACGGGAGAGGCATTGATCCATCAGCGACAACGCATCACGCAACGCGCCGTCCGCCAAGCGGGCAAGCAACAGCGCCGCATCGTCTGTGAGAGTGATGGATTCTTTCGCCGCCACGTCACGCAAACGCGCGGCAATATCCTCAGCGGGAATGCGGCCGAAATCGAACCGCTGACACCGCGACAGAATGGTGGCGGGCAATTTGTGTACCTCGGTGGTTGCCAAAATGAAGATAACGTGTTCGGGCGGCTCTTCCAGCGTTTTCAATAACGCGTTGAACGCGCCTGCCGACAGCATGTGTACTTCGTCGATAATGTACACACGGTATTTAGCCGAAACAGGGGTGAACCCCGCTTCCTCTTGCAGGTCACGGATGTTATCCACACCGTTGTTGGAAGCAGCGTCGATCTCCACCACATCCAAGATCGAACCGTCGTCGATCCCGCGGCAGATCTCGCACTCGCCGCAAGGATCGCCGTTTTGAAGATCCAAACAGTTGACCGCCTTCGCCAAGATCTTGGCACAGGTAGTCTTACCCGTTCCGCGAGAACCGGTGAACAAATACGCGTGCGCCAAGCGTCCGGTGCGCAATTCGTTTTGCAACGCCTTGGTCACCGTGGGCTGACCGTACACATCCCCGAAGGTTTTGGGACGCCATTTGCGATACAACACCTGATACACGGAAATCTCTCCTTTCAACAAAACGCGTACTCTTGGGCATACGGACAAACCGGTTACCTGCGGCGCACGGAGCCAACCGCTTAATGCTGCTCGGTTCCCCGCCTGACATGGTTCACAGCGGTCCATCGCACAGGACCGATCCATCCGTATGCCCCAAAGCACGCGATATGAATATATTATATACGCATCCCCTAAAAAATGCAACCTTTTTTTCAAACAAAAGCGGCGCTCCTCTTTCCCGACTCATTTGTTTTCCCTATGCTTTTCCGAGAGTACTTGACATTTTCGGTTTTTTGAGTATTATTATGATGTATTATTGTGTAAAGGAAGTATCCGTAATGCTGAACACCGAAAAGACCATGGAAAAAATCGTCGCTCTGTGCAAGGGCCGCGGGTTCGTGTACCCCGGCTCGGATATTTACGGCGGCTTGGCCAACTCGTGGGACTACGGCCCCCTGGGCGTGGAACTGAAGAACAACGTGAAACGCGCGTGGCTCAAAAAATTCGTGCAGGAAAGCCCCACCAACGTCGGGCTGGACAGCGCCATTTTGATGAACCCGCAGGTGTGGGTGGCATCCGGTCACGTGGGCGGCTTTAACGATCCCCTGATGGATTGCAAGGCCTGCAAGGCTCGTTTCCGTGCCGAC
>JAZSHJ010000064.1:0-25300 GCA_045533175.1 Acutalibacteraceae bacterium
GTTTCGGTGCAAGTGGGAGCAACAGCCTCGTCAATCACTTCGGTGTGGCCGAGTGCCGCAACAACCTGCTGAGCAACCAAAACGGTACCGCAGACCGAGCAATGCTTGCCTTCGGTCAGACCGGTTTCGGTGCAAGTCGGAGCAACCGCTGCATCGATCACTTCGGTGTGGCCCTTGGCAGGAACAACCTGCTGAGCAACCAGAATTTCATCACAGACCGAGCAATGCTTGCCTTCGGTCAAACCGGTTTCGGTGCAAGTGGGAGCAACAGCCTCGTCAATCACTTCGGTGTGGCCGAGTGCCGCAACAACCTGCTGAGCAACCAAAACGGTACCGCAGACCGAGCAATGCTTGCCTTCGGTCAAACCGGTTTCGGTGCAAGTCGGAGCAACCGCTGCATCGATCACTTCGGTGTGGCCGAGTGCCGCAACAACCTGCTGAGCCACGAGCACTTCGCCGCAGACCGAGCAATGCTTGCCTTCGGTCAAACCGGTTTCGGTGCAAGTCGGGGCAACCGCCGCATCGATCACTTCGGTATGGCCGAGTGCCGCAACGACCTGCTGAGCAACCAGAATTTCATCACAGACCGAGCAATGTTTGCCTTCGGTCAAACCGGTTTCGGTGCAAGTCGGAGCGACAGCCGCATCGATCACTTCGGTGTGGCCGAGTGCCGCAACGACCTGCTGAGCCACGAGTACTTCACCGCAGACCGAGCAATGCTTGCCTTCGGTCAGACCGGTTTCGGTGCAAGTCGGAGCAACCGCCGCATCGATCACTTCGGTGTGGCCGAGTGCAGGAACAACCTGCTGAGCAACCAGAACTTCGCCGCACACACCGCAATGCTTACCTTCGGTCAAGCCCGTCGCGGTGCAAGTGGGAGCCACCGCCGCATCCACGACCTCGGTGTGGCCCTTGGCGGGGATCACGCTAGCGGGGGTTACGACCTGAGCGCAAAGGGTGCAGACCACATCGCCGGTCGAACCGGATGTGGTACAGGTAGCATCCACTTTGTTCTTAACGGTGGTGTTGGCATGCTGGCACACGAAATCGGGGCCGTTATGCACTTCGATCCGTGCGATCTTGCCCATGTTTTCTTCCTGAGCAATGCGCAGCGAGCCAACGTTGTTCAAACGGTTTTGGAAGCAGGCATCCACTTCGATTTCTGCCACGCCGTTCACGAAGGTAAAGGTGGGAAGATCTGTCCAGTATCCGCTGACGTTGCTATCATAACGGAATGCATAGTTGCCTATAACCGTCGCGTTTTCGTTGCCTTCGGTCGCATAGACCTTGAGGATCATCTTGCGGTTGGTACCGTTGGTATTGCCGGCCACGGGACCGTACAAGTTGATGTAGGTATAACCCGCAAAGCTGTCAGTCACCTCGTGCACGGCATAATCCACATTGACCGTATAGGGAATCTTAACGTCGGGGTAATAGTCACACACAGTCTGACCCGTAAAGTCGACGATCGCATAACCCTGATTCTCGTAATTCACGGGATGCACGTATTCGGTGTGGATCAACTTGGCCGACTTGATGTATACCTTCGCCGCATAGTCTGTGCTGGCGCAGAGGAACGTGAAGCGGAAATCACCCGAACCGATGGCCGCCATTTCTTCCGCCGTGAAGGTGTGGAAGAACAGGCCGGTCTTTTTGCTCATCAAATGGTCGGTATCGGTGAATACATCTTTCCACGCCATGCCGCTATAGGATTGATAACGGAAGAGCTGCAAACGCTCTGTCGGCTTAAAGTCGATATCAACGTAGTATTCGACCGCCATCGTCACGCTGGCACCCGCGGGAACGGCTTTCAGCATTTCGCCGCCGAACCAGAAACCACTCCAGTCTTTTTCCAGACGGATACCGTATTCGCCGGTGCCGGGAATCTGCGTCACTGCAATGGAACCCACTTCCCCTTGTGCACCAAGCACATAATTGGACGTGATGGTGCCGCCCTTGGTATCGAACCAAGCGTACGGATCGATGATGGACACTTCGCCTTCCTTCAACACCGCGTCGCAAGTCGCGCAGACGATGTTGCCGGTGGTGCCGAACACTTCCACCGTCTTGACGTTATACCCGTTTTCGAGCATATAGTCATGCATATCCTTGACGGTTTCTTCGTTCGCCGCGCCTTCCGCGCAGTAGGTTGCCACATCGTAGATCTCAACGCGCGCCAACTTATCCAAGCCTTGGTCCACTTCCAGACGCAGCGAGTTGCCGCCGTTCAAACGGTTGGCCAAACCGGCTTCGGTAACCAGCGTTGCCACGCCGTTTTCAAAGGTAACCCAACCGAGGGACTGGAAGATAAAGCCGCCGCTGCCATCGCTGTAGTCGATCGCGTTGACCGCCATTTTGGCGTTTTCAAAGCCCTTCTTAGCATAGAACTTCAAGACGATCGGCTTGTTCTTGTTGACGTTGTCGATCAACGCTTCGCCGCCGGTCACTTTGAAGTACTGGAACCCGTTGAACTCAGCGTTGTTTTCGAGGATACAATACGTCATGTTGTAGCTGGCGTTGCCCACGATGTCGGGATAGTAGTCGCACAGCGGTTTTTCCTCGAGATCGTAGAAACTGTATCCCGGATCGCCGCCCACGTGAACGCTTTCGGTGTTCACGATACGCATCGACTGGAAGTATACGCTGCCGGCCGCTGCGCCGCCGAATAAGTTGATCAACTTCTTCGTAACTTCGCGGTTGGGGTCTTTGTATACCGCCAATTCTTCGGGCGTGAAGGTGCGTATAAACAGCGCCGATTGACGCGCTTTCACACCGTCTTTATTCACAAACAAGTTATCCCAGTTGGCGTCGTATTCGTCACCGGAAATCCAACCGTCATACAACTGATAACGGAAGGTCTGGTCACCGCTTCCGAGGTCCTTGTTGATGTAATATTCCACGACCATCGTAACACTCTGGCCTTCGGGAACATTGGCAAGCGGCGAAGCATCGATCCAAACACCGCCCCAATCCCATTGCGAACCGGAGGGAATCTCGATGCCGTATTCACCGGTGGAACCGATCTGTACGGGAGTGGGCACCACACCGTTCACGGTGTACGCCACACCCGTGTTGCTCTGCAACGTGCCGCTGTTGGCGTCAAAATACACATACGGTGCAGGCAGCGTTGCCTCGCCCTGCTTCAACACAGTACCGCAAGTCGCGCAGACGATGTCGCCCGTGTAACCGGCCGCGGTGGGAGTGGCGGGTTTCTCGCCGACCGTCGTGAGGTTGTAGTTGTTCTCCAACATCACCGCGTGCATTTCCGCCTTCTTTTCGGCGCTTGCCGCCGCTTCGGCGCAATACGCATCCAGATCGAAGAGTTCAATGCGCGCAAGTTTGGCATGTTCGCCCTTTTCAATACGGAACGAGTAGGAGTTGCAAGCGTTGGTAAAGCTGGCAGCCGGCAGGAACATGTAGCCCACGCCGTCCTTCATCGTGATGCTGGGCGAGCCGTAGCCGTTATCCGCACCCCAACGCGTGCCGTCCGGTACTTCATAGGACTGCAACGTGAAGGTGGCGTTTTCATAGCCCTGTGCCGCATACAGTTTCAGCACCATCGGGTTTTTGGCCGTGGAGTCGCCGATCAAGAACTCGTTACGAACCCTGTAATACACATAGTTTTCGTCGGGAGACACGAAACGGAACAGGCCATCCTGCTTCAGATTCTTGATGGTGGGATAATAATCACTCGCCACAGAACCTTCGGTGATATCCGCATAGGCATAGCCGCCCACATGGACGTATTCGGTGTTGACCAGTTTCATCGACTTGATCCACACCTTATTGGCACCGGCACCGCAGCCCTTAATAATGAACTGGAATCCCTTGTACTTATAGCTTTCGCGTTCGGCCGCCGTGAAGGTGTGAGTAAACACGTCGACACCTTCGCTGACTACCGTATGCAGACCGTTAGGACCATTCTCTGCTTGGCTCATCGAGAACATATCGGTGAAGTTGGCCGATTCGTTCTGCGCATAGCGGAAGATCTGACCCTGTGCACCCGCGGCCACATAGTATTCCACCACCATGGTAACACTCTGATCCGCAGGAACGTTTGCAAAGAAGTTTCCGTGCACAAAGAAGCCTGCCCAGTCGCCGGTGAGTTTGATACCGTACTCACCCGTGGAACCGATGGCCGACGGGGTGGACGAAGCGCCGCTGTCCATAATGCCGAAGCCTTCGGTCAGCTCCACCGTGCCACTCGTCGCATCCATCTGCATGTAGGGCAGCGGGAGGATCTCCTCGTTCGGTTTGAGCATCTTACCGCACGTGTTACACACGGTTTCGCCGCTTTGACCGGGGGTGTTGTAGCCGGGTGCCACATACCCGTTGGAGGAAGTGTTGTACCCATCGCTCAACATGAAGCTGTGCATCTTGGAGACTATGGCCTCATCCGCCATCATTTCGCCGCAATAGCTCGCGACGTCATAAACTTCAAACATCGACAACTTCTCGCACTCTTCATAGGAGATACGGAAGGAGCCGGCGCCGTTCAGGCCGTTGTGGAAACTGGCGTTGGGCAGATACAATTCGCCCACGCCGTTTTGCACGGTGACCGTCATGACCTTGCCGCCCAACAGGTCGACGCTGAAGCCACGGTTGCCGCCTATCAACGCTTCATACGCCTGCACCGTGAGGGTGGTGTTCGCATACTCCGCTTTGGTGCGGAAACGAATAAGCACCGGTTTGGTCTTTTCTTCATTGGTCAGCGTATCACCGAACACCTTAACGTAACGGTAATCCGCTTCGATATACCCAACGTTGTAGGACGGGATACCGTAAATATCGGGATAGTAGTCACACAACAGCGTCTCTTCAAATCCGCCGTAGTCGTAACCGCGATCCGCACCGCTGTACACAAAATCGGTATCCACCAAACGCATCGACTGGATGTACACCATGTTCTGGCCTTGGTGGCAAGCGGTCACGTTGAACTGCTTGGCACCGCTGTTGAAGGCGGCGATCTCCGCTGCGGTGTAGGTATGCATGTACAGATAGGATCGGCCGCACTTCAAGGCGTTCTTTGTGTAATACAAGTCAATGTGGGCGTTGCCGTCCATCGTGCCGTACGGCTTGTAACGGAACAACTGCGATTGGTCGCCCGCCGCCAGATCGGCATCGATGTAATATTCCATCACCATCGTGACGCTCTGGCCCGCAGGAACCTCGCTGAACAGATCGCCCTGCAAGGCGAAGCCCCACCAGTCGCTTTCGAGTTTAATACCGTATTCCCCGGTGGTGCCAATGGCGGAAACCGCCGTGGAACCGCCGTTAACGGAAACCAGGTTATGGCTGGTGGAGAGCACACCGCCCGCCGTTTCCACATAGGCGTAGCCGGTGGCGCTGATGTATTTACCCAACGCAACTACCGCGCCGCAAACGTCGCACAGCGTGTCACCCGAGTAACCGCCTTCGGTGCGGGTGGCCGCTTTGTAGTTTTCCGTGTGGGTAGTCGCGTGTTCGCAACCCGAGGGAGTGGTCTTGCCGGTCAGCGGTTCGTTGCCGCTGCCGATGGCAATGGCGTTCCAATCGTCGCTGTTGCCGCCGTAGACCACACTCGTGATACCGGTGCACCCGTTAAACGCGTTGGCACCGATCGTCTTGACGGTGGTGGGAAGCACCACGGTGGTGATGCCCGTTTTGCTTTGGAACACACCGCCCCCGATCGCCGTCACCGGTTTGCCGCCCAGCATGGCGGGGATGGTGAGCGTCGCGGAAGAACCGCTGTACCCCGTGATGGTGGCTTCGTTGCCGTTCACGGTGTAAGAATAATAGGAAGTATAATCGGTGGGAGCATCATCATTGTCCCACGTGGGCACGTTGGAGTCGCCGCTGAACGCGGATTCCCATAGGCCGTTGTGGTAATTCAACTGCGTTTTAGTAAAACCACCGTTGATTTTCACATAGTTTCTGTCGCTGTTATCGGTTACAACGGGTTTATCGTTGTTGTTGGTGGTAAAGCCGACAACGTAGGCCGTTTTGGAGTTCGCAATATCGAAGAAATAGCCGGTATCGTTGTTGAACGCGCCGTTATAAATGTACAGCGTACCGCCTTCGTGCAACACCACTTTCGTGGGGTTATACGCCCACTCGGCGAAGTTCCAAATGTGCAGTTCGCCGCCGAAAGAGGAGGTGGTGTGAATGTCGTATACCTTACCGTTTTTGGCCAAGGCACCGCTGCCGCTGCCCGCCGTGAAATTTTGCACGCCGCAGTTCTGGTCGAACGCCGTCACCTGCAGGTTCATGATCTGGATATTGGTACCCGCTTCCACGCGGATGGCTTCGGTGGACCAGTCCACACCGTGGCCGAACAAACGCAAGCCGTTCGGGCCGGCGGTGCCGCTGCCGCAACCGATCACTTTATCGGTGGTGATCTGCACACCGTACATACAACCGTAGTTGAAGTTGTCGTACACCAACTGGTTGGTCACGTCACCGATCTGCAACGCGATCATGTTGTTTGCAAATTGCTTTTGCATGGGGAGGTGGAAGTGATTTTCCGCCTGGGTGGCATTGTGCGGTGCCACGCCCCACACACCCCATATAGCGTTATAGCCGTGGAGAATGGCGTTGTAGTTGAATTGATAGTTGCGGATCACACCGTTCGCCGAGCCGTTACCGACCACGATGCCACGATACAGGAAGTGGCCCGCAAGATAATCCACATAATGGTTGTCGCAACGGTTGGTCGCGAGGTCCACACCGTTCCAGCCGTTGTGCGAAGATACGTTGATCACGTACACATTGCTGCCCGCACCGCGCACGGCAAACGGATATTGCTTGAAGGTGAAGGACGTGGCGTTGGCATCGCCTTGCGCCTGGTTCGGATAATGGAAGGTGATGCCGCGAACACCCGCCGAAGCCGACAGGGTAACGGTGGCTGCCGCTGTGCCGTCGCCCTCACGCGTCACCAGGAAAATGGTGTTGACCGGCGCAGGAATCGAGCCGAAGTCGCCCGAGCCGCGCAGTTCTACGCCCGCGGGAACGGTGAGCGCACCGTCCACCAGATATTTTCCGGGCGGCACAAACACCAGACCGCCGCCGTTGTTGCCCGCTTGGGTAAGCAAAGCCTGCAACGCTTCGGTCACATCGGTCGCGCCCGTGTTATCCACATTCGCAACGTAATAATTCGCCGCCGCAGGACCCTTCTTCTTGGGGCCCGCCTCTTCGGGAGTCAGCGACGTGTACAGTTTGCTGAGATCCAACTCGCTGAGCGCGGTACTGAAGGACACCGAAACCGAGCCGGTATTCTTCACCATGTTGGACTGGGTGAGCGCCGTGCCGTTTTGATCGGTGTTGCCGAGCAAAACGGCCGCGGTAGCGCCCGGTTGCAACAACACCTGCGGTGCCGCGGTGTGGAACTTGGTTTTTCCGATCAGCAGATGCGCCGACGAGGAAACCACCTTGCCGCGACGAACGGTGGACGCGAGCATGGACACTTGCACGCCGTTGTTCTGCCAAATGGCATAGGAATTGGCGGAGATGTCCATGTTCACCATACGCAGGGAGGAATATTTGCCGAACGAATCGGCACCCGAACCCTCTTTGGTGAGATAGATACCGTATTCGCAATCCTCGATCACGATATCCGCAAAGGATTCGGTGGTTTCCTGCACGCCTTCCACCAAAACAGCCGCCAAACAGCCGTTGAAGTTCAGTCCCACGCATTGACCGTTCGGGAAATTCACACCGTCGGGATCAATGGAGCGCGCGAGCTGCAGACCAACCGCATAACCGCGGATGTCCGAGAAGGTGAAGTAGGACCAGTCGATACGGCGCAGAGTCACCGCAATGGCGTTGCTGTACAAATGATCGCGCAACGCCGCGGCCGCCGCATCGCCCATGGGCGCACCTTTCAAGCCCGAGCAGATCCAATACTCAGGCGCAAAGTGAACCTCTTCAATACGGGCAATGTCGATAACCATATCGATATCCAAGCCCTTGGACAGCGGCGTGCCGTACACGTTTCATCACGTTCGGGCAGTTTGCAGAGCTGTTCTGCTGGATACCGAAATAGGAGTTAACGAGCGTGACATTCTTCACAAAGGTGTAATCGTTGGTAAACACCGTTGCAGGATAAGTCTTGATGTTTTGCGCATCCTGCTCGGGATACCAAATGCTGAGGTTGGAGATCTGCGTGTGGGTAGACATGTTGATGAAGGCGGATCCGCCCGCATCGTTCTTGCCGCAATACACCTTCAAGATGGTGCCGCGCACGGTGTGATCCGTTTCGGGAGAACACCATTCACCGTATACCTGCACGCCGCGCGGGAGGGTCACCGGACTATAGAAGGAATATTCACCCGCCGGGATAAACAGCGCACCGCCGCCCACGTGATCCAAACCGTCCATCAAGGTCTTGAACACAGGGGCCCAGTCGAAGTTGGCATCCCCCGCCGTGTAGCCGAACTGTGCCGCGTGCGCCTCGGCGTACGCCTTCATGTTGTAACCCGCCACCAACGGATCGGAATACGCAGCATATTCCGATCCGAACGTCACAGGCGTCCACACGGGCGCGTCCGCGAGGAACGAACCGTCACCGACACGGTCGCCCGTGTCAGAACCTTCCGCGGTGTTGATCAGACGGATGTTGCAGATCTTCACCAACGCTTCTTGCCCAACCAAACTCTCAATGTTAGGAGATAGCAAGTAAATACGGAAGTAGCTGATATTCGTCAAATCAGCGCCCGGATTACTGGTATGTATGAACGAAGACAACGGGATCTGCTGACGGATCCATTGGCCTTCTTCAAAATTCAGAACGCCGGTGTCCAAACCGAGTTCATGGTCACCAACGTGTAGTTGACATTCTTCAAGATGCGTCCGCCCGTGCCGACATAGTAGTAGTCGCCGTCCACACAGATCAGGCCCTTATAGGCGATGATTGCGCCTTTTTCACGATAGATGCCGTCTTGGCCGATCTTGCCGATAATGACGATCGGCGTATAAACGCCGGTGCTCAACACATCACCGCAGACACCGCAAACGGTGTCGCCGGTGTAACCGGGGGCTTTCGTCGTGGCATCGTATGCGCCTTCCAAAACACCATTATCGTGCCCTGTTGCGGAGATATCCACACCGCACACCGTCTGCTCACCGCATGTGATACAGTAACGATCACCGCTGTAGCCGTTGTCGATACAGGTGGGTACTTTTTTGTTTTGCCACTCGCCATCGGTGTGGCCGAGCGCCGCAACAACCTGCTGAGCAACCAGAACTTCACCGCAGACCGAGCAACGTTTGCCTTCGGTCAAACCGGTGGTGACGCAAGTGGGAGCCACCGCTTGGTTGATTGCTTCGGTGTGAGGAATCGTATCAACAACCTGTTGTGCCACCAACACCATGTTACAGGTGACACAATGTTTGCCTTCGGTCAAGCCGATTTCGGTGCAAGTGGGCGCCTTCGCCGCATCCACCACGGTGGTGTGGCCAAAGGCCGCGATCACCTGCGCTGATTTCAACACCGCACCGCATTCCGCACACACGGTATTGCCGGTACTGCCCGCCTTGTTACACGTTGCCGCCGCAGCCCCTTCCACACGCGTTTGCGTATGGGGGCACACCGTGGGAACCAATTCGATAAAAGCGATATCCGCCAGCTCGTCGTTCGTCTGCAGCACATAAGTATCGCCCGATTGTACATAGTGCGTATCACGCAGTCGGATCGAAGCACCTGCGTTCAAACCGTTGCACAGCACCGTATCCGCCAAAGCCAACGTTGCGACACCGTCCACAAATTTTACGGTGTAGTAGGAACTCCAGCGTTCGTCGCCCGCAATGGTCGCTGTGTCGCTCTTCGCTTTTTGATACTGTACGACGATCTGTTCGATGTCACTTCCTTCCTTGGCATGAATGCGCAGAATATAATCCACCTTCGTTGTGCCGTCTTGGGAAAGCAGTTTGTTCACCTTGATGTAGCCATAATTGAAACGGGGATATTGCTTATTCGTGTCCGCCGCATAGTACTCCGCAAGACCGCTGCTCATGGTCAAGCCCGTGGAAATGGTTTTGGTATATTGCGGGTAGTGCACGGGACTCACCGCATAATCGAAGTAAATGGCCTCGGAACTTTCCTTTTGCAACGGATATTGCAAATCGGACGCCTTGCACACGGTGATGGATTTGAGATAAATTGCCGAACCCGAAGTGCCCGCATCGTCGATGTTCCAGCAAATGAGGTTGAACGTCTTTCCGCTTACCAATGCTTTTGCGGTTTCCATCGTGTCGTAAGCCGTACCTGCGGTGGCGGTCACTCCGTTGCCGATGGCGCTGTTCGCGGTGGCGGTGTAGGTAACGCCGCGGCCCACCGTAAACGATACGATATCGAGCGCCCCTTTCGTGAGAGGTGACCCGCTGTTCACACTCAGGCAATCCCATGTGTCGGGGTTGCCGCCGCCGTTGATGCCGAGGTTGTAGCCGCTGTTGCGCAAGGTCAGGCGGGCGTTGCCGAGCCATGCATCGGTCACGTAATATTCATACGTGATCGCAAGGTCTTCTCCTGCAAGAATATCCGTTTCGGCCAATCCAAGCGTGGCGGGATCCAAGCGGAACGTAAAACTCTGATTATGCTTGTACAGTTTCACACCGTAACTGTCGGTGCCGGGAATCTGTTCCACGGTGTAGCCCGAAGCGGTAGCGGACGTGCCCACCAGCGTACCACTCGTAAAATCAAGCTTCGCATACACCGCCTTCGCTTTCAGGACGGCGTTGCAGGTGACGCATTGAACACCCTTCAAGGTGTCCGTTGTGTTGTAATCGTTTTCGGCCATCCATTCGTGTAGCTCCTCACGCACCGCCGAGGAAACGTCGGCGTTGCAGGCCGTCTGCAGATCGTACACTTCGATACGCGCGATCTTCGGCACTTCGGTGTACCACACGCGCAATGAGCCGAGCCCGTTCAAGCTGTTGCGGAAACAAGTTTCGGGCAGGAACACGTCTCCCACGCCGTTTTGCACGGTGACCGTGGGTGCCTCGTACCCGTACATACCGCTGAAATTCGAGGTCGTACCGTTGCTCACTTCAAATGCATTCAACGCCACGGTGGTGTTTTCGTAACCGGGGGTCGTGTAGATCTTAACGTACAACGGTTTGTTCGCCGTGGCGTCGGAAGAGGTTGCCGCGCCGTACACCTTGAAGTAACGGTACAGGTAATCTGCATCGGGATACTTTTCGTCATCCTGTTCGTAGTCGCCCCACGTCATCAACCGTGCGTGCGAGGCCGTAATGTCGGGATAGAACTCGCACAAAACGCTCTCTTGCATTTCGGCATAGGCGAAATCGCCGCCTTCGATGTGCAACGACGATGTGGGCACCAATTTCACCGATTGGATATACACGTTCGGCGCACAGCCTGTGACAGAGAACGCAAATTCGTCCGCACCGATCACGGCACGTTCTTCCGCCGTGAAGGTGTGGAACACCAGCGCGGATTCCCGCACGTGCAACGCATGGGTGTCAGCAAACAGTTCCACCTTCGGATAGTTCCCGAACTGATAGCGAAACATGCGTTGATTGCCGCTTGTTTGTTCCGTGATGTAATATTCGATTGCCATGGTGAGGCTTTCGCTTGCGGGGATATCGCGGAACAGCGCACCCGTGAGCGCAAAGCCCGACAAATCGGATTTCAGCGAAATGCCGTATTCCTCGTTGTTGATAACCGACACGTCCACGGTGCCGTGTGCGCCAAGCGGCGTCACCACACAATCGGTAGTGAGCACCCCTTCATCGGTGTCCAAATACGCATAGCCGAGAGGATCGATACTTTCGCCCTTCTGCACAACCGTGCCGCAAACGGTACACACGATATCGCCCGTGTACCCCGCTTTCAAGTTTTCGGCGGCGGTTTGGTCGCGCAGGATCGTGGCGCCGTGTGCACACGACATGCAGGTCCAATCGGCCGAAGTCAACGGCTCATTGCCGCTTGCCACCGCCATGGCGAAACGGTCGGTAGCGCTGCCGTCGTAGATCACTTCCGAAAGGGCGGTACAGCCGCTGAACGCATCGGCATTCACCGCGGTGACCGCGCGCGGCAGGGACACCTGCCCAAGCGCCGAACAGCCCTTAAAGGCGGAAGCGCCGATCGTCTTAACCCCCGCGGGAATGGAAACACCTTTCAGCGCGGTACAACCGCTGAACGCACCGTCACCGATGGTGTTGATGGTTTCGGGCAACGCAACTGCCGTGAACTTCTTGTTGCTGAACGCGTTCGCCGCAATTGCCACAACAGACTTGCCCCCGATCGCGGCAGGAACGGAGATCGCGGTGGCCGAACCGGTGTATCCCGTGATGGTCACACCGTTATCGGCGGTGGTATACGTGAATCCCGCCGCGGCATCGGTGGCGCTGTACGATCCGGTCCACCGGTGGATGTAACTGCCATTGGTGAAATTTTCTTCTTGTTGGAAAAGCCCGAAATAGTCGCGGTACACCTTGAACTCGCTGACATAGTAACCGCCCGTCACGTTCACCCGTTTGCGATACGTGTAATCCGTGATAACCGGTGTATCCCCGCGTCCGGAACTCAATCCCACCACGTTCACCGTACCCTTCGAGGACATCTCGAAAAACTGCGAGTTGGTGTGGTTCATCGCAGCGTTGTAAAGGTTCAATGTGCCGTTATCCACCCGCACACCCGCCGTGGGGGAAGGCGCCCATTCGGTGAAGTTGTGAATGGTGATCTCACCCGTGAAGGTGTCGGTCAGGTGGATATCGTAGATGTCCTTATCGGTCACGGCGTATTCGCCCGTGACGTTGGAACCGTTTTGGTTGAACGCCGTAAGCTGCATATTGAGGATCTCAATATTTTTGCCCGCTTCCACACGGAGCGCTTCGGTCGCATAGTCCACGCCGTGGCCGTACAAACGCACACCGTCGGGTTCATTGCCGTTTTCGCTCGTGAGCAACACGCCGTACAGCGAGGAATAGTTGAAGCAATCGTACACCAACTGATTCTTCACGTCGCTGAGCGTCAGCGGAATGGCGTTGTTGTTGAATTGACGCTGCATTTCCACGTGGAAATGAGAAGTCAGCTCCGCCGGAGGCGAAGCGCCCCAGTCTCCCCACACCGAACCGTGGGAGTTCAGGATCGCATTGTAATTGAACTGATAGTTGCGGATCACACCGCCCGTGGAACCGCCGCCTGCCACAATACCGCGATGGAAGAAGTGGCCCGCCAAATAGTCCACATAGTGATTGTCGCAACGGTTGGTGACAAGATCCACGCCGTTATACCCGTTGTGCGAGGACACGTTGATCACATATACATCGCTGCCCGCACCGCGGATGGCGTAGGGGTAGGATTCAAAGATGAAGCGATAGCTTTCCACCCCGTTCACGGTGACCGGCGTGTACTCGCTGTTTTGTTCGGGATAATGGAAGGTGATACCGCGAATACCCGCCGAAGCCGCAAGCGTCACGGTGGCCACGTCCGCTTCGTTGCCGCGGCGATACACCAAAATGATCGTGTTGACCGGACACGGCATCGAACCGAAATCGCCCGTGCCGCGCAGTTCCACACCCGACGGCACGTTGAGTGCACCGTCTACACGGTATTTTCCGGGCGGAAGGAACACAAGACCTCCGCCGTTTTGTCCCGCCTCGGTAAGCAACGCTTGCAAACGTTCGGTCACGTCGGTCGCGCCTGTCTTATCCACGTTTGCTACGTAATACGCCGCTTTGAAAGGACCTTTTTCCTGCGGGCCCGCTTGCTCGGGAGTCAGCGACGTGTACCTCTTAAGATCCAACGCCACCGCGCTGTAAGATACGGGACATCCGCCTTGATTCACATAGGAGATCTCCCCACCGTCGGCGTTGCGATTGCCGATCAAGATGCCCGAAAACGCGCCCGCGTTCAGCACCACCTGCGGTGCGGGCGTAAGCAGATCGGAATCGCCAACCAAAATATGCCCCCTATTGGACACGATGCCGCCTTGACGAATGGTGGAGGACAGAATGGATACGCGCACAGGGTTGTTTTGAAGTACCGCCGCGCCGGTTGCCGCAATGTCAACGTTCATCACCTGCAACGAACCGTACCCGCTGTAATCGGTTGCGGGGAAGTGCAGGCCATACACGCAGTTGCGGATGGTGATATCCGCGAGCGATTCGGTGTTGCCGCTGACGTTATCCGCCAACAGCGCGTTGTAGCAATCGGTGAAATTCAAACCGACACATTGGCCGTTGGGGAACGCATCGGAAAACGCGCACTTGGCAAAATGCAACCCGGTGTGATAGCCGCGAATGTCGGAATACGTGAGATACGACCAGTCAATACGGCGCAGCGTTATGGCCGTTGCGTTTTCATAAAGATAGGTGCGCAACGCCGCATCCGCCGCATCCGCCACAGGAGCCGAAGGGAGTTTGGATTCGATCCAGTATTCGGGTGCAAAATGAATTTCTTCCAAACGGGCAATATCGACAACTACGTCGATATCCATACCCTTGTACAGCGGCGTACCGTACACGTTCGATACATTCGGGCAGTTGGCCCCCTCGACTTGTTGTACCGCAAAATAGGAGTTTACAAACGTCACATTCTGCACGAAGGTGTATTGGAACGTTCGAATCGTGGCAGGATACGGCACGATGTTTTGGGCATCCTGATGCGGATACCAGAACGACAGGTTGCGCACTTGCGCGTGCGAAGCCATGGTGATGAAAGGCATTGCGCTCGTTCCGTTGTGACCGGCATACACTTCCAAAACCGTACCTTTTACTGCACGGTCGTGTTCGGGAGACGCCCATTCACCGCAAACGGAAACGCCACGGGGAATGTAGATCTCATCGTAAAAACTATAGCGTCCCGCAGGAATAAACAATGTGCCGCCGCCCGCCATGGAAAGGCCTTCCAAAAGTGAGTTGACCACAGGCGCGTAGTCCACGTTGCCCTTGCGATCGATCAAATCAACGTTGTGCTTTTCCACATATTCCGCAAGGTTATAACCCGCCACCAACGGCGTGGAATCGTCCATTCCCTCGCTGAACTCCACCGCTTTCCATTGCGGTGCCTCGGGCGCAAAGGTACCGTCGCCGATCGGATCGTCTTCGACCGACGGCGCTTGCACCGCCGTGTTGACCAATCGGATATTGCACATCTTTATGGTTGCCTTCTGCCCATTAACCGAAGCATTAGGCGCAGCATAATAAATGCGGAAATAGTTGAACGCGGTCGGATCAAACGCCACGTTCCCCGTTGTTCCGGTGAAAGACGAAAGCGGCAAGGTGCGACGCACCCATGTGTCGCGTTGGAAATGCAGGTGCCCCACCCCCGTGAATCGTTCCTGTTGATCGCAAGTACCGCTGCTGGTAATTTCGATCTGACCGGCCATGTTTCCGCTTTCCAGCAACGATACCAGTCCGTTATCGCCCGAAACGTACATGTCCACCTGCAAGGCCAATGTGTTTTGGGCGGAGTCGGTGGAATATCCGTGCTTGGTAAGATCCAACGGTTCGGCCAATTGATAGGCCGCACCACTCACCAAAGAAGAACCTTCATCGGCAACGAAAACTCCGTTAACAGCACAGCCAAATTCCGCCACGATATACGCTGTTTGCGTTGCCGCCGCAGCCGTAATTGCCGTGGGCGACACAAGTTGCAACCCGATGGCGGGCACCGTCAGGCACAAACAAAGAAGCAATGCCAACAATCTCTTGATCAACATATCCTCGCACCCTTCGCTATGTGATTACGTGATACGAAACAATTATATGTTATTACCATCTAAATGTCAATGTTCGCGCCAAAAGATCGATACTTTTGGCTAAAACGTCAATCGCCGTATTCGTAAAACGCGGGGGTTCACGCAAAAAGGGAAGTGCGAAACATTTCGCACTTCCCTTTTTTCACAGTTTCATGGTCAAGCCGATGCGGCGGCGCTTCACGTCTACCGACAACACCTTCACTTTCACGGTCTGCCCCACCTTTACCGCTTCCAGCGGATGCTTGATAAAGCGATCGCAGATTTGCGAAATATGCACCAATCCGTCCTCGTGCACGCCGATATCCACAAAACAACCGAAATCGATCACGTTGCGCACCGTTCCCGTGAACACCATACCCTCTTTCAGGTCTTTGAGTTCCATTACGTTGCCGTCACGCATCAGCGGCGGCGGTAATTCATCGCGCGGATCGCGCCCGGGCTTGGGCAGTTCTTTCAAAATATCGGCCAATGTGGGCAACCCCACCCCCAACTCTTCCGCCAACGCCGCATCCGCCGTTTGGGGAAGTCCTTCCGTCTGTCCCACGGCCGCGCCGTATTTTTTCAGTAATTTTTCGGCGGCGGCATAACTTTCGGGGTGTACAGCGGTGTTGTCCAGCGGATTTTTGCCGCCCGCCACACGCAAAAAGCCCGCACATTGCTCAAATGCTTTCGGGCCGAGTTTCGGCACTTTTAAAAGTGTTCGTCGGTCGGTAAACGCACCGTTTTGTTCGCGGTATTCCACAATGTTTTTGGCCACGGCGGCGCTCACCCCCGCGACGTATTCCAGAAGAGAGGCCGACGCGGTGTTCAGATCCACCCCCACGGCGTTCACACAATCCTCCACCACACCCGAAAGTGCCTCGTGCAGACGGTTTTGGGGCATATCATGCTGATATTGTCCCACCCCGATGGCCTTGGGATCGATCTTCACCAGTTCCGCCAGCGGATCCTGCAAGCGGCGGGCGATGGACACCGCCGAACGAAGCGACACGTCAAAATCGGGAAATTCCTGTGCCGCCAATTTAGACGCGGAATACACCGACGCACCGGCTTCGCTCACCACCATGTAACTCACCTTGTGCGGCAGATCACGGAGCATCCCCGCCACAAACGCTTCCGATTCCCGCGAAGCCGTACCGTTGCCGATAGCAATTGCCGTCACGTGGTGCTTTTTGATAAGCGCCGTAAGTTTTTCCGCCGCTTCGGCGGTGCGGGACTGCGGCGGCGTGGGATACACAACCGTGGTTTCCAACACCTTACCCGTGGAATCGCACACCGCGATTTTACATCCGGTACGATAGGCGGGGTCCAGCCCCAAAGTAGCCTTTCCTTTCACGGGCGGTTGCATCAGCAGTTGACGCAAATTCTGCCCAAACACCTTGATCGCCCCTTCGGCGGCGGTTTCGGTCAGATTCGCCCGCACTTCCCGTTCCAGCGAAGGAAACAGCAACCGACGATACCCGTCCACACAAGCCGCCTCCACCAACTTACCGCACGGGGACGCGTTTTTCACGTAGCGGCGCAACACGGCGTTTTCCCCCGCCGATTCGGGCAGTTCCACCGACACACGCAAAAACTCTTCCTTTTCGCCGCGGTTGAGCGCCAGCACGCGGTGCCCCGCCGCTTTGGAAAGCGGTTCGCGATAGTCGTAATAGTTCTCATACACGCTGCTTTTTTCTTTGTCGGTCGCCACCGATACCAACTGCCCTGCACGGGCAAGGATTCGGCGCAACGCACCGCGCAATTCGGCGTCGTCCGACACGTCCTCGGCAATAATATCCGAAGCACCCGCCAAAGCGGCCGCCGTGTCGGGCACCTCTTTTTCCTCGTTCACAAAAGCGGCCGCCTCCCGCACGGGATCGCACCCTTCTTCTTGCGCCAAGAGAATGGCCGCCAACGGTTCCAACCCCCGTTCCCGCGCCACGCTGCCGCGGGTTTTACGTTTTTGTTTATAGGGGCGATACAGGTCTTCGAGCTCCACCAATGCCGTGGCGGCGGCAATGGCGGCGGCGAGTTCCGGTGTGAGTTTTCCCTGCTCTTCGATGGACGCCAAAATCTCCCCCCGCCGTTTATCCAAGTTGCGCAGATATGTCAGTCGTTCGTATAAATCACGCAACAACTGGTCGTCCAGCGCACCTGTTTGCTCTTTGCGATAACGGGCAATAAACGGAATGGTTTTATCGTCGTCGATCAGCGCCACCGTGTTTTCCGCTTGCCACGTTTTGAGCGAAAATTCCGTGCATAACGTTTTGATGATGTCCATTGTGATTCTCCTCGCGTTTAATAGTTTCAGTATACCACACCTGCCGCCGTGTGGCAAGGTACGGTTTTTTCGAAATTTTTTCGATGATTTCTTCTTGCTGTGCGCTTTCGGGTGTGATATAGTAAAAACAACCGCATAAGGAGGGATACGGTATGGATTGTATCATTACAGATTTCGGCGCACGGGTGAGCGACCGGTTGCAGACCGATGCGATTCAAGCGGCAATCGACGCGTGCTTTTTGGCAGGTGGCGGCACCGTTACCGTGCCGTGCGGTGTGTTCCGCACCGGCGGTTTGCGCCTGCGGTCGGGTGTCACGCTCTACTTGAAAACCGGCGCATATTTGGAAGGAAGCGACAATCCCGAGGACTATCTCGGTTTTTGGCAGGATACGATCGAACCCGTCACTCCCTCCCCCGTTGAAGCGCGGTCCGTCAACCCCTACAGCCGTTGGAACAATGGCCTCATCAAAGCCATCGATGCACACGACATCGCGATCGTCGGTGAGGTCGGCTCGTATATCGACGGGGTGGATTGCTATGATTCCGAAGGCGAAGAAGGGTATCGCGGCCCACACCTCATCAACCTGCAAAACTGCGAGCGCGTAACACTTACGGGATATACCGTACGCCGCAGCGCCAACTGGGCACACGCCATTTTCCGCAGTCGGGATATCCGCATTCAAAACGTCACCGTGTACGGCGGACACGACGGCATCGATATTTTCCTTTGCGACCGCGTGTTAATTGAAGATTGCCGCATCCTATCGGGCGACGACGGCATTGCGGGATACGACAACTACGACGTCACCGTGCGAAATTGCCATTTTGAAAGTTCATGTTCCACCTTCCGCTTCGGCGGGCATAACGTGTTGATCGAAAACTGCACGTCCGCCGCACCCGCCGCATTCGGCCATCGATACGAGCTGAACGCGGATGCGCGCGCCGCCCGTGCGGGCAGCGATCGATGCCGTCACAACACCCTCACCACCTTCCTTTACTACTGCGACCATCGCTTCAAGCAACCGTTACGCCACACACCGGGGGATATTTTGGTGCGCAACTGCACCTTTGCGGGTGCGGATGCGGTGTTTGAAATGGATTTCGGCACACACATCTGGTGCAACCACCGTCCGCTGACTTCCATCCGTTTTGAAAACTGCCGCTTCACCGATGTGTGTCGTCCCGCGAAACTCCTCGGCGGGGCGGAAGAACCGCTTCGCTTTGAAGTGGAAAACACCACACTTTCCGCCCGCACGGGATGTGAATCCATGGCGGTGTTGGAAGCGCGTGATTTTGAACGTATCACACTCAAACAGGTAACCTTTGAAAACTTCCGTTTCCCGCACGCGGTGGTGCACACCGACGGTATCTGCGAAATGGATATCCCCGTGGAAAAGCACTAAGAGAAAAGAAACACAGGAGAGGGATTCCTCTCCTGTGTTTCTTTTTGGGGGTATATTTTTTCACTCCTTGCCGAGAATTGATTGTACTCCTTTTTTACCGCGCGCGCAACCTCTTTGTCACATTTTATTAAAATTCGTTTACTTGCACAGCGTTCGACACTCTTATTGTGTAAATCCCCCACACACTTGCGCTTGACATACCGTAAAACACAAGAACTTGGGGCGTTTACACATGTCTTGCTATGCAAAAAGAAGGCGGGATCACTCCCGCCTTCTTCACTCACATGGTTTACAGATACAAAATCGGCACAGCGCTCCAGCCATGACACAAACTGCCCGCATTATCGAAGGCTCCCGCGCCTTCGGCCACTTCCCACACGGTGGTGGCTCCCGCCGCGATCATCGGCAAAAAGGTGCGGTGAATGTCTGCTTTCACGTGAGCGCGATAGGATTCATCCACCTCCAACAACGCATCGTAGATAAACCCTTTCATGCTGAGCGTGCAAGGCAAAAGCGTACCCGCCGCCAACGCCTCGGCAACCGCGCGGCTTTCGGCTTCGTCCGTGAGCCCCGCCAAAATCGCCAAAGCGTTTCCCAACGCGGTGAAGTGAGCCCCCCCTGCCGTGAAGGCAAACAGCCCCCGCTTTTCACAGAAGAAATGCGCTTTCACCGCAGGACGCATCGCATCCAGCCACACCTGTTCCGTGAACGGATGTCCGAGCAGACCGGCTATGTATTTCAGATTCTCCAATGCGCGGATGCACAGCACGTTCAGCAAGAGATCGGCCACGCCGCCTTCCACGAGGAACAACCCTTCTGACCAATCGTAGAAGTTCCAATAATCTGCCCCCTTAAACGAATAGAGCAACCCTTCCCGCATCTGCGGTTTGAACGCTGCCATAACGGAGAGCAGTTTTTCGTACACTTCCTCACCAAACGCGAGATCGCCCGTATGATCCAGATATTCCCGCACGGCGGTGAAATAGTGAAGCGAAAACGAAGGAATCACCTGCACGCTGCCGCAGGGATACGTGATGGATAACAGACCGTCCTCCCGCCGATCCTGTGCGATCAGCCGCAGGTTGGCACGGGCGTAGGTGCGGTTGCCGTTTTCAAACGCACGGTAACCGCACAGCATTTGGTTGCGGGAATCGTACACGTACAATCCCTGTTCACGCCACGGGGTATCCACGTAACGCTCCAGCATGCATCGTTCCAGCGTGGTGACACACAGATCGTAGATGGCTTTATCCTTTTCATCGGCAAAAGTACGCGCCACCCGCGTAACGGGATAGGTCTGCGGGAACACGCCGATATACTCCACCTCAATGGGGGCTTCGCAGTACACCTCAATGTATCGGCACCCCATGCGCAACATATAGTTTGCAAACGCATTTTCTCCCGCACGGGCAACGTATTCAAAGCTGAAATCGCGATCGGCAATAAGGCGGCGTACCCCGCCGTCCTCGATATGTTCGCCCCACGAAACGGTAACAGTCTGTTCACACGGGGAAGCGAATCGCAATACCGGCAACCCCACCGTTTCGGCACCCAAGTCAAACAGGTAATGATTCCCTTCGGCCTTCAGCGCCGTTACCGTCGCTTCGCCGTGCACCACCGATTTTGCAACGGGGCGGGGGTACATTGCGGGACAGCACTTTTCTACGGTTACACTAGGATGAAAAGGCGTGTCATCGGGACGGGTGGCATCGTAGCAAAAGCCGGGACCGAGCTGCATGGTCACCGTTTTTTGTCGTCCGCTTTGGTAACGCGGCTCTTCACGGCAAAGGGTGTTCGCCCCGCTTGTGCACACTATTCTGCCGTCGCATTCCACGGCATACAAGAGGCCTGCCGCCGCAGGTTTATACCAAAAGGTGGACATGCCGATGTGCCACACCAAAAAGGTAACTGTGTTTTCCCCTTCGGTCAAATACGACGTGATTTCCACGCTGTCATACACCTTGTAATGTTCAAAATCCGCGTATTGATTGGATGCGGCGAACTTCCCGTTCACAAACAGCGTGTAATCCCCGTCCACCGAAAGATGCACCGTCACCCGTCCGCCACGATAGGTGACGGGTTGCACAAACTCACCGTAACTGTCGGGGATCGCCGTTGCGGTATACCATATCCACCGCGCGGTGTCAAAGATGTTTTTCATTTCGTTTCCGTCCCTTCAAACTGCAGCGTAGCCGTTTCGCCTGCCAGCAGTTGGATTACCAAAACATCCCCCTCCGTTTTGAACGGATGGGTGGCAGAAAGCGGTCTTGCTGCTTTCACACGCAAGGTGCTGTCCCGATCGGCGGTGAAGGTTGCCGCGGTCACGCGGCTGTTTTGCCACGTCACATCCACCGTGAACCCGCCGCGCGCGCGCAGACCTTTTACCGCGCCGTTTTCCCATGTGGGCGGCAAAGCGGGCAACAGCGTAATCACACGAGCATCGGGTGTGCCGAGATGGCTTTGTAACAGCATTTCACAGATCCCCGCCGTGCCGCCGAAGTTGCCGTCGATCTGGAACGGGGGATGCATATCAAAGAGGTTTTCGGCGGTAGACATTTGCAACAATTGCCGAACATGATGAGCCGCTGCCGCACCGTCACCCAAACGGGCATAGAAATTGATGATCCACGCACGCGACCAACCCGTGGCGCCGCCGCCGTGCGTCAATCGCCGTTCGATGGTGCGGCGCGCCGCTTCGTACAGTACGGGATCGGTTTCGTTGATCTCGTCCGCCGGGAACAACCCGAACAGATGGGAAATATGCCGATGCCCCGGTTCGGCCTCTTCGTAGTCACGGATCCATTCGCACAACGTGCCGTATCGCTCGCTCACCCGCAAGGGCGGTAAGCGGCGGCGCACGTCGTGCAGCGTGCGGGCAAAGGCATCTTCACCAAACAACGCACACGCGTGTTCCGTTCGGGTGAACAGCGCCCGTATGATCTGAAAATCGATGGTCGCACCGTAGGTGACCATTTCGCATTGCTTTTCGCCGTGTTGATCGTAGTAAAAAAAGTCGTTTTCGGGCGAGTTGGAGGGGGCGGTCACAAGATAGCCGTTCGGCCCTTCGGTGAGATAGTCGCACAAAAAGCGGCACGCACCCTGCAAAACGGGGAATATCTCTTTCAAGTACGCGCGATCACCCGTGTATTCGTAATGCTCCCACAAATTCAGACACATCCACGCGCCCGCCATCGGGAACAGCCCGCATTGTACGTAGTCATGTACCCCTGTGCGACCGAACGCGTTGGTGGTGTGGTGGATCACCCAGCCGTCCGCACCGTAGAGTTCTTTGGCGGTGGTTTCGCCAAAATGGGCAAGCATCTTCATGAAATGCACAAGCGGCCGCACGGTATCGCTCAAATTGGCCGTTTCGGCAGGCCAATAATTCATTTGCAAATTGATGTTGGTGTGATAATCGCTCCCCCACGGCGGCGCAAACCCATTGCACCACACCCCTTGCAGGTTGGCGGGCAAAGTGGCGCGTTTGCCCGAACAAGAGGTGAGCAAATAGCGCCCGAAGTGGAAATACAGCACCCACAGTCCCGCATCTTCCTCCCCCGTCTGCACGCGGCGCAAACGCTCGTCGGTGGGGATATCGCTGCGATCGGGGGCATTCAAATCGAGTTGCACACGCGAAAACAGCGTGCGATTCTCGGCAATATGGGCGGCACGCACATCGTCGTAATTCGCCACGACCGCCCGTGCCAACGTGGCCGCGGCAAGAGTGGCGGGATCGCACGTGTGATCGATATCAAACCGTGTCACGTCGTAGTTGGTGGCAAAGGCGGCACAAAGTGTCAACACCGTGGCATCGGTAACCACCAGCGTGTTTCCGTCGGCACACACATCGCCGTCCGAAATCGCCTTCACATCGGCCGCAAAATGCATACCTACACCGCCCTTGCCGTGCCACTCGGTGGTGGGGAAGGTCACCTGCCCTGCACAGCGCAACGTCGCATCGTCGAGTGCCGTCGTGACACCGTCCTTTTCACGCGTATAGGCAACTCTGCAGGAAAACGGCGTATCGCAGGTCAAACGATAGAAAAACGCATCCTGTTCCGTGCTGACAAAGGATTCCGAGCAAAAATATGCCCCCGCTTTTTGGTAAGACACACGTACCATCGCGTCGTCGAGGAACAATTCCTTTCGATAGTCGGTGTGCGGGGCGTTGTCTTGGAATGTCACCGTCAGTTCGCCAAAGCTTTCATAGGTGCGCACCGCCCGCGGATCGGCCAAAAAGTTTTGGGTGCATAGTTCGGCCGCCTCTTTGTATTGCTCTGCAAACAGCAGTTCGCGAATGCGCGGCAACACCGCCGTGGCGGCGGGGTTTTTCTCGACGTTTTGGTACCCGCACCACAGCGTTTCGTCATTAAACTCCACCGTTTCACAGGCGGGGTCGCCGTATACCATTGCGCCGAGCCGCCCGTTGCCAAGCGGGAACGCGCGCATCCAATCCCGTTGGTAGCGGTCGTGCCAAATACGATTTTCCATAATATCCCCCTATTGGCGCACCAGGTGCTTCAAAATCGGCAGTTTGGACAGCACCCACACGGCCGCGTAAGACACAGCCAGGGTAACAATGAGATTAAACAGCATCGGTAGCAATACGCCCGGCAGCAACACGCCCACGCGACTCACCACCGCCAGCACCGCAATATGCACGATGTACACCCCGAAAGACAGCGCCGACAACCGCGCAAGCGGCGAGGTCGTCGACACGGTTTTGCCTTCGCAGAGGGACAGCACAAAAGCAAACACGGCCACGCTGTAGAAGAATACGTTCACACTCCCGTTGGCATAAAAGAGATCATACAAGCGGTTTTCAGGG
This sequence comes from Acutalibacteraceae bacterium, assembly GCA_045533175.1. Classification (GTDB taxonomy): domain Bacteria; phylum Bacillota; class Clostridia; order Oscillospirales; family Acutalibacteraceae; genus SIG588. Next base: position 24,196 of record JAZSHJ010000064.1, read on the forward strand.
GTGGAAAACCACGCGGTGAGCCCCACCGTGAGCAACAGTCCCGCCGCCCCCGCCGCATACAGCCACGGGCGATACGCTTTGTTCCACGCCACGTGGGTGAGATACCATCCCGCAAGGTAATATAACAGATATTCGGTGAGAAAACCAAACTCAAACTTATCCGCATATTTCCGTACCAGATCTTCCCCGCCCACAAAGGTGTTGCCGAAGAAATTAAGAAGCGGTACGCACAGCGTCACCGCGGTGCCGAGCGCCAACAGCCACAGAATCGAACGGGCGTTTTCTCGCTTCACAAACAATCGCAAAAGCGGCGTGATAAGGTACAAACCGATCAGCATGTAGAGATACCAAAAATGGTAATGCCCGTTTACCACCGCCACCGCAAATGTACGAAGCGAAAACGGTTCGTGTTGCAACAGGGGCATGGCCAGTTCATACCACAATGCATACAGCAAAGACCACACAAGCGTCAGCAAAAACAGCACCCATGCAGAGTGAAACACTTTTTTCGGCGGTACGTCGCGTTCTTCGTTCAGCATCAGCGCGCCCGAGATCATTAAAAACAACGGCACACCGATGCGAGAAAGGCTGTCCAGCACGTTTGCCCACAAGCACGCCGCCGAAGGATTGGGAGCAGAGGAGATCACGGGAAACGCCACGTGCGTCATCACCACCGCAATGATTGCCGCCACGCGCATCACATCAAACGCCGCCGTGCGGCGCGACTGCTTTTCCATAAACATCCCCCCTTTTAGCCGAGCAAGACGTCGCGGTTGGTGCCGTAAAACACATCTTCACGTCCGCTGATGTAGGAGAAGAATTCATCCAACCGCTGCCAGTTTTCGGTAGCCATATCCATTTCAAACGAGTGTCCCCACACATACAGCAACGGGCGAGTGGCGGGATCGGCCTCCACAAAACGGCGCGCGATCTCCATCAAGTGATCCCATCCACACAAATGCGATACGGTGGGATTAAAGCGATACAAATTCTCTTGCGCGGCAAAGGATTCGGTGGATGTGATGGTGCGGCAATAACGTACCCCCGTGTTCTCGCGGATAAGTGCCGCCACACGGTCATCGTTGTTCACACCGCCGCAGGGATA
>JAZSHJ010000048.1:0-4166 GCA_045533175.1 Acutalibacteraceae bacterium
GGTGTTCTTAGGAAGACAAATTATTGTGCCAACTCCTTGGCTCACAGAACGACATGGCTACGATCCGACTTGGTGCCGCCGCCCGAAGCCACGGAGAAGTACTTCTTGCCGTTTTCGATCGCCCACTTCTTGTAGGTGCCCGCCACGGGGTGCTGGAAGCGGGTCGGGTTGGTGGAGTTGCCGGTGATGGACACTTCCACGCTCTCCTTCTGCATGATGGCCACGCCTTCGTTCACGTCGTTCGCGCCGTAGCAACGCACCTTCGCACGCTCGCCGTCGGAGAACGCCTTTTCGCGCACGATCTTCAGTTCGCCCGTGTAGTAGTCGTAATCGGTCTCCACGTAGGTGAAACCGTTGATACGGCTGATGATATACGCCGCATCCTTGCCAAGACCGTTCAGGATCACGCGCAGGGGCTCTTTACGCACCTTGTTCGCGGTGCGCGCAATGCCAATGGCGCCTTCCGCCGCGGCAAAGGACTCGTGGCCCGCCAAGAAGGCGAAGCAGGAGGTTTCCTCGCTCAAGAGCATTTTGCCGAGATTGCCGTGGCCCAGACCGACCAGGCGCTGTTCCGCAACCGAACCGGGAATGCAGAACGCCTGCAGACCTTCGCCGATCACCGCCGCCGCATCCGAAGCGGACTTGATGCCGCGCTTCAGCGCGAGCGCCACACCCAGGGTGTACGCCCACACGGCGTTTTCAAACGCGATGGGCTGAACGCCCTTCACGATCGCTTCCACATCCACGCCCTTTTCGAGGCAGAGCGCGCGTGCATCCTCCAAGGAGGCAATACCGTTAGCGGAGAGGCATTCTTCGATTTTAGCAAGGCGTCTTTCCTTGCCTTCAAATTTCACATCGTTCGCCATGTTACGTCCCTCCCTTATTCTTCACGCGGATCGATATACTTCGCGGCGTTGTCGAAACGACCGTACTGACCGATGTTCTTGGTGTACGCTTCGTTCGGCTCCATGCCGTGACGGATATCTTCGAGCATCTTGCCCAGTTTCACAAACTGGTAACCGGTGACTTCGCCGTCTTCATCCAACGCGAGTTTCGTGACGTAGCCTTCCGCCATCTCCAGATAGCGCACGCCCTTCGCGCGGGTGGAGAACATGGTGCCGACCTGCGAACGCAGACCTTTACCGAGATCTTCGAGGCCCGCGCCGACAACCAAGCCATCCTCCGAGAAGGCGGACTGAGTGCGGCCGTACACGAGTTGCAGGAAGATCTCACGCATGGCCACGTTGATCGCGTCACACACGAGGTCGGTGTTCAGGCATTCCAGCAGAGTTTTGCCCGGCAGGATTTCCGCCGCCATAGCGGCTGAGTGAGTCATACCGGAGCAGCCGATGGTTTCCACCAACGCTTCCTCCACGATACCTTCTTTAATGTTCAGAGAGATTTTGCAGGTGCCCTGCTGAGGAGCGCACCAGCCCACACCGTGAGAGAAACCGGAAATATCGGCGATCTGGGTGGCTTTCACCCATTTGCCCTCTTCCGGGATGGGGGCGGGACCGTGATGCGGGCCCTTTTTCACGATGCACATCTGTTCCACTTCATGGGAATAATTCATACAAGGGAAACTCCTTTCGATTTAAACTACGGCGTTTACCCACGCCAACGGATATATTATATACAATTTTTTCCGTTTGTGCAAGAGATAACCGCAGGATTTTTGATTTTTTTGCGACTTTGGCGGGTGTGACTTGAAAAAGGCGTAAATACGTGATAAAATTAGAGAAAATCCCGTGTAAAGTGGTGGAATACATGAGCAAACAACTGTTGATGGGCAATGAAGCGATCGCGTTCGGTGCCATTCGCGCCGGTGTTGGCGTGGTGACGGGGTATCCCGGCACTCCTTCGACCGAGGTGCTTGAAACCATTGCCAAACACAACGATAACGGCCGCATCTACGTGGAATGGTCGGTGAACGAAAAAACCGCCATGGAAGTGGCGGCGGGTGCGGCCTATGCCGGCCAGCGCACGCTTTGCACCATGAAGCAGGTGGGGTTGAACGTGGCGTCCGATCCGTTGATGTCGCTTGCGTACGTCGGGGTGAAAGGCGGTATGGTGGTGTTCGTGGCAGACGATCCCGGTCCTATTTCCTCCCAGACCGAACAAGACACCCGCACCTTTGCGGCGTTTTCCAAACTGCCGATCTTTGATCCCACGTCGCCCGAAGAGGCGTATACCATGATGGCAGACGCGTTTCAACTGTCGGAGGAACTGGGCACGCCCGTGCTGTTCCGCGCCACCACCCGCATTTGTCATGCCTGTGCCACGGTGGAAACGGACGATTGGGTGCATCCGGTAACTCCCGAAGGATTTGTGAAAGATCCCCGTTGGGTGATCTTTCCGCGACTGTCCTATGCCGCGCACAAACATATTGAAGAGCGTAACCGCACTCTGGCCGATACCTTTTCTGCCTACGCGGGCAATACCGTGTGCGGCAACGGTACACGCGGCATTGCGGCGGGCGGTGTTTGCTGGGCATACTTGAACGAGCAAGCGGGTTTGGCAGATGAGGCGAAACTGTTAAAGGTTGCCACTCCGCATCCCTTCCCCGAAAAACTGGCGTTGGAGTTTCTGGATGGACTTACCGACGTGTTGGTGCTTGAAGAGTTGGATCCCGTGATCGAACGCGCGTTGATCGCGGTGTGCGGAAAATATCATTTGTCGGTGAACGTTCACGGCAAGTTGGACGGCACCACCCCCACGGCGGGTGAACTGTCGGCGGAATCGGCTGCTACCCTTACCGCCGCCTTCTTGGGGCGTGATCTGTCCGAACAAGCGGCGCTCGATCTGCCGCCGCTGCCCGTGCGTCCGCCCGTGCTGTGCGCAGGTTGCCCGCACCGCGCCTCGTTCTATGCGGTGAAACAGGCGGCCAAACGAATGAAGAAGAACGCCGTGTTTTGCGGCGACATCGGCTGTTACACGCTGGGCAACGCGATGCCGCTGGATATGACCGACACCTGCTTGTGCATGGGTGCGGGCATCACGGTGGCACAGGGCATCAAGCGGGTGGAAGAAGATCGGCTGTGCTTCTCCTTCACGGGAGATTCCACCTTCTTCCACACGGGCATTCCCGGCATTGTCAATGCGGTGTATAACAAAACTCCGATGGTGGCGGTGATTCTGGATAACTCCTCTACCGCCATGACGGGGCATCAGCCTAACCCTGCCACCGGCAAGACGGTGACGGGAGAGGTGGCCGAAGTGATCTCCGTCGAAGGGGTGCTTCGCGCGTTGGGGGTGGCGACGGTGCTCACCGCCAACCCCTTTGACCTTGCCGCGGCGATCGAAACGGTGAAGCAGGCGTCTGCGGCGGCCGAAACGGCGGTTTCGGCGGTGGTGTTCCGCGCACCCTGCATTGCGGTGACCAAACCGAAACCCGCACTCACCGTGGCGACGAACTGTATCGGGTGCAAAAAATGCGTGAAAGAACTCGGTTGTCCCGCCATTGTACGGAACGGCGACAAGGTGTGTATTGATCCCGCACTTTGCACGGGTTGCGGGTTGTGTGCCAAGGTGTGTCCCGTGCACGCGATCGGAGGTGGCGAGAATGTTTAATGTTTTGTTGGCGGGTGTGGGCGGCCAGGGGACTGTGTTGGCCTCTCGCCTCATCGCGGGTGCGGCCATTTCGCGCGGCGAGGTGGCGCACACAGCGGAAACCATCGGCATGGCACAGCGCGGCGGCTCGGTGGTCAGCCACGTGCGCATCGGGGAAGGGGTGTCCTCGCCGTTGATCCCGCGCGGCACGGCAGATACCCTGATCGGTTTTGAACCGGCCGAAGCGGTGCGCGCCCTGCCGTATTTGAAAGCGGGCGGCACCGCGGTGGTGTGCACCGCAGCGGTCAAACCCGTGACCGATGCGCTGAACGATTCGGGTTACGAAGCCGAAACCATGCTCGATTACCTGAAAAAGCAAAACCTGCGGTTGTTCACGGTGGACGGTGCGGCGGTGGTTGCCGCCTGCGGCACGGCCAAAGCGCTGACCATCGCGTTGCTTGGGGCGGCGGCCCCCCCCGATGCCGTCGGTGTGAGCGTGGAAGAACTCAAAACGGTGGTGGAGGGGTTGAACCCCCGCTTCCGAGAAGCCAATTTGAAAGCGCTGACGCTTGGCGCCGCTTGCGCAACAAAAGAATAACGTATGCACATAAAGACAC
>JAZSHJ010000112.1:0-4118 GCA_045533175.1 Acutalibacteraceae bacterium
GCCTCCGACTTCCGCCTGCGTTTCGATGATCGGCAGGGCGGTGATGGAACCTCCGCCGTACTCGGGAGCCACACACGCCGCACGCTCCAACAAACGGGAGTGCAGATAGAACACGTCGCCGGGATACGCTTCGCGGCCGGGCGGACGGCGGATCAACAGCGAAAGCGCACGGTAGGCCACCGCATGTTTTGACAGATCGTCGTACACGATGAGCACGTCACGCCCTTGCTCGCGGAAGTGTTCCGCCATCGCACAACCCGCATAGGGGGCAATGTATTGCAGCGGTGCACTTTCAGAGGCGGAGGCGGAAACGATGATGGTGTATTCCATCGCACCTGCCAGCGCCAGGCGTTCCGCGATCTGCACCACCGAAGTGCTCTTTTGCCCGATCGCCACGTAAATGCACAGCACGTCGCTGTTCTTTTGGTTCAAGATAGTATCAATGGCGATCTCGGTCTTGCCGGTTTGACGGTCACCGATGATCAATTCGCGCTGACCGCGGCCGATCGGAATCATGCTGTCAATGGCCTTGATACCCGTCTGCAACGGCACCGATACGCTTTGACGTTCGATGATACCGGGGGCTTCGGATTCCACCGGACGGGACAGGTTGGTTTCGATCGGGCCTTTGCCGTCGATCGGCTCGCCCAATGCGTTCACCACGCGTCCCAACATCGCATCACCCACCGGCACCGACAACACGCGGCCGGTGCGGCGCACCGTGCTGCCTTCACGGATGGTATTGTTGTTGGAAAGAACGGCAACCGAAACGGTTTCCTCTTCCAAGTTTTGTGCCATACCGAAACTGCCGTCCTCAAATTCCAGCAGTTCGCCCGCCATGCATTCCTGCAGGCCGTACACGCGGGCGATACCGTCGCCCACCAAAATGACTGTGCCGGTTTCCCGCATTTCCATGCGCGAACGGTACTGCTTGATCTGTTCTTTAATGATGTTACTGATCTCTTCAGGTCTTACGTTCACTGCTCCATCACTTCCTTCACTTCCTGCAAACGGTGCCGCAAACTGCCGTCCAGCACCTTGCCGTCCATCTCCACGATCACACCGCCGAGCAGGGATTCATCCACCGCCCACCGTACCGTAACCGTTTTGTGACCGGTGGCATTCAGTTTTTCGTTCAATCGTTCTTTTTCCGCATCGGTCAGCGGTACCGCCGAAGTGACGGTTGCCGTTGTGCGGTTCTGTGCCTCGCGGCGCAGGGCGGCAAAATGTGTGGCCGCCGTTTCGTAGTCACGGATATGTCCTCTTTCACACAACAGTTGCAAGAAGGACACCACCGTTTCGGGAAACGATGAAAACGCCGTGCCGATTGCTCCGATCCGTTCCTGTTTCGGAACAGCGGGGGAGGAGAGAAACTCCACATACGCAGGGTTTTCCTTCAAAACGGCCGACACCGTTTCCAAAGCGGCGGCGACCGCGTCGCTGTCGCCGTTCTCCTCGCTCAGTAAAAACAGCGCTTCGGCGTATTCCTTACTTACGTTTGTCATTCGCCGTCACCCATATCCTTTATGAAGGAATCGATCATCTGACGGTGATCCTCGGCGCGCACCTCGCGTTCCAGCATTTTGGTGGCCAGAACAGCAGATACATCCACGATCTCTTGACGAATGGACGCCTCGGCTTTTTTGTGTTCCAATTCCGCTTGTGTTTGTGCCTGTCGCACAATGCCGTCCGCTTTTTCGCGCGCTTCGGCCATGATGGTGTCCGAGCGACGCTCTGCGTTTACCGTAGCGGTCTTAATGATGGCGTCCGCTTCGGCATTTGCACGTTCGTGTTTCTCCTCCCACGCCGCTTTATCGGCCATGGCCGAAGCTTCGGCTTCAGCCGCCGCTTTGAACTGCGCGTCCAGTTGTTCTTCACGGGCGGCAATCAGGTTTTTGACCGGCTTGTACAGGAACTTTTTGAGGATCAAAAACAAAAGCAGAAGGTTACAAAGAGATACAAGGATCGACCACAGGTTGACCGATATGATATCCAATGTCTGCATAGTTACAAGACTCCTCTGATTAGTGGATAGCGTTCATCAACACGTTCACAAGCATATTAGGCGCCACAAAGATGAGCAAAATCGCGATAACCAACGCGTACAGACCGGTGGTTTCCGCAACCGCACAACCCATCAACATGGTGGTGGTGACGCTGCCCTTGCATTCGGGCTGACGGCCGATGGCTTCACAAGCCTTCGCCACCGCGTTACCTTCACCGATACCGGGGCCGATACCCGCGATCATTGCCATACCTGCACCCAATGCACAAGCACCCAAAATAATACCGATAGCCAGTTCCAACATAACAATTACCTCCAAATGTTTTTATGATTTTGCCTTTTTGGCTTTTTTCTTTTCTTGCCGTTTAAAATATTCTTCCATGGGGAAACCGCCCGACACGTACAACATCGTCAACATCGCAAAGATGTAGGCTTGAAGCAGGCCGCTGAACACATCAAAATAGATAGACAGCACGGCCGGCAGACCGATGCGCAGGAAGGGGAATTCCCCGAGCCATCCGGGCAACCACCCAAGCACCAACGACGTGGCTCCCTGTAAACCTGCGGCTACCAACACCGAAATGACGGTGCCCGACAGGATGTTTCCGTAATGACGGAATGCCATGGAGATCGGGGTGGCCACTTCGCTGATAATGTTCAGCGGTGCCAAGAAGGGGACGGGATCGCCGAAACTTTTAAGATACATGGCAGGACCGCATTTGCACTTATAATATGTTATCAGTACAAACACGAGGATCGCCCAACCGCCCACCACATTGATGTCCGACGTGGGGGGGTACAATCCCAAAAGGGACAGCAGACTGGAAAATGCGGAGAGTGCGAGGATCGCTGCCACAAAGGGAACGAACCCCATGAAATACTCGCCCATATTTTCCCGAACCAATCCTTCGCTCTTCTCCACCAACCATTCCAACATGACCTGTCGTTTGGTTTGCACCTTGGCACGGATACCGTGGGTGAGATACAAGCACAAGAACAGTACCGCCAGAATCACGAGCCAGGAGTTTACCTGTGCTTCGCTGATGACGAGATCCTGTACGGGGAAGGGGACGGTGAAGTATACGAGTGCTCCCGTCACTTCAATTCCTTGGGACGGTGGTGTGAAAAGAATCTTCAAGACCAGTCCTGCCGCAAGCGGCAACACCGTCAGCACGAGCAAGAGGATATCCACCGCCGCAAAACGGCGGTTTGCTTTATTCATCCGTTGAGTCACCTCCGTTTTTGAACAGCGGGCGCAACATCACCGCAAGACGGGGAAAGAACAGAGAAATGAGGGTGGCCCACAGATTGAACGCGGCGGGGATCGCCGCACCCAAGACAGCAACGCCCAGCAGCAAAAGCAAGCGGCCGCCTTGCGAGGCTTTTATCATTTGTTTTGCGTCCTTTTCATCTTTTTGCACGGCGTTTTGCACCGTCAGGCCCATCAAAAAGAAGTTGCCGACCGCCGCCGCACCGCCCAGCAGATTGCCGAACAATACGGTGTAATTCCAAAAGCCGCCCACAAGAAAGATCGCTTGCATCAACAGACTGAACACCAATGTCCACCCTGCAATGTATACGGTCATTTGCCGCACGGCTTTATCCACGGTTTTCATACGGTCACCTCTTCCTTTCTAACGATAAACTATATTATAAACAATAAGGAAACACTTTTCAATAGTTTCTCGGTCTTTTTTAAAATTTTTACATTTTCTCAACAATATCTTGTCAGCGATGCACCCAAGGCGAGGGTAGAAAAATCAAAAAAGGGTTGACAACCCGAGAAAAACATGCTATAATCCCTCGTATACTGAGAAAAGCGATGACGAAGACGGCAGAAACAGGCGGTTTTCAGAGAGTCGGCGGGTGGTGCGAGCCGACAGCAGTATGTTTCAAGGCCCATCCCTTCCGAGCTGAACAACCCGAAACTATTTGCGAGTAGGGTGTTTCGTGACCTGTTACGTTAGTGCAGAGGGCTTGTTGGAGCCTGTGAAGCGGTGTCGAAAGACGCAATTTGAGTGGTACCGCGGGTGAAGAAATTTACTCGTCTCAAAGGAAACTTTGAGACAGGTTTTTTATTTTTCAGAAAAGGTGGGAGTAAAGATGGAGTTCA
>JAZSHJ010000077.1:0-2274 GCA_045533175.1 Acutalibacteraceae bacterium
GTATATAACCCGTAAACGGGTAGCACTCGACTATAAAGGGGTATGGGATATGGAGTATTCGCAATTGTATGTAAAACGCATTCGCGATCTTTGCCAAAAGCGCGGCATTGCCATTAACAAGTTGGCTGTTATGAGCGATGTCAAACAATCCACGTTGGATAACATCGTGCGCGGCTTGACTAAAAATCCCCGTGTAAAGACGCTGCACAAGCTCGCCATCGCTTTCAACATGACGTTGGCGGAGTTTTTGGATTTTGATTCGTTAAACGACTACTCGTTCGAGGACGACGAGGACTAAAAAGCACCCCGATACGGTCATGCAAACCGTATCGGGGTGTCCGTTTTCACACGCATTCCACCGAAAACCGTGCGGCAAGTGCGCGCGCCTCTTCGGTGCCGTCGTAATTGTATTCCAACAAATAGATGTACTCTTCATCAAACGTGTAAAGAAAATAGCCGCTGAGCATATCGGGAATGTGTTTTTCCACCGCAAAGGAACGGTCGTTCACCGCTTTCACGCCATCGTAGATCCCCAAGGCTTCGGGATAGTCCCCGATCGGCAACACACCGTGAGGATTGTTCTCTCGAGTAAGCGAAAAGACCAGCGGCACTCCTTCGGCGGTGAAATACACCGTGTTGGCGGTTTCACGTATCAGGTTGAAAAACGCGGGATATTGAAGCCGATACCCTTCCCCCTCATACACCGCCAATTCATCGGCAAAGTCGAGGTTTTCGGCGGGCGGCTGTTTTTGACACCCTGCAAACAGGAAAAGCAGCGAAAGGGCCAACACAAAAACGCGGCGATACACAAAAATTCCTCCTTTTAGCGGTTGCAAAGCAACGAAAAATGCGGTACAATAGGTGAGAAAGTGAGGTGGCGTGTGTGGAAACGGTCTTTGTGGGCGTCAGCGGCGGCGTGGACAGCGCGGTGGCCGCATTCTTGTTAAAACAACAGGGATATCGCGTGGTGGGTGTCACCATGCGTCTGTTTGGCGACCGTTTGCCCCGCACGGCAGGCGCACGGGATATTGAAGATGCCCGCCGCGTGTGCGATGCCATCGGCATAGAACACACCGTGGTGGACCTGAGCGACGCGTTTTGCCGCCTGGTGGTGGATGAATTTGCGGCGGAATATCGCCGCGGGCGCACCCCCAACCCCCGCATTTTGTGCAATCGTGCCTTAAAATTCGGCGCAATGTGGGAGTTTGCCCGCGAGGCGGGGGCGGATGCCATCGCCACGGGACATTACGCCATCCGTTCGTTCGACGAAGCAAGCGGCCGCTGGCAACTGCGGCGGGACACCACCCCGAAAGAACAAAGTTACGTGCTGTGGTCGCTTTCGCAAGAGCAAATGGCCGCCGCCCGTTTCCCGCTTGCGGGAATGGACAAAACCGCCATTCGCGCCATTGCACGGGAAGCCGCCCTTCCTGTGGCGGATAAAGGCGACAGCATGGAGATCTGCTTTGTGGAAGACAACGACCATGCTGCGTTTATTGAACGGTACACAGGCATTTCTGCCCCGCGCGGGCATTTTGTGGATGCCGCGGGACACGTGTTGGGCGAGCACATGGGAATCACCCGTTACACGGTAGGGCAACGCAAAGGATTGGGCATCGCCCTTGGAAAGCCGATGTACGTCACCGCATTGGATCCGGTCCGCAACACCGTGACTTTAGGCGAAGAAGGCTCACAAATGACCGATCGTCTCACCGCCGATCGGCTGAATTTCGTATCCATCGAAGAACCCGAAGCTCCGCTTCGCGTGCAGGCGAAGATCCGTTATCAAGCACCGCCCGCCGACGCCACCTTAACGGTGCAGGCAGACGGCACCGCCCGCGTGGTGTTTGACACCCCGCAACGCGCCGTTACCCCCGGACAATCGGTAGTATTTTATCACGACGATTTGTTGCTGGGCGGCGGTTTGATTCGGTAATATTTTCACCCTTTTTCGGACACACTCCCGAAAAGGGGTGTTTTTTATGCGTAAAAAGGGGTTTTGGCCGCTGTTCTTGCTGGGCGGCTGTGGCTACGTGCTGTTGGAAAAACTGTGGCGCGGCCACAGCCATTGGACGATGTTTTTACTGGGCGGCGGGTGCTTTCACCTGATCGGCGCGGTAGACACCCGTTGCCGCCAAAAGCGCTGGTGGCAACGCGGGTTGTTGTGTGCGTTGGTTGTCACCGCTGCGGAATTTCTGTGCGGGTGTGTGGTGAATCTGTGCCTTCACATGCGTGTGTGGGATTACCGTCGTCACCGCTTCCACCTGCTGGGACAGG
>JAZSHJ010000115.1:0-8464 GCA_045533175.1 Acutalibacteraceae bacterium
CATCAACATGGTGGATCATTACGAGTGTGAAGATTTCCGCGGCCGTGTGCGGTATCTGCTGGAATCCTTACACCGCACCCATCCCAATGCCTATCTCTTCTGCATCGATGTGTTCTGCTATCGCGGCGACCTGTTCAACGAAAACATGGCACCGCCCTTCCGCCGCGCGCTGGAAGAGGAGGTCGCCCGTATCAACAGCGACCGTGTAATCCACATTCCGGGGCTTGACATCCTGCCCACCGGTGCGGGATTGGTCACCGACATCGTGCATCCCGGCGTGGAAGGCGTGATCGAAATCGCACATAACCTTACCAACACCTTGAAACCCTACTTCAACAAGTAAGAAAAGGACGGAGGATGAGAAAATTCATCCTCCGTCCTTTTCTTACATCTTATTCCGTCACTAAACGGCTTTGTTGAAAATCACAGCGGCAATAGTACACAATAGTGAGCACGGCACACAAAAGCCATCCCGCAGGATAGCTGGTCCCAAGCGGCAACAGTTCGTTGGAGATATAGTTGGACATCACAAATAAGTACACCTGGCGGAACGCCACGAAGGATGTCAACATAATAATCATCGGCACGCGGGTGTTACCCGCCCCACGCAAGGCGGCGGAAAACACCTGGTTCACACAGCACAGCACGTAAAACGGTGTCAGCGTGCGAAGCAACAGCGTGGCATACGCCACCACCTGCGGATCGGGGTTGAACAACCGTGCCAACGGGGCGGCGGACAGCATCACCGTTGCGATCACCGCCACGGTGGCACACAGCGCCATACCAAAGGCGGCCATCGCTCCTTTTCTCGCCCGTTTCACTTGATTTAACCCCAAATTCTGCCCCACGAACGTGGTCACCGCCAACGACAGCGATTGTACCGGCAGGAAGATGAACATATCCACCTTGGAATAGGTGGTCCATCCGCCGAGCGCGGCGGTTTGATTGCCATTCACGTTTGCAATATAGGACTGCACAAACACATTGGAAAACGCGGTGATGGCCATTTGTAACGCAGCGGGAATACCCACTTTGATGATCTTGCGAAGCATGGCACGATCCACGCCGAGTGAGCGCACCTGCACCCGCACGCAAAGCGACGTGCGAAGCAAGGTCACCACCGTCAGCACCGCCGAAACCCCTTGTGAAATCACGGTGGCGAGTGCCACGCCCGCAACGCCCATACCGAACTTGAACACAAATAAAAAATCCAGCGCGATGTTCAGCACCGCCGAAACCACCAAAAAATAGAACGGGCGGCGGGAATCTCCCACCGCGCGGAGAATACCCGCACCGATGTTATACACCATCAACCCCATCACACCCGCAAAGTAGATGGTGAGATACTGTTTGGCAAAGGGGAACACCTCGGCCGACTGCTCGCCGTTGAGCATCAACCGCAGAATATAAGGCGACATCCACACCCCAAGCACCGTGAATACCACACCGAGCAACAAGGTCATAGCAAGCGCGGTGTGCACCGCGCGGCGCACCTCTTCTTCTTTTTTGGCGCCGAAGTATTGGGAGATAACCACCCCCGCGCCGCTGGACAATCCCAAAAAGAAGCCGATCAGAATGTTGATGACCGGCCCGATACTCCCCACCGCTGCATACGCTCCGTTTTCTCCCGTCTGCCCGATCACCCATGTATCCACCATGTTGTAAAGCTGTTGAAACAGATTGCCGATCAACAGGGGAAATGCAAACAGAAGCAGATTCTTCGGAATACTGCCCACCGTCATGTCGATGTTTTTACGCCGCATAAGCGCCATGCTTCTTCATCTCTCTTTAGCCTTAACCTGTTGAAAGACATTGTAGCATGTTTCGACGGCAATGTCCACACTTTGACAAAGCGATGCTGTAAATTTACAATTCTGTCATACTCTTTCCTTTAAAATATAGTATGATGATGCGAAAGGGTGTGAGAGTGTTGTTTGGGTATGTGCGGGTATTTCAACCGGAATTGAAAGTGCGGGAATGGGAAGACTATCGCGGGGCGTATTGTTCGCTCTGCCGTGCGCTCGGCAAGCGATACGGCGTGTTCGCCCGCTTTTTGCTGAATTACGACTTCACCGTGCTGGCACTCTTTCACATGGCACTTGAAGAAACACCCGTCACCTTTTCCAAAGGGCGTTGCCCGTTTAACCCGCTGAAAAAATGCCGCCGCTGTCACGGCGATACCGCTTTGAACTTTGCGGCGGATGCGGCGGTGTTGCTCTCGTACTACAAACTGAAAGACGACGTGGCGGACGGGCGCTTCGGAAAACGTCTGACGCGCCGCCCGCTTTTATGGTTGCTCACACCGATGAAACGGCGGGCCGTCAAACTCGCCCCCGCCGCGGCCGCACAAATGGCGGCGTATTATGACGCGCAACTGGCGGTGGAACGCACAGAATCCCCCTCGCCCGATGCGGCGGCTCACCCCACCGCCACGCTGATGGCGGCACTCACCGCGCAAGGCGCACCCTCGGGAGAGTCCCGCGACGTGCGCGCACGGTTCGGCTACTGTCTGGGACGATGGATCTATTTCATCGATGCCGCCGACGATTGGGAAAATGATCACCGTTGCGGCGGATTTAACCCCTTCCCTGCCGACGAAAACGGCGCACGTCCCGCCGCCCGCATGCGTGAAGCACTCAACTCTTCGCTGGCGGAATGCCTCACCGCATGGCATCTGCTGGATCGCTACCAATTCGATTCTATCTTACAAAACATTCTGCAATACGGTATGCCCGCAACCGCGGCGCAAGTGACCGCCGCGAAAAAACCCACAGGAAAGGGACGTAAACGACATGAACGATCCGTATAAAGTACTGGGCATTTCGCCCGACGCCACCGACGAACAGGTAAAAGCCGCCTACCGTGAAATGGCACGCAAATATCATCCCGACCAATACGGCGACAATCCGCTTTCCGATCTCGCGCAGGAAAAGATGCAAGAGATCAACGAAGCCTACGACACCATTGTGAAAATGCGCAAAGACGGCGGGCAGCAAAACCACAACCGTAACGGACGGTACGCCGACATCCGCCGCATGGTGACCGAAGGACGCATTGAGGATGCCGACACGCTTTTGAACGGCATCCCCGCCGTCACCCGCGATGCGGAATGGCATTTTTTGAAAGGAAGCGTGCTGTACAAACGCGGTTGGTTGGAAGATGCGTATCAACATTTTTCCACCGCTTGTCGCATGGACCCGACCAACGCGGAATACCGCGCGGCGTTTAATCAGATGTCCCACGGACGGCAAACAGGCACCTACACCACCGCGCCGATGGGCGGCGGTTGTTCCGCATGCGACGTGTGCAACTCCCTCATCTGTGCCGATTGCTGTTGCGAATGCATGGGCGGCGGTCTGATCTCCTGCTGTTGATTGCGAGGTGCATTTAACGTGAAGACCAGCGGAAAAGTCGCTCTCGGCGGCGTGTTCGGCTCACTTGCAATGGTGTGCATGCTTGCCACGGTGTTCCCCTATGCCACCTTTGCCCTACCCGCCATTGCCGGCCTTTTGTTGGTGCCCGTCGCCATCGAAACGGGGCGCCGATGGGGATGGCTCAGCTTTGCTTCGGTGGCGGTGCTGAACCTGCTGCTTACCCCTTCCATGGAAGCGAAGATCCTGTTTGTGGCGTTTCTCGGATACTATCCTATATTGAAACTCTCCATCGATCCGTTGCCCCCCATCCTCTCGTGGGTACTGAAATTCGCCTTGTTCAACGCGGCGGTGGTCGCCTCGTACTGGGCGATGTTGCATCTGTTCGGATTGGAGGACAATTCTTTTGAACTGTTCGGGGTGAACATGCCTCTTTTGCTGCTTGCCCTCGCGAACGTCACCTTTTTGCTGTACGATCTCTGCCTCAGCCGCTTGTGGGATTGGTATATGGTCATCATCCACCCGCGCTTGGCACAGGCGTTCCGATTGTAAACAATAAAAACCGTACGAAGCCATTGCTTTGTACGGTTTTTCATTTCTCATAAAAGCGGGTTAAAAACCACGCATCGTCGATCTCAAAGGTGCGCCCGTTCAAATAATCGAGCAACCCCGTCTCCTCTCTAAACGCAAAGGTAAGTTTATATGAGCAAAGCGCCTGGCGATTGCCGAATCCCGCCGCACGGTTTTGGGCATTGGTGCCGTATTTTCCATCCCCCAACAGAGGATGTCCCATCGATGCCAAATGCGCGCGGATCTGATGGGTGCGCCCCGTGAGCAACGCGATCTCGAGCAAGGACATACCACCCCGTTCTTCCAACACGCGGTAACGCGTCACAATGGTGCGCGCCCCGTCCCGCGCACGATCGGAAATATACACGCGGTTTTGCTGTTCGTTCTTTTCCAGATACGCCGTGAGGGTGTCCTCCCGCTTTGGCATACGCCCGTTTACCAAGCAAAGGTAAAACTTGTGGATCTCCCGCATCTTCAACCGTTCGTTCAGAATACGCAACGCTTCCGCGTTCTTCGCCGCCATTACAATACCGCAGGTGTTGCGGTCGATACGGTTGACAAGCGCAGGGGCAAAACTGTTTTCTTCCTGCGGGCGGTACTCGCCTTTTTCGTAAAGATACCGTTGCACACGGGTAATGAGCGTATCACGATATTCCTGTTCGTCGGGATGTACAAGCAACCCCGCCTCTTTGTTGAGTAACAGCAGATTTTCATCCTCATACACAATCGAAAGATGTTTTCCCGCCGTCAAAAAATCAAACTGCGGCGCACTTTCCTCCAAGAACTCGTCCTTCACATACAGCGCGAGCACGTCCCCTTCCGTAAGACGCGTGGAGATCTCACAGCGTTTGCCGTTGAGTTTAATGTTTTTTTTGCGGATCTCTTTGTACATCACCGTGGCGGGCAAAGAACGAAAACTCTTGGACAAAAATTTATCCACGCGCTGTCCCGCATCGTTTTTTCCAACCGTGATCGTTTTCAAGGAACGCACCCCCTTTCTCATGCCATCATACACCAAAACGCAGCATTTTGCAAGCAATTTGCGAAAAGGGTATTCCCAAACGCCAAATTTTGTGATAGAATGATGGCGACTGTTTCACGAAGGGAGGAGAACCGTTTGAGCGATCGCGAAAACGTCCACACAGGGCACCGTGAACGGGTGAAAACCCGTTTCTTGGAAAACGGAGCCGGTGCGTTTGCACGGCACGAATTGGTCGAGTTTCTCCTCTTTTTCGGTATTCCGCGCAAAGACACCAACGAACTGGCGCACCGCCTGCTCAACCATTTCGGCTCGCTTTCCGCGTTGCTGGGCGCATCCTACGAAGAGTTGGTTTCGGTGCGGGGCATGACGCATAACGCCGCCGTGCTTATCCGCTTGTTTAACGAACTGGAAACCGAATGCCAGCGAGAACGGTTTGCGGCCGAACGGTTTCTCAACACGCGTGAAAAACTGCGTGACTACATACTGCCGTTGTTCTTAGGCGTGGAAACCGAACAGGTGCGCCTTGTATGCATGGACGGCAACGGACGGGTGCTGGCCTGCGGTCTGTTGTCGGAAGGCTGTGCCAACGCGGCAGAGATCAACACGCGGCAAGCGTTGCAACTGGCGTTGCGTTGTAACGCCACCAACGCGGTGCTTGCACACAATCATCCCAGCGGACAACCCACCCCTTCGCGCGAAGACGTGGAATCCACCACAGCCTTGGCCAAGGCGTTGGAACTCGCGGGCGTAAAGTTGGTGGATCACTTGATCGTATCGGGACACGCCTATCTTTCCATGCGTGAAGTTCCCTCTTGCACATCCATATTCAAATGAAAAACACAAGGGAGAAACCCGATCGGTTTTCTCCCTTCGTTTTTACATGTTCACAACGGCTTTCACCGTTTTTTGAATTTCCGCAAGCACCGTCGGATCGGCCGTTACACCGTTCTCCTCCGGAATGAAAGTGACGGTTTCGGGATCCACACCACACAAGGTGGCTAACCACGTGAGCGCCGCGGCATATCGCCCGTAAACAAGCGAAAGATGAAATCCGTCGCGATGCAGACTCTCGCCCCCCTGCCGCACGTCAAAACGCGGCAGACGGCGCACACGAAATACCGTTTCCCCTGCGGGGATCAGTTTGGCATCCACCAATTTCGCCGCCATGGCATAGCAATCGCGAACACGGCGAAACATTTCCTCGTCATCGCAGTTATACGACACCATGTCGGGATGATCCGAACCGTACTCGTATCCCCACGTCTGGTGGATATACAGCGCCGCATCGGGACATTCCCGTCGCACCACTTCGGCCAACAGCGGCAGTTCGGGTAAGTAACTTTGCGGGCGACCGGATTCTCCGCTTACCTGTTGCAGGGTTATGACGTCCCATCCGCCTTCACACAATGTTTCCACCAACGCCGCCATGCGTTCATGCCGACCGTTCACTTCATAACCGTATGCCTCTTCCCCGCTTTGTGCGTTTTTCCAATGCGTGGAAAGTGAACAACCGCCGATGTTTAAATTCACGCAGGTAAGGTCAACTCCTACCGAAGCCGCGCATTGGTGCAACCAACGCTGGCCGTCCTGTGAAAAGCTGTTCCCAATACTGAGCACTTTCACCGCTTACACCTCGAATCCGAACAACACGCCGTGGTAATCTTCTTCCCAGCCGCAACCACGGTTGTCGCGGCCGTTCACGTCAAACTGCGTAAAGTTGCCGGGCGAGGTAACCCAGAAATCGCCTGTCTTCAGATGGTGGGGGCCGAGCGCGTTGCGCAGACCGCTGAACAAGCGGATCTCCACTTTGTTGTCACCGTCGATCAACGCATCGGTCACATCCATCACATACGGTGCAAACGCGAGTTCGCCCACCGTTTTGCCGTTCACGATCACGTGCGCGGCGGGAGCATACAATTTCGCAAGACGCACTTCATACCGCACGCCCGCTTCCTTTTTCACGTTCAGCGTCTGCCCCAGAGTGGCATCGCCTGCGAAGAACCAGAAACCCTGCTCGGTCAGATCACGCACCTTCGCTTCGGCGGGTTTCGCACCGATGCAAAATTCGTGTCCCGTTTTCACCGTGCGATAGTCACCGTAACGCTCCATCGGCGCGTACACGCCGAAATCGCCCACCAAATAGATGCTTTCCAGTTCGGTATCCACCGTCAGGCGGTTCCATTCCACCTCGTGCACGTCGGGGTTGTTATACAGGTTGTAGGTATGTGCCGACTGCTTGAAACGGGTGGCAATTTCAATCGTATTTTCACCTTCGCGCAACAGCGAACGGATATCCGACGTGCGGAAGGATTTGTCGATGTAATACCCCGTATCCTTAAATGTATAGGGCTGGCCGTTCACCGTGAAGGTGCAAGTCTGCGGCATTTCCACCGCCATCGCCATGGTTTTGACACCATCCAAATCGGCAATGGTAAAGTCAAACGCCATTTTTACGTCGCAATCGTGCCCGGCACGCACGCATTCAAGCCAGACGTACAACGTGGGCGCGGCGGGTTGCCACTCGCCGCCGTCCACCTGCCAACGACAGTAATCCAGCGTCAAGCCGTTGTCGGTGGTGGTGAGCGCCATGGTATCCGCAAGCGGGAGCGCCACCGTTTTCACTTCGGGCAACACGGTGGCTTCGGTCGCAGGGGCGGTTTCCAACACCACGTCGCTGTAAGTAGCAAAGGCGTGTTCCACCGTGGTGGCACCGCCTGCCACACGGGTGGCAAGCGGGGTGCGGGTACCAGCCAACAGATCCACCTGCCACACACGGCACACGCCGGGCAGGGTGATCTCCGTCACCTGCTCGTCCGCGGTGAGATTTGCAAGATAATAGCGCGCGGCACCATCCGCCAGTTTGCGCACATTGGCATGCACCGCCGCACATTCTGCACCGTTTGCCGTAACCGACAACGCACCGCACAGCGCTTTCACATCCGCCATGGTCACCTTCTTCACAAAGGCAAGCAATTCTTCAATACGCGCATCCGCACGGCCGTCAATGCAAGTGGGAAGTTCATCCAACGCCAGCACCGTGCCGCCCGCTTTCGCAAACTTGAGCAACAGATCATACACCGATTCCGAAATGGTGGTCATGGCGGGCATCACCACCGTGCGGTAGGTGCAAAGCCCCACGCGCAGGCCGTCTGCCGTCACTTCGCCGTGACGCATCATCAATTCTTCGTCGCCCAAATGATATGCCACATGTGCGTTGTTAAAGGCGCTCACGCAATCGACAAACTGCGCATCACGCTTGCTGCACGGACCTTGATCCAGCGGATTGTACACCATATACGCCGAACGGATGGTGTGCAAAAGCAGCACATCCGCCGCATCGTCCCCTTCGGAGATCGCCGCGCCCAAGCGGGTAAAGTAATCGTTGAACGGACGGTACGCCTCGTCGAACCACGGCTGTTGAATAAACAGCGAGGCAGGCCAGTCACGCTTGCGCAGACCGCGCAGGGTGTAGCCTTCCAAGTGCTGACAGATATCGGTCACACCGTTAACAAACTGCCACTCGGCAATCCATTTCAGTTCA
>JAZSHJ010000078.1:0-8468 GCA_045533175.1 Acutalibacteraceae bacterium
CCCGGTCAGCGGCACCAAAAAGAAAGACACGATTTTCATCGTGTCGTGCTTTTTGTGTTTGTGTCCGCAGAACACAATATCGTTTGACCGCTTGCGGTCAACATCATTATGCGATAGCATAACATCATATCGCCGTCAGGCGCATGTAATCACGCGTAGCATGTATGGCATCACCGCAGGTGCATTCTCTTCGGATTGCATACAATGCTTCGCATTGACTTACTATTAGTATCGTGCTATAATGCATCCAAAGCATATATGCGAGGTGATCTGTGTGAAAAAAAGAACGCTCTTGAGATGCCTTCTGTTCACAGTTATGTATGCGGTGCTGTTCAGTATCGGATTCACCTGCTTTTTGCAACTGGCGGGTCTGTTCTTTTCCGTTTCGCTTGACGGACAATCGGCGTTGGCACAACACGCGCGGTTTGCTCTGTACTGTGCCGCGGTGGGGTTACTTGCCTTGGCGTTGTTCATCTGTTTGGTTATTTGGAACATGCGTTTTCTGCGCGGGAAAGACCATGTAAAACGGATCTGGTGTTGTGAGGCTGCGGGGGCGCTGTTTCTTGCCTTTCTCTTGATGAGAATGTGGGTAAGCGCTGGTTGACGGGTTACATAATATTTCGACATTTTAAGGCGACCGTTTGCAAGAAACGGTTGCCTTTTTTGTTTCATGTGGTATAATGTGTGTAAACTTTTGCAGCGGAAGAGGGCAGAACAATGGATAACAAAGTGATCTTGATCTCGGTGGACGGCATGCGCCCCGACGGTATGCAACAATGCGGCAACGCCTACGTCAAAACGCTGGAGAACGAGTGTGCTTATACGTATGCGGCACGTTCGATGGTGCCTTCGGTGACCTTGCCGTGTCATTTTTCGATGATGCACGCGGTGACGCCGCAACGTCATGGCATTTTAACGAACACCTACGTTCCGCAGGTGCATCCTGTGAAAGGCGTGTTTGAGAAGGTGGAAGAAGCGGGCGGCGTGTGTGCCATGTTTTACGGGTGGGAACCTCTGCGCGATATTTCCCGCCCCGGTTCGCTGAAATTTGCTACGTATATCCAATCCTACACCTCCGAAAGTGTGGATACGCGACTGACGGATGAGGCGATCCGCGTGATTGAAGAACACAAACCCGACTTGGCTTTTTTGTATCTGGTGGACACCGATGAAAAAGGCGGTCATGACAACGGCTGGATGAGTGAAGAGTATATGCACCGTGTATCCATCGCGTTGGATAACGCCCGTCGGGTGATCGAGCGCTTCGGCGACGAATACACCGTGATCTTGACAGCAGACCACGGTGGCCACGACCGTTCGCACGGCAGCGAGATGCCGGAAGATATGACCGTTCCGCTGTTCTTACGCGGCAAGGATTTCAAAGCAGGGGAGATGGTGGGAGAGTTTTCGCTTTTGAATATCGCGCCCACCATTACGGCGGTGCTTGGTATTGCGGCGGATAAGAATTGGGAAGGAAGCGCTGTGTGCAATGCATAATAAGCAAACGTTTGTCGGCAGCGGTATGCTGTTGATCGCCGCGCTGATCTGGGGCTGTGCCTTTGTGGCACAAAGTGTGGCGATGGACCATTTGGGGCCCTTCACGTTCGGTTCGCTTCGCTTCTTTTTGGGGGCGCTTGCGTTGCTTCCCGTGATTTGGTATCGACGCAAAAGGGAAGGGATTCCCTTGGCGGCGCGTGCGCGGGATGCCATACTGGGCGGTGTGCTGTGCGGCGGTTTTTTGTTTTTCGCTTCGGCCGCACAGCAGATCGGATTGATGTATACCACGGTGGGAAAATCGGGTTTCATCACCGCATTGTACGTGATATTGGTGCCGTTTGCGGGGTGGATACTGTTTCGCCAGCGTGTATCGCCGCTTGTGTGGTTGGGCGCCGCGGTGGCGATGGGCGGATTGTACCTCTTGTGCGGCGAAAGCGGCTTTTCGCTCAACCGCGGGGATGTGTATACTTTGGTGTGCGCGTTGTTCTTTACGGGGCAGATCATTGCGGTGGATCATTACGTCACCCGTGTGGATGGGGTGTTGCTCTCTTGTTTGCAATTCGTCGTCAGCGGCGTGCTTAACGGCGTGGCGGCTATGGTGGTCGAACCTGGCATCGTGTGGCAATCGGTGGCGGCGGCGTGGTTGCCGCTGTGTTACACAGGGCTTCTTTCCAGCGGCGTGGCATACACCTTCCAAATTCTGGGGCAAAAGCGCACGCCGCCTGCGGTGGCATCCATTTTGATGTCGCTCGAATCGGTGTTTGCCGTGCTCGCAGGTGCGGTGTTGCTGATGCAATGGCCGAATGCGCGCGAATCCTTCGGGTGCGTGCTGATGTTCACAGCCGTGATCGTGGCGCAGATGCCTTCCATGATAAAGAAAACGGACACCTTGTGAGGTGTCCGTTTTTTCGTTATACGACCGGAGGGACGGTCGTGATAGGTGCAAAGTCTTCGGTGTAAACGGCGAGGCCGTCGGTGTGCGCGAGGTAGAAGCAGTTGCCGATAAACATCCCGCGCAGGTAGGGGACATCCACCGCCGATGTGGTTGCTACGGCAACGAACCCGTCTTCTTCGGTGTAGCGGTACAGTTCATACAGCCGCCCGCCGTTTGTGGCAAAGGGAAGGCCGATCACACCGCGTGCGACATCCACCAGCACCGCGTGATGATTGCTGAGGGTTT
The DNA here is from genome assembly GCA_045533175.1 of Acutalibacteraceae bacterium. Lineage (GTDB taxonomy): Bacteria > Bacillota > Clostridia > Oscillospirales > Acutalibacteraceae > SIG588. The sequence goes on from JAZSHJ010000078.1 coordinate 2,678, forward strand.
CGGAATAATAGCGGCCTTCGGGCAATTCCAACACGGCCTTCACCGTCACGTCGGTTTTGTCGGTGGTGTCGAACATCGTGAGTTTCAACCGTCCGTTCAAGCCATCCTCGGTTCCTGCGTAACCGAATCCGAACAAGCGGTTTTCCGCAAAGGGATGCAGGTATTCCGAAAATCCCGTGATTTTAAGAGCAGACAACACGGTGGGGTTTGCGGGATCGGACAGATCTATGGCAAACAGCGGATCGGTCTGACGGAAGGTGACCACGTAACCGATCGCCCCATCGAACCGCACCGATTGCACCATCTCATCGGGGGCAAGGTTGTCAACACGTCCCACCTCGTTCAAGTTGCCGTCCAATACATACAAGCGATTAAAGCGTTCCTGGTGGCTTTCAAAATAGGTGTGGTTTACGTGATCTCCCGTGGAATCGGTAACGAGCGTGTGTGCGCCGTAATAGCGGGTATAGGTGGCGGCTAAGCGGAAATGCCCGTTCCACTCATCGAGTGAAAACGCGTTGTCCGGCGCACCTTCCACCGTGGCGGTCGCGATCGTGGAAAGTGTACCGTCCGTGAGATCAAACAGCGTGAGGGTGGTCATCACATGGTCGTTGTATTCGCGGCGAACGGTGCCGTCCTCGTTCGGGGTGTCCGTTGTGTTGTTCTCGTTTCGTTCTTGTATCAGCATCAAATGCTGTGCGTTGGCCCACACGGAGGCCCAACCCGCACCAAGCACCGCCTTTTCGGCAAGACGGGCGGTTTCGTCCGTTACCGCCACCGCCGTAACCAAGGCATAGGTGGCGCTGTTCGGTTCTTCTATGGCGAGAAGGGCACTTTCCGCCACCGCGGTTTTCACGTCATCCCGATACAGCGAGGGGACAAAGGTGGCGGGATCGTCCGCTTTGGCTTCGTATATACGCGGGTTGGTAATAAGGTACAGCACGCCGTCCACCATGCGGGAATCCACGAGGTCGCCGTCCTGTCCGTATTCGGTCAGCGGGCGGGGATCGGCGGGATCGGTGATGTCGTAGATCACGGTGTATACGTGGTTTTCCGTGTAACGGTAACGCGTGCTGTAATGTTCACCGGTTTTGCCCGTCACGGTGGGCTTCAGCGGCGCGCCACCCGCGTCATCGGCGGTGACGTCGGTTTCTTCCTTGTCCGCCGTGACCACGTTGTGTAGGGTATACAGCACCACCAAACGGTCGGCGGTGAGATACATGTCGCGTAAGGTGACGTTTTTACGGTCAGCGGGGATGCGTGTGGCCACGGCGGCGGATTGCGCTCCGTCGGCGCGATACACCGTGAGTTCTCCCTTTATGCTGTTCAACACGTAGACGTAGCCGTTTTGCGCTTTCACGTAATCCGCTTCATCCACATCCTCATATTGGGTATTAGTGGTGGTGTCGCCCTTGTTAATGGCGGCGGAGTGGGTGCCTACGGTGGGGGTGGCTTCCGGTGTTCCGAAGTCATCCTCGGTGATCCACTCGGTATCCCCGCGTGTCGATCCCATATCTTCCAACAGCGCAAACACCTCGGCATAGGTGAGATGCTCGGCAGGCAGCGTTACCGAGATATCGGGAGAGTCTTGGGTGTCAGGATAAAACGAAATGACGGGCTTTTCCGTGTTGGTCAAGGCGGCGGCCACGATCAGCGCCACACAGGCGACGAGGGCGGCGATGCGTCGTATTGGCAGGGGGTGGGGTGCTTTTTGCGGTGTGTTCAGCGTTTGCAGAATGCGGTCGGTTGTCTTGTCCGAAAGACGCAGAGAATCGACCTCTTTACGGTATTGTTCAAACATACGTATCACTCCTTTATGTCGGTGTCCAGAAGGTGGCGAAGGGTTTCGCGCGCACGGTGCAAACGTGTTTTGACGGTGGCTTCCCGTGCGTGGGTGAGTGCAGCGATCTCTTTGATCGCGTACCCTTCGTAATAGTACAGATGCACGGCAATGCGCTGCACGGGCGGCAAGGTTTGCACCGCATCGAACACGCCGTTCGGTTCATCCGCTTCCACGGTGAGGGTGTCCTCCAAAGGTACGGTATGGCGTACCCAAGCCGTTGTTTTGGCCGAACGGCAACAATTTACCGTTACCCGCAACAGCCAGGCTTTGCGGTGTTCTTCATCGTGAAACACGGGAGCTTTGCGCACGTAACGCAAAAACACCTCTTGCACGATATCTTCGGCCGCACTTGTATTGCCCAGGCGTGCCATCGCCAAGCGATACACCGTGTGGCGGTATTGCAAAAACACCTGTGCCACGGTCAGTTCATGCATATCCTTCGCCTCCTTTCTTGGGTTAAAGAGCTCTTTTCACCTATAACACTTCGGAGCATAGGAAAAAGTTTCAAAAAACCGCACCAAAAATTCGGTGCGGTTTTTACTTACTTATGATATTTTCCGCCCGACGAAATTTGCGCTGCGCGGTAGATTTGTTCCAGCAGCATCACGCGTGCCAGTTGGTGGGGAAAGGTCATGGGGGACATCGACAGTTTCATACGGGCCGCGGTCTTCACTTCGTCCGAAAGTCCCCACGAGCCGCCGATGATAAACACCGTGTGACTGCACCCGTCCACCGTCAAGCGGTCAAGTGTTTCTGCCAACGCGGGGGAGGAGAGTTCTCGTCCCTCGATGCACAACGCATAGACAGCCGCCCCTTGCGGCACGCGGGCGAGCAGGCGCTTGCCTTCCGCTTGCAGGGTTTGTGCGATCTGTGCGGGGGAGGGGGATTCGGGCAGGCGTTCCTCTTCCACTTCCACCACCGCAAGGCGGCAAAAGGCGGAAAGCCGCTTTTCGTATTCCGCCACGGCATCACGCCAATATTGTTCCTTCAGTTTTCCGACGCATAAAACGGTGACCGAACGCATAGGTATGTACCTCTCAAAAAATCATTACGCCGCGCATATCCTCGGGGGAGGCCACACGAAGCAAGTAATCCGCCCCTTCAAGCAACCCGTTTTCGGACAGCGCCGCACGGGCGGCTTGAAATGCCAAGTCGGGACGGTTGTTGTGACGGCTCAAATGCGCGAGAGTGAAACGGGTGGTGCCGTGTTTGGCCAGGGCGGCCAGCTCTGCCGCGCAAGCGGGATTGGAAAGATGGCCCGTGGGTGCCAAAATTCGCTGCTTTAAAAAATCGGGGTAGGGGCCGCCGCACAGCATCGAAATGTCGTGATTCGATTCGATCTGCACCAAATCGCACCCTGTGATCGCACCGCGCACCGTGGGGGTCATCTGCCCGATATCGGTGGCAATGGCCACCGAGCGTTCATCCGCCGTTCGCACGCGAAAACCGCAACTCTGTCGGCTGTCGTGCGGGGTGGTGAATGCCGTGACGGCACACCCGCCTTCTTCCGCAACGGTTTGATCGTCGGCAGGAAGAATAAAGCAGGACGTGCCCGCCGACACACGGTCGCCTTCACACAGCGCTTCCATTGTGCCGCGTGTGGCATACACCCGCATTCCGTAGCGCTTGGCAAGCACTTTCAACCCCGTGATATGGTCGCTGTGTTCGTGGGTGACAAAGATGGCGGTGATGCGCCGCGGATCAATATTTCGCTCGGTCAGCGCGGTTTCGATGCGTTTAGCACTAACGCCGGCATCTATCAAAATGCCGGCGTCCGCGTTTCCGATATATGTGCAATTTCCTTCGCTTCCGCTGAACAACGGACAGTATCTTGCCATAAATTATCTCGCCCCGTCGGGTACGTCCACCTGTTCGATATCCGCGCCGAGTGAGCGCAATTTATCCACGGGTGTTTCGTAACCACGTTCGATATGGTGGATATCTTCCACGTAGGTTTCGCCTTCGGCACACAGCCCCGCGATCACCATGGCGGCACCTGCGCGCAGGTCCACCGCTTTCACGGTATCTGCCTTCAAGCGGTCAATGCCCTGGAACACGGCAATCTTGCCGTCCACTTCTACCTGTGCGCCCATGCGCCGCAGTTCGTCCAAGTAGCGGAACCGTTTGTCATACACGTCCTCGTTCAGAATACTGCGTCCTTCCGCAATCGAAAGCAACACGCCGATCTGCGGTTGCATATCGGTGGGGAAACCGGGGTGCGGCATGGTTTTCACGTTGCAATGACGAAGCGGTTCGGTGCGACAGATGCGCAACGCATCGTCGTATTCTTCGATTTCCGCGCCCATTTCCCGCAATTTGGCAGAAATGGATTCCATGTGTTTCGGGATGATGCCTCGCACCAACACGTCGCCACCCGTGGCCACCGCCGCCGCCATATAGGTGCCGGCTTCGATCTGGTCGGGGATGATGGAATAGTTGGTGCCGTGCAAACGGTCCACGCCGCGGATCTTCACCGTATCCGTACCGGCGCCGCTGATGTCTGCGCCAAGGAAGTTCAAGAAGTTGGCCAAATCCACGATGTGAGGTTCTTTGGCGGCGTTTTCAATAATGGTGATGCCGCGCGCCTTGCACGCCGCCATCATTACGTTGGCGGTAGCACCCACCGACACTTTATCCATGTAAATGGAGTTGCCCACCAAACGCTCGGCGGTCAATTCCACCGTGGCGTTTTCCAACGGGGATTGCACCGCACCCAAGGCGGAGAACCCTTTGAGGTGCTGATCGATCGGACGATCACCGAAATCGCATCCGCCCGGCAACGGCACGCGTGCACGGCGGAAACGGCCAAGCAACGAGCCGAGAAAATAATACGAACCGCGCATGTGACGCGCCAAGTCGTACGGGACGGTTTCGGTATCGATGGTGCAGGGGTTGATCTCCACCGTAGAGGGGTTCACACGGCGCACCGTCGCACCGATGGCACTTAAGATCTCCAATGCGGTGGAGACGTCTTTGATGTTCGGCAGATTTTCAATGCGGCAAATGCCGTCTGCCAATGCGACTGCAGGCAAAATGGCGACGGCGGCGTTTTTGGCACCGCTGATATTTACTTCTCCGACCAACGGATTACCGCCGCGGATACGATACTTTTTCAAATCTATGTCACTCCCTACAAAGTCTTTACGAGGGGGGATATACTCACACAAGATATAGTATACCACAGTTTTACCTACTTGTAAATATTTTTCGCCTTTTAAACCCGAAAAAATTCCCAAAAGCGGCGGATATGATGGGGTTGTGAATACGCCTTGCTTATTTTGGGGATTGTTCAAGACAAGCGGCAAAAAAAGCAGGAAACTTGCAAGTTGAAACACAGAAAATTGCAAAAAAATCGCAGATTTTTTGCAATTTCCTCTTGCAATGGAAAAAGGAGTGTGTTACAATATTCCCTATCGAAAACCTTATTAGGAGGAAGAGCTATGAGTTTGAAGAATACCTATTTGATCGATCTTATGGAGCGCGTGGAAAAGCGCAACGCCGGTGAGCCCGAATTTCACCAGGCGGTGCGTGAGGTGCTCGAATCTTTGGAGCCGGTTATCGAGGCGCGCCCCGACTATGTGAAGGCGGGCGTTATCGAGCGTATGGTGGAGCCGGAGCGTATTATTAAGTTCCGCGTGCCGTGGGTGGACGATAACGGCAACGTGCAGGTCAACCGCGGTTTCCGCGTGCAGTTCAACAGCGCGATCGGCCCCTACAAGGGCGGCTTGCGTTTCCACCCCTCGGTGAACGAGAGCATCATCAAGTTCCTCGGCTTTGAGCAGACCTTCAAGAACTCCTTGACCACCTTGCCCATGGGCGGCGGTAAGGGCGGCAGCGACTTCGATCCGGCAGGCAAGTCGGATATGGAAGTGATGCGTTTCTGCCAAAGCTTTATGACCGAGCTTTCGAAGTACATCGGTCCCGACACCGACGTCCCCGCGGGCGATATCG
>JAZSHJ010000116.1:0-5855 GCA_045533175.1 Acutalibacteraceae bacterium
GATGCGAGCGGGCAGCGTGGCGGGGTGTGTTCCGCGGGATGCGGGGGTATACGCACCGCTGTATCGTCGTGACGTTTTGAAAAAGTGATTTAAGTAGAGGAGGCGTTTCCGAACACGCCGAAAACGGCATAATTCCGGCACTTTTCGGTTTGTTGACGGTGGCAGGCGACAGCCTTGCCACCTCCGCCGCACCGAAAATCGCACGAAATTCTGCTCGTTTTGGGTCGAAGAATTTGAACAGAGCCGATTTTTCATCGGCAAGGCTAAGAACAGTATTTTAACACAGCCGAGGAGAAAATCGGCCCGTTCAAATCGGGTTCGGATGTGCCTCCTCTGCTTTAAGGAGTGTAACGAGATGAAGGTAGCATCGGTAACGGGTTCGCGTCGCGGCATCGGCCTCGCGATCGTGAAAGAACTCGCAAAAGACGGATACACCGTGGTGTTGTCCGACGTGATTGAAAAAGCGGAGGCCATGCCGCTGTTGCAGGAGTTGCGGGAGGAAGGGTATTCCGTGGATTACGTGCGTTGCGATATCAGCAACACGGCCGACCGCGCGGCATTTTTTGCCTATATCAAGGAAACCTACGGTCGTTTGGATGTTCACGTGAACAACGCGGGCGTTGCTCCGCGCGTGCGGCTGGATATTTTGGAAACCACCGAGGAAAGTTTTGATTTTCTCATCAATATCAACCTGCGCGGCACTTTCTTTATGTGTCAGGCGGCGGCCAATCTGATGCGTGCGTGTCAGGCAGAGGGGAAAGAGGAATACACCCCCCGCATCGTGAACATTGCCTCTATGTCGTCCTACACATCCTCCACCAACCGTGGGGAATACTGCATTTCCAAAGCGGGCATTTCCATGGTGACGCAGTTGTTTGCCGATAAATTAGCGGAGGACGGTATTCCCGTGTTTGAGGTGCGCCCCGGTATTATTCAAACCGACATGACCGCCACCGTGACCGAAAAGTATCAAAAACTGATCGACGGCGGCGTGACACCCATTCGCCGTTTCGGTCAACCCAAAGACGTGGCGGATTGTGTGATGGCGGCTGTCAGCGGGCGGTTGGATTTCGCCACGGGCCAGGTGCTGAATGCGGACGGCGGTTTCCACATTCGCCGTTTGTGAGGTGACAGTATGAATTTGACGGTCAACGGATGTGCCGTTCCCGTGCGGGTGCTGGATACCGCGGTGATCGGTTCGGGTTGCGCGGGGTTCAATGCGGCAGACTGGTTGTGGACACTCGGACGGCGCAATATCGCTATTCTCACCGAAGGGGTGAATTGCGGCACCAGTCGCAACACGGGTAGTGACAAACAGACCTATTATAAATTGTCCCTTGCCAGCGACGGCGCGGACAGCGTGGCCGCCATGGCGGCCGATCTGTTCGGCGGAGAGGCGGTGGACGGCGACACCGCTTTGGCGGAAGCGGCGGGTTCGGTGCGTTCGTTCATCAAATTGTGCAATCTCGGTGTGCCGTTCCCCACCAACGAATACGGCGAGTACGTGGGGTACAAAACCGATCACGATCCGCGTCAACGCGCTACCAGCGCGGGGCCGCTGACCAGTCGGTTCATGACCGAACGGTTGGAAGCGGCGGTGACCGCCAAAGGTATCCCTGTGTGGGACGGTATGTCGGCGGTGGAATTGCTCACGCAAAACGGGCGGGTGGAAGGACTTCTTTGCCTCGACCGTGCGGCACTCGATTCTCCCACGCACGGTCTCACCGTGGTGCGGGCGCGGCAGGTGGTGTTGGCCACGGGCGGGCCTGCGGGATGTTATTTGCGCAGCGTGTATCCCGAAAGTCAAACGGGCATGTCGGGCATGGCGTTGGCGGCGGGTGCGGCGGCGGCCAATTTGGATCAATGGCAGTACGGTCTAGCCTCCATCGGGTTCCGCTGGAACGTGTCGGGCACCTATCAGCAGGTGTTGCCGCGCTACATTTCCATTGATAAAGACGGAGTGGAACGCGAATTTTTGCCCGATTATTTCAACACGCCTGCCGAAGCGTTGGATCGCGTGTTTTTGAAAGGGTATCAATGGCCGTTCGACACCACTAAACTGGCGGGTTCTTCGCTGATTGACTTGATCGTGCATCACGAAACGGCGGTGCTCGGTCGGCGGGTGTTTATGGATTATCGCACCGATCCGAAGGGGTTGGAAAACGGGTTTGATTCCCTTTCGGAAGAAACGTTACGGTATCTCAAAAACTCGGGAGCGTTGGCTAAAACGCCCATTAAACGCTTGGAGATCATGAATCCGCCCGCCATCGAGCTATATCGTCAGCACGGCATTGATCTGTATAACGAGCCGCTTGAGATCGGCGTGTGCGCCCAGCATCACAACGGCGGGTTGTGGGTGGATGCCGATTGGCAAACGTCGGTAAAGGGGTTGTATGCCGCAGGTGAAGCGGCGGGTACGTTTGGTTTGCATCGTCCGGGCGGCAGCGCTCTCAACTCCACGCAGGTGGGTTCGTTGCGCGCGGCAGAACACATTGCCACCGCCACGGCGGAAGATACCGCCCTTACTCCTGCGTTTGAAGCGTTGGCACAGAAAGCGGTCGAGTTGTTGCACAGCCGTCTTACGGCGGCTGTTTCCCGTGCGGGTGCAGGGGTGAGCCGACTGGAAAGTCAGCGCATGATGAGCGATACAGCCTCGCATTTGCGTGACCCCGAAGGGATGGCCGCGTTGGCGAAACACGAAGCGGCAGCATTGGGCGCGTTTTGGGATACGGCTGCGGCCGCACCGTGCGACCTGCCCGCCCTGATGAAAGATCGCGACCTGCTCATCACGCGCCGTGCGGTGCTTTCGGCCATGTGCAAAGCGGCCGAAACGGTGGGAACGTGCGGTTCGGCGTTGGTGCTGCAGGCGAACGGTCTGCCGTTGGGTGCGGCGTTACCGCAAATACATTACGCCCCCCCGAAGGAGTATCCCGCAGGCAAGCGGCTTATCACCCGCCAAACGCCGGACGGCGCGTTTTGTTCGGATTACGAACCCGTTCGCCCGATGCCCACCCCCGACGGGTGGTTTGAAACGGTGTGGGATGCTTACCGCAAGCGCATGAGCGCCGTGACACAAGGATAATGAAAAAGACGGAACAGTTTCAAACTGTTCCGTCTTTTTCATTACAAAAACGTGACGACGTCTTCGAGCGCCCGTTTGGGCACCACGTAATCGCGGTTGTTATCCAATGCGTATTTAACTGTGTCGGTCAGAGGGACGGTGTAACTTTTGTGGGCGGGAAATCCCAGCGCGATCATCAGCCGCAGTTCGTCCTCTTCGCTGATGGATAAGAGCGCTTTGAGCGTGGGGCGGTCGATCGCTCCCATGATGCAACTGCCCACACCCGCTTCCCATGCAACGGTGGTGAGTGCGTGGGTGGCGATTCCCACGTCAACATCCGCAAACGCGCCCGCTTCGGCGGTTTTAATCACCGCCACAAACGCGGTGGGACGCTCGTCGGCTTTGGGTACGCCGTCTTCGGGCGGCAGGTAACCCGCCCATTTCACATGGGGTTGAATCGCGGCAACCAACGTGGGATCGGTGATTACGATATACCGTAACACCTGCGCGTTGGCGGCCGAGGAAGTGAGGCGCGCTTGGTTCACCGCCTCCCGCAGGACGGCGGGGGGAACGGGTGTCTGCAAAAAGCGGCGATAGGTGCGGCAGGTGTCGTACAAGTTTGAAAGTGTCATGATGCATACCGTCCTTTCTCTTACTTTCAGTATACCGAAAGCGGAAAAGAAAATCAAGTATGCGTTTATTGCGGTGATTTTCACAATTTTTGCGGTTTTTGGCGAGTTTTACTTGCAATTTCGCCATGAAATAGGTACAATTAAAATAATGCATTGCCACAGAAAGATAAGAGGTGATCGGTATGTTGGGTTGGAAGCTGGCGGCATTTGCCGATGAAGCGTCGGGGGAACTCGCAGGGCAGATCGCGGCCATGAAACGCAACGGGATCGGTGGATTGGAGATCCGTTTTATCGACGGACAAAACATCGCTAAGGTTTCGTGCGAAAAGGCAAAAGAGATTCGTGACCGCCTGGCGGCGGAAGGGCTTCACGTGTGGTCGATCGGTTCGCCCACGGGGAAGATCAAACTGCAAGACGATTTCGCCCCCCATTTGGAAGAGTTCAAGCATCAGCTGGAATTGGCACACGTCATGGGGGCGGAACACTACCGCTTGTTCAGTTTCTACGGGGCGGATGACAGTGACGGCGCATTCAACGAGGTGTGTGAGCGCACGGCGGCGTTTTTGAAGGCGGCCGAGGGAAGCGGCGTGGTGATCTGCCACGAAAACGAAAAAGACATTTTCGGTGATACCGACGACCGCTGTGTGAAATTGCTTGCACAATTCCCTGCGTTGCGTGCCATCTTCGATCCCGCAAACTTCCTGCAATGCGGGGTGGAGATCTTACCCGCGTGGGAGAAACTCGCGCCGTATGTGGAGTATCTTCACATCAAAGATTGCAATAAGAACGGCGAAGTGGTACCGCCCGGGACGGGCGAAGGGCAATTGCCCGCCCTGCTTGCGGCCTATGGCCGACAAGGCGGCCGCGTGCTCACGTTGGAGCCGCATTTGAACGCCTTTATCGGTTTGGATCAGTTGGAAAACAGCGGCTCGGCTTCTCGCTCGGCCTACTCTTACGCAAGTGCGGACGAAGCATTTGATGCCGCGGTGACCGCGTTAAAAACCATTTTGCCGTAAGGAGGAGATACCATGAAGATCGGTGCGCAAATGTATACCGTCCGCGACTTTTGCAAGACGGAAGAGGAGGGTGTGAAAACGCTTGAAAAGTTGGCGGCGATTGGCTACAAATACGTTCAGTATTCGGGTTGCGATGCCATTTCTCCTGCTGTGATGCGGGAAACCTGCGACCGCTTGGGGTTGAAGGTGCCGTTCAGCCACAGTCCCTATCAGCGTATTATCGGCGATACCGAGGCGCTGATTGAAGATCACCGCACCATGGGGTGCGATTGCATCGGACTCGGCTACATAGGAGAAGCCCACCGCAACACGATGGATTGCCTGCAGCGTTTTCGCAACGAGATGAGCGAACCTATCAAAAAGATTCGCGCGGCAGGCATGACGTTTGCTTATCACAACCACTCCTTCGAGTTTGCGAAGGTGGAGGGAAAAATGATCTTCGACCATCTGCTGGATATGTTCCCGCCCGAAGAGATGAGCGTTGTTATGGATACGTATTGGATCGCACACGGCGGCGGTGACATTTACCAATGGATCGAAAAATGTGCAGGGCGTTTGAAGTACGTACATCTCAAAGATATGGGTATGTCGCTTGAGATGAAACAGAAAATGGTGCCGGTGGGTGAGGGCGCGTTGAACTTCCCCACTATTCTGAAAGCGCTCGACAACGCGGGCTGTGCGGCCGCGTTTGTGGAACAGGACAATTGCAACGAGGAAGATCCGTTCGATTGCATGGAACGCAGTCTGCGGTACCTTGAATCGTTGGGCTACAATTCGTAAGAAGATTGGGAGGATACGATCATGGACAAAATCAAACTGGGTATTATCGGTGTGGGCAACATGGGTTCCACCCACGTGAACAACTTGACGGACGGCAAGTGCCCCGAGATTGAATTGGTCGCGGTGGCAGATATTCGTCCCCAACGTTTGGAATGGGCGAAGACCAAAGGTGATATCGCGTGCTTTAACACGGCGGAAGAGATGCTGGACAGCGGTCTTATCGATGCAGTCTTGGTCGCGGTGCCGCACTACGATCATCCCCGTTACGTGATGGAAGCGTTGAAGCGCGGCATCCACGCCATGTGCGAAAAGCCCGCAGGTGTGTACACGAAGCAGGTGAAGGAAATGAACGCCGCCGCGAAAGAA
>JAZSHJ010000083.1:0-8861 GCA_045533175.1 Acutalibacteraceae bacterium
GATACGCCGCAAACCCGAAATACGATATAAAGATCCCGCTTCGTGTGCCGATCTTCCGCCGTTGCAACAGCAGATTTTAGCCGAAGCGGCCAAACTGGTGAAAGCGGGCGGCGTGCTGCAGTATTCCACCTGCACCCTAAACCCTGCGGAAAACCGCGCGGTGGTCGAATGGTTTTTAAGCACGCATCCGCAGTTTTCTCCACGCCCGCTTACGGGCGTCCCCAAAAGCGTGCTGGATGAACCCGCATGGTGCCGCACGTTGATTCCCGCCGTTCACAAAACCGACGGTTTCTTCATAGCCGCGTTTACCCGTACATCCATTGCAGAATAAGAGGTGACATCCCGCTTTGATCGATATCAAATCCATGCCCCGCGAAGAGTTAAAGAGTGCTGTGATCGCCGCGGGATTTCCCGCTTTTCGTGCCGCACAGGTGGCCAACTGGTTGGATCGCGGTGTGACCGACTTTGAACGGATGACCAATCTGCCCGCCGATTTAAAGGCGTGGCTCAAAGCGGAATGCTGCATTCCTACCGTGACGATCGAGCGTCGCCTGGAATCGCAGAAGGACGAAACGGTGAAATATCTGTTTCGTCTGGCAGACGGTGAAACGGTGGAATCGGTGTTGATGCACTATCACCACGGATGGTCACAATGCCTGTCCACGCAGGTTGGCTGTCGCATGGGATGCACGTTTTGCGCCACGGGTATGGGCGGTCTTGTGCGAAATTTGTCGGCCGCGGAAATGATGGCGCAGATCGAAGCGGCACAAGCCGATCGTGGTGTGCGCGTATCCTCCGTTGTGCTGATGGGAATGGGAGAGCCGCTGGATAATTACGATAACGTCCTTCGCTTTTTGCACATGTTGTCCGAACCGGAGGGTGTACATATCGGTATGCGCCATGTGTCGCTTTCCACTTGCGGTGTGGTGGATGGAATACACCGTTTGATGAACGAGGATCTGCAGTTGACACTTTCGGTTTCGCTTCACGCACCGAACGATGATATTCGTTCCCGCACTATGCCGATCAACAAGCGTTGGCCGGTGGAAGAACTGCTCGCCGCATGCCGCACCTACGCCGAAACCACGGGACGTCGCATTTCCTTTGAATATGCGATGATCGACGGCGTAAACGACAGCGATGCTTGTGCCGAAGAGTTGGCAAAACGATTGCGCGGAATGCTCTGCCATGTGAATTTGATTCCCGTGAACGAAGTGGAGGGCAAAACGCAAAAACGAAGTAAAGCAGAACGCATCAAAGCGTTTTCTGATATATTGGCCGCCCGCGGAATTCCTGTTACGGTGCGGCGCACATTAGGTTCCGATATCAATGCCTCTTGCGGTCAGTTGCGACGTGCGGCGGATCGAAAAGAGGAGAAACAAACGAACGAAAGGAGGGATCTTTGATGCGTGTTTACGGACGAACCGACGTGGGACGTGTGCGTGAAAGCAATCAAGATGCATTCGTCTGCGGTACGTTGTCGGATACTACGCTGTTTGCCGTGGTGTGTGACGGTATGGGCGGCGCGAACGGTGGTAATATTGCCAGCGCCATTGCCGCCAAGGTAGTGGCGGAACGGTTGGTGGAAAATTACCGCGACAGCATGACGCCGGATTCCATACACAACATTCTGGAATCGGCTGTGTCGGCGGCCAATGCCGAAATTTACGACACCGCATTGGAAGATCCTGCCTTGCGAGGGATGGGCACCACGATGGTGGTGGCGGTGGTGTGTGACGGACAGGTGTGTGTGGCGCATGTGGGTGACAGCCGTGCCTATAGTCTGACACGCAAAGATCGTCGCATCGAACAGATCACGACCGACCACTCGGTGGTACAGGAAATGATTGCCGGCGGCAGACTGACACCGGCACAAGCGAAAAACCATCCACGCAAACACTTTATCACCCGTGCGCTTGGGGTGGAAGCCACGGTGGAATGCGATTTCACCACCTTCCCGTATCCGGAAAACGGGATGCTCTTGCTCTGTACCGACGGTCTTACCAACATGGTGGACACGGATGAGATAAATATTATAGCGTATTCCTCCGGTAAAGACGAAATTGCCGATCGGCTGATCGCCGCTGCGAACATGAGTGGCGGCAGCGATAACATCACGGTTGCGGTGATCTTACCGGATTCAACAAGAAAGGATGGCGGACATGGATAAGTACATCGGAAAGCGGCTGGATGGCCGTTATGAGATCAAAGAGATCATCGGTGTGGGCGGGATGGCCTATGTCTACAAGGCGTATGACAACATTGATGATCGCGTAGTGGCGGTTAAGATTTTAAAAGAAGAGTTTCTTGCCAACGAGGAATTTACCCGCCGTTTTAAGAACGAATCCAAGGCAATCGCCATTCTGTCCCATCCGAATATCGTGCGGGTGTATGACGTGAGTTTCGGCGAAAAACTGCAGTATATCGTGATGGAATACATCGACGGTATCACTCTCAAAGAATATATCGACCAGAAGAAAGCGCTTCCGTGGAAGGAGTCGGTACACTTTACGGTGCAGGTGTTGCGCGCGTTGCAACACGCACACGACAAAGGCATCGTCCACCGCGACATCAAACCGCAGAACATCATGCTGTTGTCCGATGGCACCATCAAGGTGACGGATTTTGGTATTGCGCAGTTCTCTCGTAACGAGATCCGCACCGACAGCGAGCGCGCGATCGGTTCGGTGCATTACATCAGTCCCGAACAGGCAAGCGGTGCGATCACGGATGAAAAAGCGGATATCTATTCGCTTGGCGTGATGTTGTATGAAATGCTGACGGGCAAGTTGCCGTTTGAAGCAGACAACGCGGTTTCGGTTGCGATCATGCAGATGCAATCCACGCCCGAAATGCCGCGTGAAGTGAATGCCTCCATCCCCGAAGGGCTGGAAGAGATCACCATGAAGGCGATGCAAAAGGATCCTTCCAAGCGCTATCAGTCAGCGGCGGAAATGCTTTACGACATCGATGAGTTCAAACGTAATCCCAGTATCCATTTTGAATACAAATACGTGTTTGTGGATGAAACGCCCACGCGCTTTGTGGAAACCATCGCGAAGGTGCGGGAAAAAGAAAAGCCGATTGTTGAGGACGATGAGAAAGAAGAAGTGGTGCGTCGCCGCTTCCCTGTCTTGCCGATTTTGGCGGCGATCACGGCGGCGTTGGTGCTGATCGTGCTGTTCGGTCTGGGCTTCTTGTTGGTGGGGAAGATCTTAAACGGCGGCGGTACCACCGACGATGACTCAATCAAAATGCCCAACTTGATCGGCAAGCAGTTTGTGGACGAGGAGAGCTTTCTGGCCGAATATCCGGAACTGGCCACCATCAATATCCAGGTGTCGCGTCAATGGGATGAGGATTATGAGGTGAATGCCATCATTGAAACCGATCCCAAAGCCAAGGAAAGACTGCAAGACGGCGATACCTTGAAAATCACCATCAGTCGCGGTCCGCATCTGGTACAGGTGCCCGAGGTAAATCCCGACGAAGATAAAGATGTATATATCAGCCGTTTGAAAAACGCGGGATTTGCGGTGCTTGAGGAAAGCATGTCCAGCAAACAAGAAAAGAACACGGTGGTGCGCACACAGCCCTCGTATCCCGAAACGGTTGCCTACGGTAGTACCGTGACGGTGTTCTACAGCAACGGCGACGGCGATACCGAAACCACAAAACTGGTTCCGAATTTGGATTATATGACCGAAGAAGACGCCCGTGCGGCGCTGGAAGCCGAAGGTTTTGTGGTAAATAACGTGGTTCAGAAAAACCATCCCGAATACGAAGCGGGACGCGTGTTTGAACAGACACCTGCGGCTAACACCGAAATGCCGGTGGGCAGCATGGTGGATCTGGTGGTTTCGACCGGTCTGCGCGATGTGACCATCAACCTTCCGTTGCCGGATAACAACGCGTTGGTGTCGCTTGAGGTGTATATCAACGCCTATCCGCGTCCCGAACTGAACACCAGCGTGCTCACGGCGGGTAAGCCCACGTTGGAATTTACGTTCCAAGAGCAGACGGAAACGTATATCGTTACCTTCCGTATCAAGAGTGAGGATATGTTGACCTACGATATCTATGCGAGCTACACCGTGGACGCGGTGAACGGCACGGTAACACAGGATGCTTTTAATCCGTTGACGACCGTCCCGCCGACTACCACGACCACATTCTCGGATGACGTAACCTCTCCCACCGACGACGTTTCCGGCGATGTGGAACCCGATTCGTCCACGACCACCGCCCCCGTTACCACCGCCACCACCACGACCGCAACCACCACTCAAACGACAGCGCCCGCGGCGTGATAACGGTGTGTGTATGGATCAGATGAACGGATTGGTATTAAAGGGCGTTGGCGGTTTGTATACGGTTTCGGTGGAGGGACGCACGGTGGAATGTCGCGCGTGCGGTCGATTCCGTCGTGAACGGATCACTCCGTTGGCGGGCGATCACGTAAAAGTGGAGTTTCAAGAGGATGGCACCGGCTTTTTGACCGAGATCCTCCCGCGCCGCAACGCGTTGGTGCGTCCGCCCGTGGCCAATTTAGACCTGTTGGTAATCGTGGCCTCTGTGGCGCAACCGTTGCCGAACACGCTGGTGATGGATAAATTGATTGCTGTGGCGGAAAAGAACGATATCGAGCCGATCGTGGTAATCAACAAAAGCGACTTGGCCGATGCACACGTGTTGGAGGAAACCTATCGCAAAAGCGGGTTTGCCACCTTCACCCTCACGGCATGCGATCCGCAAAGCGTTCGACCGTTGCAAGCGTACTTGCAAGGCAAAGTGAGTGTGTTCACGGGGAATTCTGGCGTGGGGAAATCCTCCTTGCTTAATTGTATTTGTCCCGAACTGGCGTTGCCCACGGGGGAGATCAGCCAAAAACTGGGGCGAGGTCGCCACACAACTCGCACGGCACAACTCTATCCGTTGTCGGATGGTGGGTATCTGGTGGATACCGCCGGCTTTTCCTCGTTAGATATGGAACAGGTCGAACCGATTTTGCGTGACGATCTTCCGTTTTGCTTTCGTGAGTTCTTGCCTCATTTCGGAAAGTGCCGTTTCACATCTTGCGCCCACATAAAAGAGGTGGGCTGTTCGATAAAAGCGGCGGTGGAATCGGGGGATATCCCGACGTCGCGATACGAAAGTTACGTATCCATGATGGACGATGCCGCAAAGCTGGAAGAATGGAAATTGAATAAGAAATGAAAAAAGCCGTCTTCATTCGTTCATCAAAAGACGGCTTTTTTGTATAAGTAAAGCCACTCTTTATCGTCAATTTGCGCTCATGCCGCGCAGACACCGCTTTTTTTGAAAGAAAGCGGACAAATCCCCCGTTTTACGGGTGATTTTTATTTGGCACCGAAACGCACGTGCGGCATAGGATGGAATGTAACGGAGAACACGAGAAGGGGTGTCGGTGATGCGCAGGCAAAAACGGTACGGAGTAAGCGGATGCTGTGCGGCATTCGGGGCGGGGATGTTGATTGCGATAGTGTTTCCGCCGGAAGGAATTTTGGTCTTTGCGGCGTTGGCATTGGTGTTTCTCGGGTGTTCCCGTGTGCGCAGTCGATGAGAGGAGTGGTGTGTATGAAGATCGTGGTGGTACGCAGTCCCAAAATGTTTCGGGGAATTTTGCGCCGAATGTTCGGAATCAAGCGGGAGGATTACATAGAATAAAAGCAAAAGCCAAGCGGTATGTGCCGTTTGGCTTTTGTCATAATTGTCTGTGATTTTGCATAGAGTAGGAACAAAACCGAAACGGAAGATAAGGAGAGGTATCCATGGATTTTCGTGCAACGGAAAAGACCGTTTCCGTATGTGAAACGGTCGTCAAAGCAGTATCGGAACAACCGGTGGATGGGGATTTCATTTTGCCGGAGTATTGCCCCGATGTGGCTACGGTGTTGAAATGCCACATGTCTGCGGTAATACAAAATCGTCAGTTAAGCGGGGATCGCTTCATGGTGGACGGTACGGTTTTGCTGAGTGTGTTGTATCTGGATGAGGAACGCCGCTGTGTGCGGACGTGCGAGTTTTCTCAACCGTTCAGCACCGCGTTTTCTCTGCCGCCGCTGTCCCCGCAGGCGTTTTTCTCGCTACACGTTCACAACGATTACGTGAACTGCCGTGCGGTAGGGCCGCGTCGTTTGGATATCCACGGTGCGTTCAGCGTTCAACTTACCGTGAAAGCGGCGGCCGAAAAGGCACTTATCACCGCGGTGCAGGGGGACGGGGTACATACCCGCTGTGTAGCGCTGACTCACACCGTTCCCGCGGCGTTTCAAGAAAAGTCGTTCACCGTCAATGAGGTGATGGAACTTTCGGACGGGCATCACCCTGCCGAAGCGGTGCTTTACACCACCGTAACGCCGCTTGTTAGCGATTGCAAAGTGTTGTTGAACAAGGCAATCATAAAAGGCGTGTTGCGCGTATATGTGCTGTATTTGATCGATGTGCAAAACGGAGCCACCGAGGTCGCCGAAGCCGAAATTCCTTTCAGCCAGATTGTGGATATGGAAGGGTTGAGCGAAGAGTGGGTGTGCGATGCCACCGCTACGCTGACGGCGTCGGAGGTGCGTATTGATGCGTCCCAAAGCGGCGAGGCGGTGCGTCTGGCGGTGACGGCTAAGGTTTTGTGCGGATTGTACGGGTGGCGTCACGAATGTGTGGAAACGGTGTGTGATGCGTATTCTTCGCATTGCCCGCTAACAACCGAAACGCAATGCGTACAGGTGAAAACGCTGCATGGCGTGCGGCGCGACGAGCAAACGGTGCGGTATACTTGCGAGTTGCCCGCCTCGGATGTGCAAGAGATACTGGGGTTGTGGTGCCGGCCGGTTTCGGTCGGTATGGTCAGCGATGGGGAAAAAGCCGCTTTGGACGGTCGCCTTATGTGGTGTATGCTGGTGCAGGACAGCCATGGCGAAGTGTCGTATTTTGAACGGACAGAACCGTTTTCCTTACCCTATACCGACGGTGGTTTTGATGCCCATCCCGACGTGCAGGTGTGCCACACCGATTATCAAACCGTCGGCGGTGGCAAAATGGAGTTGCACACGGTGTTGTCGGTAACACGGCGGTGCGAAACGGTGGTGGATCATACGGTGTTAAGCGGTGTGGTTGCGGATGAAGCCGCTGCCTATCCACCGGATAAAGCAGCGCTGAAGATCGTGTATGCCGAAGAGGGAGAGTCCCTGTGGGAGATCGCCCGCCGCAGTCGCACGGCGGTGGAAACCATTATGGAGGAAAATCATCTGACAGGCGACGTGTTGGCGGCAGATACCATGCTGTTGATTCCGTTGCGTTAACAAACAAAGATCCGTGGGGTGCTTTTGCATTGCCACGGATCTTTAGTTGCTTTTAAGGGACAGGTTGTGGTTGTCGGGTTGCAATTCGGTGATGTTTTTCCAATATTTTTTCGGCATTAACTGTTGTCGCAGTTTGGGGTTCAGGCGCTCCTTTATGGCGATGGTATCGTAAAACGTTTTCCACAACCGACGCAAGGCAAGTTCCCCTTCCGACAGCGCGGGAACGGTTATCCCTTCGGTGGAAACCAGTACCCAGCCGTGTCGGTCGTATACCCCCGCCATGCCGTGCGTTTTATCATGGATTAAAAACGGATGCGCATTCATGCGCGCGGAAAAGTGCGGCATGATAAGTGGTAAGACCATGTGTTCGGGTGTGATCTCGGCATAATACAAATGCCCTTCCACTTCTGAAAATCGCACAAATTCGGTGAGAAACGAAGCTTCCCGCCCCGTGATGGCACATAGTTTATCAATGGCCAAAACGGTGGGGTGGGTGAGCATTTGATGAATACGTTCGCCTTCTTTCATCCCCAAACGAATATAGCGGTAGATGACGGTGTCCTTTTCTTCGCTGTTGTGTAAAAACGCTTGCCATATTTTGCGGTAACCGAGCGTCCCCATGCGGCGGCGCACACCCGCGATCACACGGGCGGTGTGTTGTTGGTCAGTAGTAACCTCTTTGTAACGGTGTCCCAGTTGCGGTTGATAACATCCCGCCACATCCAACCCTTGCGGTGGCGGGGAATAGGAATAGGAATCAAACACCGCCGATAAAACCCCCTCCAACGTGCCGTCGTGCAGGAGAATCAAAGTTGACCCGTCAGACATTGTATCACATCCTTTCTTTTGGGCAACATGGATGGTGTGTCGAACCAGGATAATTGCTGAACGGTGGGATCGGCCGGCAAGCGGTCGGGGTGCAAGGCGGCCGATGCGGTTAAATGGCGGTAAATAACGTCGGGGTGAAACACAATTCCTTCCTGCATATGCCCATCGCAAGTGATGAAAAAAGCTGCCCTCTTCAGCACGACCCCCAACTTTTTCAGATCTTCAAACCGCAAGTGTCCCGCCCGTCGTGCGGTGAGAATGCGCCCTGCCGAGCGCACACCGATGCCCGGTACACGTAACAACAATTCTTTCGGCGCACGATTGATCTCCACAGGAAAGTGTTCCAAATTTCGCAACGCCCATTGGCATTTCGGATCCAGCAACGGATCAAGCGAGGGATGCTGTTCGTCGAGTAATTCATTCACCGAAAATCCGTAAAATCGCAACAACCAATCGGTCTGATACAAACGGTGTTCCCGCAACAGCGGCGTCGGGCGGTCGGCGGGGATCAGCGCCGCGTTACCCACGGGAATATAGGCCGAAAAAAACACCCGTTTTAAACGGTAGGTCTTATATAAGCTTTCCGATAACCGCATGATCTGAAAATCCGTTTCTCCGCTGGCACCCACGATCATTTGGGTGCTTTGTCCCGCGGGGGAAAACGGGGTGGCGTGTCGATAAGTCGGAGGCCAAGCGGTCTTAGGAAGACAAATT
>JAZSHJ010000042.1:0-19635 GCA_045533175.1 Acutalibacteraceae bacterium
CCTATTGCTATTCGGTCACGCATATTATGGAAGCGATGAAGCGGATTCGCTGTTTCCTTCGTGAATTGAAAGAGGCACAGGCATGACCGTCACGGTGACCGCCCCCGCCAAAGTGAATCTGACGTTGGAAGTCGGGGCGCGGCGGGCAGACGGCTATCACGACATGAAAAGCGTGATGCAAGCGGTGGATCTGTGCGATACGGTGACGCTCACGGCGAACGACAGCGGGGCGATCACGTTATCGATCACGGGGGCGGCGTTGCCTGCCGATCCTTCCAACACCGCGTGCAAAGCCGCCCGTGCGTTTTTGGAGCATATCGGTCGCCCCGATTTTGGGGTGCATATCGATCTTGAAAAACACATTCCGATGCAAGCGGGAATGGCGGGCGGTTCGGCGGATGCTGCCGCCGTGCTGTGGGGCATGAATCGGCTGACGGGTGCCGATCTTTGTGCCGATGCGCTGTGTGCGCTCGGCGCAAAGGTGGGGGCAGACGTACCGTTTTGCGTGATGGGCGGTGCGGCGTTGGCAAGCGGTATCGGCACCGATCTGCAAGCGGTCACACCGCTTCGTGACGGATGGTTTGTGGCGGTGAAACCGCGTGTGAACGTATCCACCGCCGAAGCTTACCGCGCGACCGACAGCAAACGCGATCTGCTTCGTCCCGACCATGCGGGAATGTGCCGAGCCATGGCGGCGGGAGATCTGCCGCGCGTGGGGGCGTTGCTTGGCAACGCGTTTGAAGAGGCGTTGCAGTTGCCCGAAGTGGCGGCATTGCAAGCGGAAATGGCGAAATATGCACCGCTGGGTTGTCTGATGACGGGCAGCGGATCGGTGGTGTATGCGCTGTTTACCGACGAAGAAGATGCGCGTCGTTGTGCGGACGGATTGCGTGCGGATTATGATGAAGTGTTTGTTTGCCGTCCCATGGCGGGCGGTGCGGAGGTGATTACATGATCTATCGTGAATTCGGCAAGACCGGAGAAAAGATCTCGGCGATCGGCTTCGGCTGTATGCGGTTGCCCGAAATTGAACGGGACGGCGTGTGGTCGATGGATCAGGAGAAGATCAACGAGATGATGCGGTATGCGTATGAGCACGGCATCAATTATTTTGATTCCGCGCCGTTTTATTGCCACAACAACAGCGAAGCGGCGGTGGGCGAAGGCGTGAAGCCGTTCCGTGATAAAATTTTGCTCAGCACCAAACTGCCTGCCGATCGTTTAAAACAAGCGGATGAGATGTGGGAGTATTTGGAACGCAGTTTGTCCCGTATGCAGACCGACCGCATTGATTTTTACCACGTGTGGGCCACCAACTGGAACGATTTTTCCGGCCACGTGGTGAAGGACGGCATTTTAAAAGAGTTGTGCCGTGCGAAAGAGCAGGGGATGGTGCGCCATCTTTGCTTCTCGTTCCACGACAAGCACGAAAACATCCGCCGTATCATTGAGTTGGCCGAAGCAGAAGGTGTGCCGATGGAATCCATGTTGGTGCAATACAACATGTTGGATCGCGGTGTGGAGGACATGCTTGTGTACGCCCACGAAAAAGGGCTTGGCACGGTAGCGATGGGCCCTGTGGGCGGCGGCCGTTTGGCGGCGCGCACCAAGTTTACCGATGCGTTGGCGGGGAATACGGGGCTGACTTCGTATGAACTGGCATTCCGTTTTGTGCTTGGCAACCCGCACATGTGCTGTGCGCTGTCGGGTATGCAGAACATCGATATGGTGAAGCAGAATTGTGCCATTGCGGAAAGCGAGCGTCCGTTGTCGCAGGAAGAGTGGCGCATGTTGGGGGAAGCGGTGGATAAACTGCGCCGTTTCAGCGAACTGTACTGCACGGGGTGCGGCTATTGCCAGCCTTGTCCGAAGGGGATCGATATCCCGTACATATTCGATCAGTATACCCATCACAACGTATACGGTTTGTCCGAAAACGCGAAAAACGGTTATCGCCATTACTTGACCGAGCGTAAGGGCGCGACCTTTGCGGATTGTGTCAACTGCGGCAAGTGCGAAACCGCCTGCCCGCAGAAGTTGCCCATCCGCGAAAAACTGGAAACGGTGGACAAAGCATTGCGTGCGCTGTGGGAATGATTAAAAAATGAAAAACCGTCCAAACTGTGGGTAACCACAGAAAGGACGGTTTTTTTGATGCGTACATTTGTAAAAGCACTCCTGGCAGGGACGGTCGCGGCGATGATGCTCTCGCTTTGTCATTTCAACGCGGTGTGCGGAGAGATACGGAGCGAGGTGGTGCGGTTGCACGTGTTGGCACACGACGACACGGCGGATGAACAGGCGCTGAAACTCACGGTGCGGGATGCGGTGTTGAAAGCGGCAGACGGGTTGCTGGACGGGGTAACGAACAGCACCGCCGCCGAGGCGGTGATTCAAAACGCGTTGCCGCAACTGGCCGCGGCGGCCAACGAAACGTTGCGGGCGGCAGGAAGCGAACACACCGCGCGGGTGAGTTTGGAGCCCGCCTATTTCACCACCCGCACCTATGAGGCGGGCACGCTGCCCGCAGGATGGTATCACGCGCTTCGCGTGGTGATCGGTGACGGTGCCGGGCAGAATTGGTGGTGCGTGGTGTTTCCGCCGTTGTGCGTGTCCTCTGCTGTGAAGCCCGCCACGCTGGACGACGTGGTGGGCGAAGAGGCGCGGGAGGTGGTGGAACAACCCACACGCTACACCGTGCGGTTCAAGGTGGTGGAATGGGTGTCGGGTTGGTTCGGGCGATAGTAATTGGCTTGACAGTATCAATCGAAGTGTGATATATTGAGAGCAGAAAAAGGGGGAGAGGGCAATGTGTTCATCGACATATATCACACCGAATGACAAGGGAATAGCAGCGCAAAGCGACAGCCACTCCATTCAAAATGCCATTGATATGGCAAAGGAGCAAGGGGTAAATCGCGTGGTGATCCCACGTGTCAACGCACGCACGGGGGAAGATATATGGAGCATTGAAGAAACGGTTCGGTTGCCCTCGGAGATCACCGTTGTGTTGGACAACTGCCACTTGCGTATGGCGGACGGTGTGCGGTGTAATATGTTTTGTAACGCCAACGCGCGCACGGCGCTTGGAAATACCCCGGAGGGGGAACAGCACGACATACACTTGATCGGTGTCGGGCAGGCGGTGTTGGATGGCGGCGAGCCGAACGGGCTGGATGAGTTCACCTCATGCACGGGGGACATGCCGCACGTGTCGCATAATTTGCTGCTCTATTTGCATAATGTACGAGATTTCAGCGTGAAAGGGTTTACTGTACGAGATCAACGCTGGTGGGCGATGGCGTTTATGTTTGCTCGTTGTGGGCATATTGCCGACCTGCATTTCCGTTTGACACGCCATGCAGTCGATACGCGGCGAAACTGGCGCAATCAGGACGGGGTTGATTTGCGTGTGGGGTGCAGCAATATTCTGATTGAGAATTTGGAGGGTGAAGTCGGCGACGATTTTGTGGCGCTGACCGCCTTGTCCTCCCCGCGGTTTGAAGAACCTGAACGCGTGGAGGGGGCGTCGCGCGATATTCACGACGTTATAATTCGCGATATTCGTGCCGTGACCAATCTGTGCGCTGTTGTCCGATTGTTGAATCATTACGGACAGAAGATATACAATATCACGATGGAAAACATTTACGACATCAGCCGTGCGGGCTTGGAGGCGTGCACGCAGATGGTGTTGCGGCTCGGTGACGATCTCGCGGTGTACTACCGTGGGGATCCGGCCCTGCGCGCGAAACCCGGTGAAATGTACAACATTACGGTGAACAACGTGTTTTCCCGTGCGCTGTGTGCCGTGAACGCGTGTGTAGCGGTGAAGAATCTGACCGTGCGAAACGTGCACGTTCATACCGATGGCGGGTATGCGTTTTTAGCAGGGTATGCCCGTGCCACAGATGTGTTTTTATACCATCCGTCACGTCGTGAGGAATTCGATGCCATACGCTTGCAGATGTATGACAATCACGATCATACGTGGGAAGAGCTGGCGGCAGAGCATCGGTTGTCCTGTCCTACACATTTGCAAAATGTGCAGATTGAAAATGTGTATAACACGGCCGAGGGGAATTATGCCGAGGCGGTGATCGGTGTGTGGAATACCCTTTCCGATAACGTGACGGTGCGCGGGATATGCAACGACACCGACCGTCCGATCATACGGTATTTTGATGAGGTGAGCAGCAAAATTACGGTAGAATAGGCAACGGTTACTTTGCTACTGCGAACGTATCATCCTCCTCTTGCTTTTTATGCAGGAGGAGTGAGCTGAGGAAAACGGATAAAACAACGGACTTCTGTCATGGCAGAAGTCCGTTGTTTTTTGCTTTGTGAGTGGCGTGAAAATGTGGGTTGCATTTTCGGCGGTGCATGGTATAATGAAAGCGTTATGTTGAATCGCAAACGAGAGAAGGCGGAATGTATGAAAAAGACGTGTGCTTGGATGTTGTCCGTGGTGTTCGTGTTGTCGCTGACCATTGTGGGGGCGATGGTTTTTTCGCCTGCGGTTACGGTGTCTGCCGCAACCGAGGGAGAGTATACGTATACCGTATGGAATGATAAGGCGACCGTTACTCAAGTGGATAAGGCCATCAGCGGGGATGTGGAGATCCCTGACACCCTTGGCGGATATCCGGTAACGAGTATTAGCAACTATGCTTTTCAAAACTGCACCGCGCTTACCTCGGTGAACATTCCGGACGGTGTGACAAGTATTGGGGAATCGGTGTTTCGCGCCTGTAGTTCTCTTGCCTCGGTGACCATCCCGAACAGCGTGACGAGCATGGGGGTGAATGCGTTTTACGATTGCACAACCCTCAAGTCGGTGACCGTTCCGGGCAGTTTGACACGCATTGGCGACAGAATGTTTTACAACTGTGTGTCACTCGCTTCGGTGACAATTGAGGATGGCGTAACAAGCATCGGAGATGACGCGTTCAATGGGTGCTCTTCGCTCACTTCGGTGACAATTCCCGACGGCGTAACGAGTATGGGGGCAAGGGCGTTTTACAACTGCACCTCGCTTGCCACGGTGAACATTCCGGAAGGTGTGACATACATTGAATACGGCGTGTTTTATCGTTGCGATGCGCTTACGTCGATAGTCATTCCGGGTAGTGTGAAAAGCGTTGGACAACATGCGTTTTACGGTTGTGCGGCGCTCGCCTCGCTGACGATTGAGGAAGGCGTGGAGGAGATCGGATCGAATGCGTTCAGAGGTTGCAAACAACTCATCTCGGTGGCGATTCCGAATAGTGTGACGAATATCAGGGATGACGCATTTGCCAATTGCAACGCGCTTACATCCGTGCAAATCACCGACCTTGCGGCGTGGTGTGAAATTAAGTTTGGTGAAGGTTTTGCGAATCCCTTGCGCAACGGGGGTGTTTTATACTTAAACGGTGAAGAGTTGACCGAAGTTGTGATTCCCGACGGTGTGACGAGTATTGGCAACTATGCGTTTTACGGTTGTGCAACCCTCACCTCGGTGACCGTCCCCGACAGCGTGACGAGCATTGGCAACTATGCGTTTTATCGCTGTACGGCGCTTGCTTCGGTGACGCTCGGTGCGGGTGTGGCGAGTATTGGGGATTATGCGTTTTATGAGTGCGCGATGCTGACTTCGGTGACCGTTCCCGACGGCTTGAAAAGCATTGGGAATTATGCGTTTTATGAGTGCACGGCGCTTGCTTCGGTGACAATTCCAGACGGCTTGACGAGCATTGGGAATTATGCGTTTTCCTACTGCGAGGCGTTAGTGGCGATCACCTTTCCGAACGGTGTGACAAGCATCGGGGATTGCGCGTTTTGGGAATGCACTTCTCTCACCTCGGCGACCATTCCCGACAGCGTGAAAGCCCTTGGAACAGGTGCGTTTCGCGGCTGTAGGTCGCTTGCTTCGGTGACGATCGGCAACAATGTGCAGAGCATGGAACAAGATGTGTTTGCAGGATGCACTTCGCTTAGGTCGGTGGTGATTCCGGATAGCGTGAAGAGTATTGGACTTGGTGCGTTTGACGAGTGCACTTCGCTCACTTCGGTAATCATAGGAGATGGTGTGACAAGCATTGGAAACGGTGCGTTTGATAAGTGCTCTTCGCTCACTTCTGTGCGTATCGGAAACAACGTGACGCTCATTAATGCATACGCATTCCGCCAATGCGCACTTACGTCGGTGACTATCCCCGAAAGTGTGAAAGAAATCGGAGCTTATGCATTTACTACCTGCTCTTCGCTTAGGTCGGTGAACAACGGCAGCGGGTTGACGACGATTGGCGCAAATGCCTTTGACGGATGCCGCAAACTCGCTACGGTGCATATCGGCAGAGGGTTGACGAAGGTGGGGAGATATGCCTTTTATAACTGCACATCGCTTGCGGACGTGTGGTATCAGGGAAGTGTGGCCGATCGTGATCGAATCAAGGTTGAGTCGCAGAACACCCGCCTGACCGATGCCACGTGGCATTATGACACTTGTGAGGCGCACAACTACAGCGGTGCGTGCGATGCCCAATGTAACGCGTGCGAATGGGTGCGGGAGGACATCGCCGCCCACCAATGGGATAACGCGTGTGACATCGAATGTAACGTGTGCGGCGAGGAGCGCGAGATCACCCACGATTATGAATGGGTGGAAGATGCGGCCGCCACTTGCGGTGCGGCGGGACAGAAGCATGAGGAATGCGCCGTCTGCCACCAAACGCGCAACGAAAACACGGCGATTGCCGCCACGGGCAAACACGTGTACAGCAACGGGTGGGATACCGTGTGCGACGTGTGTGGGGATGAAATTTTGGTTGCCATCAAAGACGGGTGCTATTTTGAAAACGGGAAACCCGTGCCGTATAAAGGATTGGTCAAGTATGAGGGCAACCTATACTACATCGGCAGTTACAGCCGCGTGGTGACGGGACGTTACTTTATCAGCAAGCTGAACGATCTGCTTTCGGCGGGCGGCGCATACTACTTTGACGAAAACGGTGCGATGATCCGCACGGGCGTGTACGACGGATATTACTATAAAGACGGAAAAGTGATGCCGTATGCCGGCATGGTGACGGTGGAAGGCAACGTGTACTACGTTGTGGCCAACGGCGCGGTGCAGACGGGGCGGTATGCACCCGTAACGCTGAACGGATTTGCGAAGGGCAACTACTGTTTCGGCGCGGACGGCAAGATGATGAAGAACCAAGTAGATGGTGGCTTTTACTATGGCAACGACGGCCGCTGTGTGCCGTACCGCGGCTTGGTGAAAGCGGCGGACGGTGCGTACTACTACGTCGGCGGTAGCGGCGCTGTAATCAAGAATAACGCGCATTTCTATGTGACCACCACTAACGGGCTTATGAATCGCGGATATTATGCGTTCGATGCGGATGGCAAAATGATTGTGGGATGATTCCGTGAACAACAAAAAAAGAAGGGGCTTTGCCCCTTCTTTTTTTTTTGTTTGTCAGTTGATATCGTCAAGGCAGACGCCGCCGACGGGGCGGATACGCAACACGTGGCAACAGCCCGTGCCGAACACGGTCTCCATCGCCGTGCAAAAGGCGTCCAAATAAGCTTTGGGAAGCAGCGCTTGCACCGTGCCGGCGAAACCGCCGCCGTGCACACGCACCGCACCCTCATCGCCCAACACTTGCTCGCCCACACAGATGCCAAGGGAAAGGCCTTGACAGTCCACCGCTTTGTTGGAATAGAGGTTTTGCAAGAAGCGGAAAGAGGAATCGCCCGATGCGCGCATTAAGCGCCGATAGGCGGTGATATCGCCGTTTTCCAAGGCTTTTGCCATGTCGTCTGCGCGGCGATCTTCCGCGAAAAAGTGGAATGCACGCAACAAAGCACGGTCGCCGCACGCATCACGTAAAGCGGAAGACCTTGCCAGAACAGCGTCGTAAGTGGTTTCTCGCAAAAAACCTACCCCCATCTGTTCGGACACCGCTTTCATCTCGCGGGTGACGGCGGCGTAGTCATCGGTGAGGTCGGCGTGGTTGCCGCCTGTGTTCACCACGCACAGCACGTAGCCGTGTGCATCGAAATCCACGTCGATACGACGAATGATGGGGCTTTCGGGATCGGCAAAGTCCATGGCGACGGCACCGCCGACCGCCGAGGTCATTTGATCCAGCACACCGCAAGGTTTGCCGAAATACACGTTTTCCGCATACTGAGCCGCGAGTGCCAATTCCACGGGGGTGAAGCGGTTTTGGTTGAACAGCGCGTTCAAGATGGTGCCGATCAGCACTTCGTACGCGGCAGAGGAGGACAGCCCCGAACCTTCCGGCACTTGCGAGGTGATGTAGGCATCGAACCCACCGAGCGTGCCGCCCAGAGCCGCCAAACGGGCGGCGGTGCCGCGAATGAGGGCGGCGGAGGTGCCGCGTTCTTCCTCCCGTGCGGCGAGATCGCTCATATCCAGCGTGAGGGGGGCATATCCTTCGGAATGGACGCATGCGGTGCAGTCATCCCGCGGGGAAACCACGGCGATGGTATCCAGTTGCACGCCGGCCGCAAGTACGCGGCCGTGGTTGTGATCGGTGTGGTTGCCCGACAATTCGGTGCGGCCGGATGCCGAGCAAAGACGGATGGTTTCGCGTTCGCCGAACAGGCGGGTGAATTCTTCCGTCGCCGCGATCCAGCGGGTGCGGGCGGCGGGAAGTGCTTCCGATCCGTATAAAGTGGCAAAGGCGGCATCGTATCCGCCGTTTTGCAGGTATTCACGCATGGACATTGGTATCAACCTTTCCAATTCTTCAAAATTTCGGTGTAGCGGGCATAGGCGCGCGCTACCGCATCGTCCCATGAAAGATAAAGTGTTTTTCCCGCTTCACGCCCCACCGCGGCAAGGTGTGCGCGGTCATGACAGGCGTGAAGGATGGCTTCGGCGCACGAGGGGGCGTTTTCTTCCGCCAAAAAGGCGGTGATATCGTGGGTTGCTCCTTCGGCCGGACAGGAATCCCGCACCAGCAAAGCGGGACATTCGCACGCGGCGGCTTCCTTGACCACGATGCCGGAGGTATCGTAAGTGGAGGGGAAGAGGAACATATCCGCGAGACTGTAAAACACGCGGAGATATTCGCGGTCGTAGATCGGCCCTGTGAAGATGGTGTCTTCTGCAAGGCCGAGTGAAGCGGCGTATTTTTGAATATCGTCCGAATCCAATCCGCCGCCGATCATGAAGCAGCGGAAGGGAAGTCCTTTTTCTTTCGCGATCTTCAACGAATCCAGAATCAAGCGGGTGTTTTTATACCACATCATGCGGCCGACAAAGAGAAAGATGAAGGCATCTTCCGGCAGGTCGTATGCTTCACGCAGTTGTTGCACTTTGTTTTCGTCTGCACGGCCGAAGGCGAAATCGGTGCCGTTTTCCATTACGTAGCAGTCGCCTTCGTATCCGATGGCACGCAACGATTCGCTGCCCTTTTCGGTGACTGTCCAAATTTCATCCGCCGCTTTTACGTTGCGCAGAAGAAATTCCATGGCGATCTTACGAAACACCGTGTTGGACACACGCTTTCCGATATCCACTTCAAACTTGGTGTGATAGGTCAGCACCACGGGAACGCGGGTGCGGTGGTTCAGATTGCTCACCAACACAGAGGAGGCGAAGGGGGCGTGCACGTGCATCAAATCAAACTTTTTGCGGCGCAGTTGCACGAGTGCTTCGGGGCTGAACACGTTACCCGCGCGATATCCGATGCGGTTGTCCAACGGGATGGATTGGTAACGGTATACCTCGAACGGATAATCATCCCGCACGTTTTTGTACTCTGGGGTTACGACCGTGACATCGCAATGGTTGCGGTGCAGACAATCGGCATAATTCTTTACCACCTGCGCCACGCCGTCGATGGTGGGGGGGAACGAGTCGTTAAACTGTCCCACGTGAATACGTGCCATAGCATAACCTCCGTTGGAATTGTTTTCAGCATAGTTCAGTATAGCGGATTTTTTGCGTGCTTTCAAGTGTCTGGACCGATTTTTTACAGTTCGGTAAAAAAATTCCGAGAAAAGAGAAATAGTATTTGAAACTTGCGCGCATATATAGTATAATATATCAGAGTGTTCCCATTAACAGCGCATAGGAAGTGAGAAAATGACGAAAAAGTTTTCGGTGCCCCTTTCGCAGATCATTAAGGAGATGTCGCTGGAAACGGTGTATATGCCTCGCGATCCCGAGCAGATTCCCGTGACCAGCGCCGACGTGAACCGTCCCGGTTTGGCGTTTGGTGGGTATCTCGACTATTTCGACAGCGATCGTATTCAGATCGTGGGAAAAAGCGAGTGCGGGTATTTGAGCGATCTGTCGCCCGAGGTGCGTATGGAACGGTTGCGTGCATTTGCTGCTTGCCGTCCGCCTGCGGTGGTTATCTCGCGGGATATTCCGCCCGTGCGGGAACTGCAGGAGGCGTGCCGCGAATATGAAGTGCCGTTGCTTTGCTCGAAAGATCTGACCACCAGTTTCATGGCGGCGTTGATCGGATATCTTTCGGTGGAATTGGCCCCGCGCGTTACTCGCCACGGTGTGTTGGTGGAAGTGTACGGCGAAGGTATTTTGTTGGTGGGCGACAGCGGTGTCGGCAAGAGTGAAACGGCCATTGAATTGGTGAAACGCGGTCACCGCCTGATTGCGGACGATGCGGTGGAGATCCGCCGTGTATCCTCCAAGACGTTGGTAGGTTCCGCACCCGATAACATCCGACACTTCATTGAATTGCGCGGTGTGGGGATTGTGAACGCCCGCCGTATCTTCGGTATGGGTGCGGTCAAGATGACCGAAAAGATCGATATGGTCATTCAAATGGAGCAATGGGACAGCGAAAAGGTGTATGACCGTATGGGGCTGAACAGCGAGTATATGGAGATCTTGGGGATCAACGTTCCCTCAACCACCATTCCCGTGAAGCCCGGACGGAATCTCGCCATCATCATCGAAGTGGCGGCGATGAACAACCGTCAAAAGAAAATGGGTTACAATGCGGCGCAGGAGCTGATGTTCAATCTGGGTATGGTGGACGATGCGGCCGCGTCGGTTGAAACACAAAACGAGTGGAACAAATTTTAAGGAGGAACATAAGTATGTATCGTATCGGAATTGATCTCGGCGGCACCAACATTGCCGTCGGTGTGGTAGATGACAACTATCAGATCGTGGGGCGCGCCAAGTGCAAGACCGCCCTGCCTCGTCCGGCGGAAGAGATCGTGGCGGATATGGTGAAAACCGCGTTTGAAGCGGTGAAGAACGCCGGCCTTACGATGGATGACATCAAGGCGGTGGGCGTGGGTTGTCCCGGCACGTGCAACGGCGACACCGGCATTGTGGAATATTCCAACAACCTGAAATTCGATAAATTGCCGTTGACCGAAATGATGGAAAAAGGTCTTGGCAAGCCGGTGTTTGTGGATAACGACGCGAACGTGGCGGCGTTGGGCGAAGCGGTTGCGGGTGCGGCCAAAGGCGTGCAGACGTGCGTGTGCATCACGCTCGGTACGGGTGTCGGCGGCGGTATCATCATCGACGGGAAGATGTACAGCGGTTCCAACTTTGCAGGTGCGGAACTTGGCCACACGGTGATCGTGGTGGACGGCGAGCCTTGCAACTGCGGCCGTGACGGTTGCTGGGAAGCGTATGCTTCCGCGACGGCGTTGATTCGACAGACTACCCGCGCGATCGAAGCGAATCCCGACAGTTTGATGGCCAAGATGGCAAACGGCAACGTGAGTGGCCGCACCGCGTTTGACGCGATGCGTGCGGGTTGCCCTGTGGGCAAACAGGTGGTGGATACCTACATCCGTTACATCGCCAGCGGCCTTATTAACGTGATCAACATCTTCCAGCCGGAAGTACTTTGCATCGGCGGCGGTATCTGCAATGAAGGCGAAACGCTGATGGCTCCTTTGCGTGAGCAGATCGAAGCAGAGCGTTACAGCAAGTACAGCGCAAAGCAAACCCGTTTGTGCGTGGCGTCGCTTGGAAATGACGCGGGCATCATCGGTGCGGCGGCGCTGGGTTAACAATAAGTTGAATTTTGGAAAGGAGCGTGTCGGCTGTGAGTTTGACGGCGTTGGAACAAGCGGCGTTGGCGGGCGGTTGTGACGTGCAACGGGATTTTCCACTTGCGGCGCACACCAGTTTTCGCATCGGCGGCGCGGCGGCGTTGGCCGTGACGGTGCGGGATGCGGCGACGGTGCCGACATTGCTTCGTTTTTGTCGGGAGGAGGGTGTCGCATGGATGCCTCTTGGGAACGGCAGTAATTTGCTTGTGAGCGATCGGGGGTTCGACGGGGCGGTATTTATTGCGCCCGTCGGCCCGCCGACCGTTTCGGGCGATACGGTGGTGTGTCCTGCGGGTACGCCGCTGAAAGAGTTGTGCCGTGTCGCACGGGATGCGGGATTGTCGGGGTTGGAGTTTGCTTACGGCATTCCCGGCACGGTGGGCGGCGGCCTGTTTATGAACGCGGGTGCGTACGACGGGCAATTGTCTGACGTGGTGGTATCGGCTGAGGTGGCCGATGCCGACGGGGTGCGTACCGTCGCGGCAAACGAGATGCAACTGGGATACCGTCACAGCGCGTTTATGGACACGCGGGATACGCTGATTTTATCGGTTACGGTGAAGTTGCATGCGGACGACGCAAAAGCGATCGGTACACGGATGGACGAATTTATGCGGCGGCGGCGCGACAAGCAACCGTTGGAATTTCCCAGCGCGGGGAGTTACTTTAAGCGGCCGCCCGGCCATTTTGCGGGCGCGTTGATTGAACAATGCGGTTGCAAAGGGTTGCGTGTGGGCGATGCCGAGGTGAGCGAAAAGCACGCGGGATTCGTGGTGAATCGCGGCGGGGCGACGTGCGGTGACGTTTTGGCGCTTGAACGAGAAGTGCGCCGCCGTGTGCAGGAGCGTTTCGGGGTGACGCTGGAACGCGAAGTGCAGTTCATCGGGGAGGAATAAGCGGTGGAATTTGTAATCGTAAGCGGATATTCCGGTGCGGGGAAAACCCGCGCCATCCACGCGATGGAGGATATCGGCTTTTACTGTGTGGACAATATGCCGCCGATGCTTATCCCGAAGTTTGCGGAACTCTGCCGCCACTCGCAAAACGCCATGCCGCGTGTGGCGGTGGTAGTGGACGCGCGCGGCGGAGAACTGTTGCGGGATCTTGCGGGGGCGCTGGAAGAGTTGAAGGCGCTTGACGTTGCATATAAGATCCTCTTTTTGGAATGTGAGGCCACGGTGTTGGCACGGCGATACAAAGAAACACGGCGTAAACATCCGTTGACCGAGCAGGTCGGCGGTTCGGTTACCCGTGCGATAGCGGAGGAAGCGGCGCTGTTGGCACCTGTTCGCGAGAAAACGGATTACCGTATCGATACCACCCATCTTTCGGCGGCACAACTGCGGGAAAGCATTGTGGCGCTGTTTTTGGAGGATGCCCGTATGGGAATGCCCGTGCGGTGTATGTCCTTTGGGTTTAAGTACGGATATCCTGCCGAAGCGGATATGGTGTTGGATGTGCGGTGCTTCAAAAACCCTTTTTATGTGGAAGAATTGCGCCCGCAAACGGGGTTGGATGCTGCGGTGCGGGAGTTTGTGATGGCATCCGACGGGGCGGAGGAGTTCGCACAAAAGTTGTGCGACATGGTAGATTTTCTCATTCCGCGCTATGCCAACGAGGGGAAAAGCCAGTTGGTGATCGCTATCGGTTGCACCGGAGGAAAGCACCGTTCGGTCGCTTTTGCCGAACGGTTGGCACACCACCTGCAAGAGCAGGGACAGCGTGTGTTGGTGAATCACCGCGATATTCAAAAGAACTGAACATAACGAAAAAACCGAAAGGGGGAGTGAAATGTGTCGTTTTCATCCGATGTGAAGGACGAGCTGTGTGACGTGAAATGGCAACCGTGTTGTCGTGCGGCGTTGGCGTACGGATTGCTGCAGACGGGACGTGCGTTTTCGGCAGAATCGATCGCTTTGCAGACCGAGCGTCCCGCGGTGGCGACGTTGTATCGCACGTTGACAGCGGAAATCTGCGACCTGCCTTCGTTGCACGAGAGCGAACGGGAAGGTGGTTTTCACTTGCTTTCGGTGGCGGGTGCTGCCGATCGGCGGCGCATCCTGGAACGGTTCGGGCACACGGCGGGGGAAGTGTCCTTGCGGCTCAACCGTGCCAATTTTGAATGTGAAAGTTGCGCCGCCGCGTATTTGGCGGGGGCGTTTTTGGCTTGTGGGGCGGTGACCGATCCGAACGTGGATTATCACTTGGAATTTCACCTGCCGCAATACAATTTAAGCCGCGATCTGCTTACCCTTTTGCGGGAGTTGGATCTGCGCCCGAAATTTATGAACCGCAAAGGAAACCAGGTCATATATTTTAAAGAGAGCGAACAGATCGAGGATTGCCTGACGTACATGCGCGCTACCGGCGCTTCGCTGGAATTGATGAGCGTGAAGATGGTGAAGGATATTCGCAACAATGCGAATCGTGTGGCGAATTGCGAAAGTGCGAATATTGACAAAACGGTGGCGGCAGGGGCGGTACAGGCCGCGGCGATCCGTCGTATACAAACGTGCGGGGGAATGGATTCGCTTCCCCCTGAGTTGCGGGAGTTGGCGCTGTTGCGTTTGGAACATCCCGAAATGTCGCTTCGGGAATTGGGGGAGGCACTCACCGAACCGATCAGTCGGTCGGGTGTGAATCACCGCTTGCAACGGATCATGGAGTTTGCAGACGGTTTAGGTTAAAGGAAGGCGAGGGATAACGGTGGGCTTCGTTCATTTGCACGTGCATAGCGAATACAGTTTGTTGGACGGCGCTTGCCGTATCGAAGGGTTGCTTGCCCGTGTGAAAGCACTTGGGCAAACGGCGGTGGCGGTGACCGATCACGGTGTGATGTACGGGATCGTGGAGTTTTATGAAGCCGCCCGTCGCGAAGGAATCCAGCCCATTTTGGGGTGCGAAGTGTATGTGGCCGCCCGTCGCCGCACCGATAAAGAACATGGGGCGGATAGCGAAAGCGGGCATCTGGTGTTGCTGTGCGAAAATGAAACGGGGTATCGCAATCTGTTGCAACTGGTTTCGCGGGCGTGGACCGAAGGGTTTTACAGCCGACCGCGGGTGGATCGCGAATTGCTGGAACAGTATCACGAAGGATTGATCGCGCTGTCGGCGTGTTTGGCGGGGGATATTCCCCGTGCACTTCGCCGCGGTGATTACGAGGCGGCACGGCAGACGGCGCTGTATTACGATCGCGTGTTCGGTCGCGGCAATTTCTTCTTGGAGTTGCAGGATCACGGGCTTTCGGAACAACGTGCCGTGAATCCGCAAATCTTGCGCCTTTCGGCCGAAACGGGGATTCCGCCCGTGTGTACCAACGATGCGCATTATCTTACGCGGGACGATGCCGAGATGCAACGTCTGCTGATGTGTATTCAGACGGGTACCACGCTGGAAGATCCCACGCCGCTGGCGTTTTCCACCGAAGAGTTTTACATCAAATCCGAAGAGGAGATGCGGGCGCTGTTTCCTTCGGTGCCCGCCGCGTTTGACAATACGGTGGAGATCGCCCGCCGCTGTCGGGTGGATTTCACGTTTGGGCAGACGCAACTGCCTGCGTTTGACGCGCCGGGTGGGGACAGCATCGCCTATTTCCGCCGCTTGTGCGAAGAGGGGTTGCATGCGCGATATCACGACGCACCCACCGCCGAGGCGAAGGCGCGGTTGCAATACGAAATGCAGACCATCGAACAGATGGGGTATGTGGATTATTACCTGATCGTAAACGATTTTGTGCAGTACGCGAAAAGTGTGGGGATTCCCGTCGGCCCGGGGCGCGGAAGCGGTGCGGGCAGTCTTTGCGCGTATTGTATCGGCATCACGGGGATCGATCCGCTGAAATACAATTTGTTGTTTGAACGCTTTTTGAATCCCGAACGGGTGAGTATGCCCGATTTTGATATTGATATCAGCGACGAACGGCGGCAGGAAGTCATAGATTACGTGGTTCGCAAATACGGTGCGGATCACGTGGCGCAGATCGTTACTTTCGGGACGATGAAGGCACGTGCCGCCGTGCGGGACGTGGCACGGGCGATGGCAATGCCGTATGCCACGGCGGATGCGGTGGCGAAACTGATTCCCTATGATTTGAAAATGACGCTGGATAAGGCGCTGGAATCGGCGCCGAAACTGCGTGAAAAATACGAGGAAGATCCCGCGGTGCGCCGCCTTTTGGATATGGCGCGCCGTGTGGAAGGTATGCCGCGCCACGCTTCCACCCACGCGGCGGGTGTGGTGATTACCGCGCGCCCCGTGGCAGAATATGTGCCGTTGTGTTTGAACGGTGATGCGGTGGCTACGCAGTATACCATGACGACGCTGGAAAAACTGGGACTTTTGAAGATGGATTTTCTGGGGCTTCGCAATCTGACGGTGATTGCGGATGCCGAAGCGGAGATCCGAAAGCGCGACACGCAGTTTGCCGTTGCGAACATTCCGCTGGACAGCGAGGCGGTGTACCGTATGCTGTCGGCGGGAAACAGCGAAGGCGTGTTTCAGTTGGAATCGGCGGGAATGAAGCGGGTGCTTCAAAACCTGCGACCGGAACGATTTGAGGATATTATTGCGGTGATCTCGCTGTTCCGTCCCGGCCCGATGGACTCCATTCCGACCTACATTTATAACCGCCACCATCCACAGGCGGTGAAGTATGCGCATCCGCGCCTGGAACCGTTTTTGAACGTGACTTACGGGTGTATCGTGTATCAGGAACAATTGATGCAGGTGTTCCGCGAATTGGCGGGTTACTCGCTCGGACGTGCGGACATCGTGCGGCGTGCGGTATCCAAAAAGAAAGCGGACGTGATGGAGCGCGAGAGACGCATTTTCATTGACGGTTTGGTGCGTGAGGACGGTACGGTGGAAGTGGAAGGCTGTGTGCGGCGCGGAATCCCCGCGGCTGTGGCGGCCAAGATATTCGACGATATGTCCTCGTTTGCGTCGTATGCGTTCAACAAGTCACATGCGGCGGCGTATGCGCTGGTGGCATATCAGACGGCGTATTTGAAGTGCCATTTCCCGTGTGAATATATGGCGGCGCTGCTCACCAGCGTGTTGGACGGTGACAAGGTGGCGGGATATATCCGCGAGTGTCAGCGCATGGGGATCGACGTGTTGCCTCCCACCGTGAACGACAGTTATTCCGGCTTTGTGACCGAAGGTGGAAATATCCGCTTCGGATTGCTGGCGG
Organism: Acutalibacteraceae bacterium; assembly: GCA_045533175.1. Taxonomy (GTDB): domain Bacteria; phylum Bacillota; class Clostridia; order Oscillospirales; family Acutalibacteraceae; genus SIG588. The sequence continues at coordinate 17,261 of JAZSHJ010000042.1, forward strand.
TGAAGAATCTGGGGCGGCATTTGATGGCTGATCTGGTGAGGGAACGTGAGCAAAACGGGCGATTCACCTCGTTTTATGATTTTTGTCGCCGTATGTCGGGATATCGTGACTGCAACCGCCGTGCGGTGGAGAGTTTGATAAAATGCGGGGCGCTCGACAACCTTGATGCCAATCGCAAACAGATGCTTGAGGGGATGGATGCGTTGTTGGGCGGTTTGGAAGAGGATCGCCGCCGTAACATCGACGGGCAAATGGGCTTTTTTGACGATCCCGTGTTGGATGAGAGTGAACCCGCCCTGCCGTCGGTGGAAGAATTTTCTCATGCCGACCGTTTGGCGATGGAAAAGGACGTGACGGGGCTGTATCTTTCGGGACATCCGCTGACGCCTTATGCCGCGTGGTACGACGCGTCCGGTGCGGCGCGGATCGATCGCATTTTGGCGGCGTTTGAGGAAGGAAACGACGACTATCACGACCGCGACGCGGTGCGGGTGATGGGGTTGGTGGCGGCGTTGCGCACCAAGCAGACCAAGCGTGGCGAAACCATGGCGTACGCCACGGTGGAAGACCTGTTCGGAACGCTGTCGTTGCTTATTTTCCCCAAAACTTTGGCACGCTTCGGCGAATTGCTCACATCGGGCAAACCGTTGGTGCTCAGCGGGCGATTAAACGGCGGAGAAGAAGAACCGCCGGTGCTGTTAGTGGAAGAGGTTACGGCCGAACTGCGCGCCGCGCCGAAAGCCGCACAAAAGGCTGAACCGCCGAAACCGAAAGCGGCATCCCGCCCGGGTTTGTATTTGCGGGTGGCGGACGAAGCCGATCCGCGATATCGTCAGGCACGGCGCCTTTTGCGGGTGTTCGACGGCAACTTCCCCGTGTACGTGAGGTTTTGCGACAGCGGGAAAATGGTGCGATTGCCCGATTCCTGCTTTGTGCAACCGAACGAGGTGCTCACCGCAGAACTGAAAGCGGTGCTGGGGGACGAAAATGTGGCTGAAATTTGGTAAATACTGTGAAATTGCAGTAATATTGCCGAAATTTTATACCATTTGTCGGCAATATGTCAACTTGATATTTATGGGTATTTTGTAGTATAATAATCATTGTCGTTTAAATTAGTAACCAAGGCAAAGGGGCTGTTCAAATGGTTATCAAAAAGATTGCAGTACTGACCAGCGGCGGCGATGCACCCGGCATGAATGCGGCGGTGCGTGCTGTGGCGCGTACGGCATTGTATAAAGGCATGGAAGTGTGCGGTGTGTACCGTGGCTATGACGGATTGATTCGCGGCGATTTGTTGCCGATGGATCTGCGCACCGTTTCGGATATCATTCATCGCGGCGGCACGGCGTTGTATACCGCCCGCAGCGAAGAGTTCCGCACGTTGGAAGGACAGAAGAAAGCAGCGGATACTTGCCGCGCCAACGGAATTGAAGGTGTGGTTGTCATCGGCGGTGATGGTTCGTTCCGCGGCGCCCAGGATCTGACTCGTCAGGGCATTCCCTGCATTGGTATTCCTGCCACCATCGATAACGACATTGCTTGCTGTGAGTATACCATCGGATATGACACGGCGCTGAATACCTGCATGCACATGATCGACAAACTGCGCGATACGGCCCAGTCGCACGATCGCTGCAGCGTGGTGGAAGTGATGGGGCGCCGTGCGGGTTACCTTGCGTTGAACGTGGGTATCGCCGTGGGTGCGACGACGATCGTGGTGCCGGAAATGCCGTTTGATTTCGATCGCGATATTCTGGAGCGTATTAAGGCCACCTATCAGACCGGCAAACGTCACTTTATCATCATTGTGGCGGAAGGTATCGGCGGCGTGGAAGAGATGGCGAAGAAGATTCAGGATGCGACAGGCATTGATACCCGCCCGACCATTCTCGGTCACGTACAGCGTGGCGGTTCGCCCACCGTGCGAGATCGTGTGCTGTCCAGCCGTATGGGCAACGCGGCGGTGGAATTGCTGTGCCAAGGCAAGAGTAACCGCGTGGTTGCGATGCAGATGAACACCATCGTGGATTTCGATATTGACGAAGCGCTGGCGATGAAGAAGCCCTTTGACGAAGCGATGTTCCGCGTGGCACACGAAATTTCGATCTGATTAAAAATCAAAACCACTAGTAAACTAGTGGTTTGCTCAGACCCTAGAAGGGTCAGTACTTGCTGACCCCTCTAAGGGGTACTGAGGGTTTGTTATCGCATCACTATTACAGGCAGCCACTAAAGTGGCTGCCAGTAATTGTGATGCGATAATAAGGTTCAGAACCCCTTTGAGGGGTCAGCATGTACTGACCCTTCTAGGGTCTGAGCAAACCACTAGTTTACTAGTGGTTATGATTAAAAAAGAGACATTTGACTGGTGT
>JAZSHJ010000021.1:0-6358 GCA_045533175.1 Acutalibacteraceae bacterium
AGCGGCGAAAGCTCCGCCGTTTGTCCGAATGCCACTGCCGAAAACGGCAAGGTGGCCACCACCGCGGCCACGGTCAACTGCACTCCGTGAGCCAACACATACCGCACACCCGTTTTCTCCCGCGATTGAAACGATCTTGCCAACAAAATGCCCCACGTAGCGGCCGCCGACAGTTGCAACCCCAGATCGTACGCACCCGCGGGATCGAACACGAGCAACAAAAGCAGGGCGGCCCCCAACGAGTTGCGCGCATCCGCCGCACGCCGAAACAGCGCACCGATCAACAAAACGGTACACATCACAGCCGCCCGCAAAGCAGAAGCGGAAAGGCCTGTCAGGGCGGCAAAGGCGGCGGGCATCGGCAACGCAACCAACGCCGCCCACCGTTTTCGCAACCCGAAAAAGCACAACAAGCGAAACAAGCCAAGCGAGATCACGCTCATGTGAAATCCGGAGACCGCCGTCACGTGGGAAAGTCCCGCCGCCGCAAATCCGTCGCGTACATCATCACTCAACGCGCTTTTATCGCCGAAGCAGATCGCCCGCAGCAACGCGGCCGTATCCCCGAAAGCGCGTGTTTCCAAACCGTCGATCAATCGTGCGCGCCACACAAGAAACGGATAATTCCACGGGCGCTCATCACACGGTTCACAATCACACCCATACACAAACGCGCGCAAAACCACGTTATCTGCGCGCCATTTATCGGTCGTTTCCAAGCGCACCGTCGCCGTCACGCGATCGTATAAACGTGGGGCGGCGGCCGCGCGACGTACCGTAATCAGCAAGCGGGTGTTCTGCGGAAGATCTCCTTCCCGCACACGCGCAAAATAGGTCACGGTCTCCTCGGTTTTCCCAACCTCTTCTTCCACCCAAAAGGTGAGCGACACCGTTTCCCCATCCATCTTCATCAAAGGTTGCACCGTGCGATACTCCCATGCGACAAACAGAGAAAAGGCGACACCTGCCGCAAGCAAGGCCGCCATGATCCCTTCATTTCGGCGCAAGATGCGCACCGCAAGTGCCGCCAAAAACAGCATCCCGCAAAGCACCGCCGTCATACACGCCGCGTGATACCCCATCACCGTTGCCGCCAAAAGCGACAGCGCAAAGACACCACCCACCACGTACAGCGGTCGCTTCAACCCACGGCGGTTCATCCCTTCTTCTTAGCCTCGGCTTTCATACGCAACTCCTTGGAAAGAATGCGTTTGCGCAGACGAATGGATTTCGGCGTTACCTCCACCAACTCGTCGTCATTGATAAATTCCAGCGACTGTCCCAGCGACAGTACGGTGGGCGGTGTGAGGCGCAACGCCTCATCCGATCCTGCGGCACGCATATTGGTAACGTGCTTTTTCTTGCACACGTTCACCACCACGTCCTCGTTCTTCGGGGATTCGCCCACGATCATGCCTTCATACACCGGCACGCCCGGCCCCACAAACATCACGCCGCGCTCCTGCGCGTTAAACAATCCGTAACTGCTGGTTTCGCCGCTTTCAAACGAAATGAGCGAACCCTGCACACGTTGCGGAATATCCCCTTTGTAGGGTTCGTATCCGTCAAACACGCTGTTCATGATGCCGTTGCCGTTGGTGTCGGTCAAAAATTGTTGACGATACCCCATCAAACCGCGGGCGGGAATGCGAAACTCCAAATGGCTCATGCCTGTATCCCGCGTGCCCATATCCACGATCTCCGCCTTGCGCGAACCGATCTTTTCCATCACCGCGCCCACGTACGCTTCGGGCACTTCCACCATCAACAGTTCCATCGGCTCAAGCAAGGTGCCGTCCGCATCTTTTTTATAAATCACCTGCGGACGGCTCACCGCAAACTCAAAGCCCTGCCGCCGCATGGTTTCAATCAAAATGGAGAGGTGCAACTCACCGCGGCCCGACACCTTGAATGCATCGGTCGTCTCGGTTTCCTCCACCCGCATGCTCACGTTGGTTTCCACCTCTTTGAACAGGCGGTCGCGCAGGTTGCGGCTGGTAACGAATTTACCCTCACCGCCCGCAAACGGGCTGTTGTTCACCATAAACACCATGGAAATGGTAGGTTCATCAATGCGCACAAACGGCAACGCTTCGGGATGTTCGGGATCGCACGCGGTCTCCCCGATGTTCAGATCGGTAATACCCGTCACCGCCACGATATCGCCCACCGTGGCCGATTCGTGTTCCACCCGTTGTAAGCCTTCAAACTGGAACAGTTTGCCGATACGGGCGTTAAAGGTGGTGCCGTCCGCGCGGCAGACCGTCACCGCCTGTCCGTTTTTCACCGAACCGCGCTCCACGCGCCCCACGCCGATACGCCCTACGTAATCATCGTAATCAATATTGGAAAACAGCAGTTGCAACGGCGCATCCGCATCCCCTTCGGGGGGCGGCACTTCCCGCAAAATGGTTTCAAACAAGGGTGTCATATCCTCGCCCTTCACCGCAGGATCCAGCGATGCATAACCGTCGCGTCCCGATGCATACACCACGGGGAACTCCAGTTGATCTTCGTCCGCACCCAGTTCGATAAACAGATCCAGCAGTTCATCGATCACTTCCATGGGACGCGCACCGTCACGATCGATCTTATTCACCACCACAACCGGCTTTTTGCCCAATCCCAGCGCCTTTTTCAGCACAAAACGCGTCTGCGGCATACACCCCTCAAACGCATCCACCAGCAAAAGCACGCCGTCCACCATCAAAAGGATACGTTCCACTTCGCCGCCGAAATCCGCGTGGCCGGGGGTATCCACAATGTTGATCTTGGTATCGCCGTACATCACGGCGGTGTTCTTCGCCAAGATGGTGATACCGCGCTCACGTTCCAAGTCGTTCGAGTCCATCACCCGTTCCGCCACCTGCTCGTTCACACGGAACACGCCGCTTTGACGCAGCAGTTGATCCACCAGCGTGGTCTTGCCGTGATCCACGTGGGCAATGATGGCAATATTTCTCAAATTTTCCCGTTTACTCACCGTTCGGTCATCTCTTTCTATAGGGTGTAATCGGTCACCCTTCAGTTAAAATACACTCCGTACCACACAAGGAACATATACACCGTCCAAATGCGGCGGGAGTTGTCTGCCTTGCCCGCATAGTGGCGATCCAGCAGTTTCAAAAGTTCCGCCGTGTTGAAGAATTTTTCCGCCGCGGCGGATGTGAACGCGTCTTTCACCGTGTTGTAATACGCTTCTTCACGCAACCACACACGCACCGGCACGGGGAATCCCAGTTTCGGGCGGGCGGTATCTTCGGGGGGAAGATGCCGCGCGGCGGCACGCCGCATAGCATATTTGGTGGTGCCGTGCGCCACACGGTATTTTGTGGGAATGGCGGCCGCCACGGCAAACACCTCTTTGTCCAAAAACGGCACCCGCAACTCCAACGAATGTGCCATGCTCATGCGATCTGCCTTCAGCAGAATATCCCCCACCATCCAGCGATTGATATCGAGCAGTTGCATACGGGACACGTCATCCAGCCCACGACTTTTCTCGTAATACGCCTGTGTAAAGGCGGCAGGATCGGTCGCTTTCACGTTCTTTAAGAGTCGCGCTTTTTCCTTTTGACGGAACATATACGCATTGCCGATAAACCGTTCTTCCAGCGTCTGCGCACCGCGCAACAGGAAGGAACGCCCCTTAAACTCAGGCAACGGACGCACCAACGCCGCCGCGGCACGCCGCAAAAAGCGCGGCAATTTTTGATATTTCGCCAGCGAAAACGGCTCGTGATAAATGCGATATCCGCCAAACAGCTCGTCCGCCCCTTCGCCCGAAAGCACCACCTTCACCTTTTCGGCGGCCAGTTTCGCCACGAAATAGAGCGCCACACACGCGGGATCGGCCAAAGGCTGATCCAGGAAATACTGCACCTTCGGCAGCGCCTCCCAGTACTCATCCTTGTCGATCTTATGCACCGTGTGGTCAATCCCCACCTTCTGCGCCAACTCGGCGGCATAGGAACTCTCATCGTAATGCCCGCCGTTATCAAACGCCACGGTAAACGCCTTCTGCCCACCGAAATAGGAAGCCACCCAACAGGAATCCACACCGCCCGACAGGAAGCATCCCACCTCCACGTCGCTGATACGGTGCGCCTCCACCGATTCGGTGAACACGCGGTCAATGCGGTCGATCGCCTCTTCTTCGGTCATCGATTCATCGGGGTTGAACATCGGCTCCCAATAGCGCTCCACCGTGATCTCGCCGTCCTTCACCCACATGTAGTGGGCAGGCGGCAGACAGTAGATGCCCTTAAAGAAGGTGGCGGGCGGCACCACGTATTGGAAGGAGAGATATCCGTCCAACGCCTCTTCGTTAAATTCTGCCGTCACGTCGGGGTGGCACAACAAGGATTTGATCTCCGAACCGTACACTACACGCCCGTCATCCAAGCGGGTATAATGCATCGGTTTGATACCAAAACGGTCGCGCGCCACAAACAACGTGCCGTCTTGCTTGTTGTAGATCGCAAAGCCGAACATGCCGCGCAGTTTCGGCAGCATATCCGCGCCCCATTCCTCAAATCCGTGAAGCAGCACTTCGCTGTCGGTCCGGGTGGCAAAGGTGTGTCCCGCCGCAAGCAATTCCTCCCGCAGGTCACGATAGTTATAAATCTCGCCGTTAAAGGTGAGAACCAAGGTGTTATCTTCGTTATACAGCGGTTGATGTCCCGCTTCCAAATCAATAATACTCAAACGGCGAAAGCCCATCGCCACCCGTTCGTCCTCATAAAACCCGTCCGAATCGGGGCCGCGGTGGGTAATGCGCGCCGTCATCTCGCGTATCACCGCATCACGGTTCAGCACTTCACCGGTAAATCCGCAAAGTCCGCACATGAGGCATACCTCCTTTTGCTCTAATATACCAAATTATAGTATATCATATCCACTCGCAAAGTACAAGTAGTACACCGCAAAAAATATAGCAAAAAACGCGCCTGCACCATAGCGCAGACGCGTTTCCACCGACCGATCGGTATACCCCTTACATCATGAGGATATTTTCAGTTTCTCCAAAATCTTGGCCTCTGCCTTTTGATACTTTTCCAACAACGCAGGCCACCGCTTGTCCCATACCGTGAAGAACGGCTTTTCCAGGAAACGGATGCGCAACAAATCTATAACACAACAAACAGCAAAAATACCGATCACACTCAAAATCGCGTGGACATACAGATAGGGGGACGTAAACATTCCCACATTATTCAGCGTATCCACCCACAGCCAACGGCGCATGGTGGCACCATTGGCGTGTATCATCAAAACACCGAAACAGGTGGCGGAAACCGTGTTGATAAAGCGACTCGGCTTCACCTTCAAGGTCTTAAAGAACATAAACGTGCTGACACCCACCGCCAAAGCCAAGAAGGTGTTGGAATCCGTAACATAATCATAAATTCTGTTGCGTCCTGTCAATTGGTACACAAACGCGCCGCCGACCACCGAAGCGATCGAAAGGGCGACAAACACAGCGGACAACACGCCCCATATCTTGGTATTTTCAAACCACGTTTTCGGATACAGGCGAAGATAGGACGCAATGAAGAACAACACCATATACCACGAAACGTAGTTCATCGTCACAGAAAAGCCGGGAACGGTACCGAAGAACACATAGGTAAATCCCGCCAACAAAATCAGCAACAGATGTTGCTTTTCCGAAAGCGCGCCGATCAACTTGTTCAAAAACGGAATGAACAAAAAGAAAAGGAGGAATGTACCGGTAAAGTTCGCCGCCACGACTTTAAACGGGACGATCACGTTCAACAGGTTCTTGAGCGTAAACGGTTCGTAGGCGGTGAACCAGAAGATCGCATTGACGACCAGGCGGTAAAACATGAATTCAAGAAACAGCTTTGCAAACTTTTTAGCGGATATTTGAGACTTGCACATGAAGTATCCGGTAATCATCACAAAGCAGTTGATACCGATCTTTCCAAACGCACCAAACACCAGCAAGAATAACGAGCGAGCCGACGTCGGTTCACCGTAGATCACCGTGGTTAACCCCGAATTCACAACGTAATGGTGCGCCACGATAAGCAACATGGATATGATGCGATACAGCTCTATGTTGGAATCTCGCATATTCACGGAACTCTTTTTCAAAACACCCACAGACATATTTTGTCATCTCCTTTTACCGAAACGGTACATTCACATTTTACCACGCGTTATTCCGCGCTGTCAACCCATCTCTTCACCCAACAAAGCAAGGTTTCGGACATCAATCCGTTGCTTCAAGGTCGATCGCTATGGGAACATCATAAACTTCTTCCGTATTAAGAAATCCTTCCAGCGAGGTGACGCTGTAATCCATACATGCGTTGATAACTATGCCCAGAAG
>JAZSHJ010000044.1:0-4164 GCA_045533175.1 Acutalibacteraceae bacterium
GGGGATCACGTGGCCGCTGACTTCCTTTGCACCGACAAGCGTGGTTGCGCCGCCGTGCGTGCAATCCACCATTTCGTCCGCCGCCGCGCGGATCGCCGCCACGGCCGCCGCAACTTGCGCTTCGGTGGTCCACGAATCTTCCAACAGCGCAACATACTGCGCCACGACCGCGCGATACGCATTCGCCGAGGCGGTCGTCTTGCCGATAACCGCAGTTTCCACGCCATCCACCAACGCCTGCAAAGCGGAGGTGTCGGTCGGCGCAATGACCTCGACCATCAGCAGATTGTCGAGTACGGGATTGGAGTCGCGATTGGGCACGCGGAAGGAGCCGAGGTCGTTCAATTCGTTGGCGAAACAGGCCGTGTTCAACGACACCTGTACCGCACCGTTTTCCACCACCGAAGACTGGCGCGACCACTCCGCACCGACCGCATCGTCCGATCGGCGAGCTCCTTGATATTCCCACTCGAAATATTCGATGGGGCTGTTCTCCTTAAAGGTGAAACGGATCACCACGGGGCGGAAGATATCCTCTTTGCCCGCCAGTGCGCGGGTCACATTGAAATATCCGTAACGGATCTCTTCGCCGCTTTCTTCATCGGTACCTTCCGAAGTGGGGGTAACCGTAATGCCCACACCGGACACACCCGTGATGTTCGGATAGTACGCGCACAGCGGCACTTCCTCAAAGCGGATAAAATCGTAGCCGGGGTCTTCACTCCCCATCATATATTTGCTTTCGATCACGCGCACCGACTGGATGTACACGATATCCTTACCTGCAGTACAGCCGAGGATGTTGAAACTGTTCCCTCTGTTGACACCTGCTACCGCTTCGGGAGTGAGGGTATAGATAAAGAGCCCCGATCGACGGCAGATAAGGCTGTCTTGGTCGCTGAAGATATCGTCGTAGTGATTGTCCTTCATCTGACCCGGGTTGTTTTCGTCAGGGATCATCACACCCGGCATGTCTGCATACGCCTGATAGCGGAACATCTGATGCGAACCGGTGAGATCGGCATCGATATAGTATTCGATTGCAACAGTAAGATCTTTGTCGGTGGGCAAAGACATGCCTTCCATGCGGAAGCCTTGCCAGTCGCCCGTCAGTTTGATGCCGTATTCGCCGCTGCCGCCGATCGGCAGGGGCTGGGGATCCACGCCTTGGTTCGCCAAGGTCATACCCACCGTTTTCAGCGAGCCGTTCGCCGTGTCAAAATAGGCAAACGGGACGGGCAGATCACTGGCTTCGAGCGGCGGGATATCGGTGCCGCGTTCCAACATAACGTTACACGTAGCGCAATGGATATCGCCGGTGTAACCCGCCGCCCCTTCTTCGGCATCCTTTTTGCCCACGAGGTTTATGTTCACGCGGTTGCTAAGGAACCCTTGGTGGAATTCATACACCAACTGAGCATCCGCATCGGGGCGGTTGCAATAGGTGGCAGCATCGAAAATTTCAATGCGGCGGATCTTTTCGGCTTCTTGGAACAGCATGCGCATCGAACCCGTGCCGTTCAAACCATTGGTAAAGTGGACCAAGGGCAGGTATACGCTGCCGACACCCTCGGTCATTTGCACCGTCACGCCCTCGCCGAACACGCCGGCCGTGCGCTCGATGGCCGCAAAGGTCACCGCATCGTTCTCGTGACCCTGTGCCGCATACAGCTTGATATACACCGAACGGCGCGCATTCAGCAGATCGCCCGCCACCGCAAAGTAGCGGAAAACCCAGTCGCGTTCGGGATACTCGGCATTCTGCTCCAAATTCGCAAAGCCCATGTTGTAGGACGGCGCGGCCGTCACGTTGGGATACACGTCGGTAATGGGCTTTTGCGCAAACTCAGTGTAGGCATACCCGCCGTCCATCTCCAGATCCAAAAGATCCGCCGCGACCAGTTTCACCGACTGAATGTAGGTCACGTTTGCACCGGGGCTACAACCCAAAACACGGAACGTGAAGGGGTTGTTACCGATCGCCGCGCGCTCCTCTTCGGTAAGAATGTGATAGACAAGACTGGTCTGCTCGCCGACCAAACTGTGGGTCGCGGGGCGCACGTCTACATGCTCGCGGTCGTTGATCTTATAGCGGAACATTTGCCCGCTGTCGTTCATCGGCTTGTCGATATAATATTCGATCAACACGGCAACCTTACCGCCCGCACTGAGCAGCGAGACGTCGTTCATGTTAAAGCCCGCCCAGTCGCCCGGAAGTTTAATGCCGTATTTGCCGGTATCGCCGATGGCGACCACGTCGGTTGTGCCACTGCTCTGCACAGTGACGGTGCACCCGTCGAGAGTCAGCGTGCCGCCCGCCGTATCCAACGAAGCAAACGGCTTGTTCGGGTCCACGGCGGGAATCCGTTCACCCGGCGCCAACACGGTGCGGCAGACGGTACACACGGTGTCACCCGTGTAACCGCCTTCCCCGACAGAAGGCTCGTCGCGGCCGACGATTTCGATATTTACGTTGTTTTGCAGCATCGCCGTGTGAATCATCGCCACGTTTTCGGCCGAGGCATTCGCATTTTGGCAGAAGGTATTCACGTCGTACACTTCCACGCGCGCAATCTTTTGAAACTCATCCATCGTAAAACGGAACGAACCGCCGTTGTTCGAGTTGGTAAACGAGGTTTCGGGCAACAGCACCCCGCCCACACCGTCGATCATCGTGATCTGCGGCTGTTCATAGCCGTTATTGCACGCCCAACGGGTAGCGCCCGTAGTCTTCGCTTCGAAATTCTCGATAGTGATGGTGGCGTTTTCGTAGTCGTCTTTGGCATGTACCTTGATATACACCGGCTTGTTCACCGCACTATTCGTTGCCCGCACGTCACCATCCACCGCAAAGTGCATATACGCACTACCCTCAGCCTTGGTGGAAAGGTCCTTGTTGCACGGCGCGGTGATGGTGGGATAGTAGTCGCAGATAGCCTGCTCCGCCGTATCCCAAACTGCATAACCGCCGTCCGTCGTACGTACGTATTCGGTATTCACCAAACGCATCGACTTAATATACGCCGCATTAGCCGTCCAACCGCAGCCCACAACAGCGAAGCAAGCCGCTCCGTTACCAATGGCGGCGCGATCTTCTTCCGTGAACGTATAGTAAAACAAGCCGTTCTGTTTGCACTTCAGACCGGTGGAGTATATATTGGTCCATTCATTTCGGTCGCCGGCACTGTTGCCGCCTTTCCAGCCGGGATACGCTTGATAGCGGAACAGCTGGTTACCGTCGGTAGGAGCAAAATCTTTATCAACATAATACTCCACCACCATGGTCACGCTTTGCCCTTCCGGAACGGTGTCAAAAGCGCCCGCATCAAGCCAAAAGCCATTCCAGTCGCCGCCCAAACGGATGCCGTATTCCTCGGTCCCGGGAATCGGCACCACCTCTAAGCTTCCGTTTGTGCCCGTCGCACTCATTGTGCGGTTGGTGGTAAGCTCGCCACCGTCGGTCTTCATCCACGCATAAGCCTCCGGCAGAGTGTCCGCCACCGTAAACAGCGTAATACCGCTGATGCACGATAGTAGCAACGCGACACTCAAGATCAGGGATAACAGTCGTTTGGTCATGGTTGTTTCTTCCTTCCTAAACAAATTGTCGGGGATTACCCTGCTTTCTGAATTTAGACAAAATTGTTATACCATTTTCTTCGTATCTCTGTCAACACGTATCCAAAACATCCGCAAGTTTTCCCCGTTTTGCGCAACAATCCTCATGTTTGCATCACACCTGTGCACCTCGGTCACCCGCAGTATAACCCCACACACAAAAGAAACAAGGGTATGTGCTTATCGCACATACCCTTGTTGTTACGATTTACGCTATGGCCATTACACTGCAGGACGTTCGCCTTGCGGCGAAGTCCGTTCGACATTTTTCTTGCCGTCTTAAACGGACGGCATTTCGCTTACAGCGAAACCGAAAAAGTCGCAAACACAGCAAGCGTTCTTTTTTACGCCGCGGGGGTGAGAACACCGTTCGCATCCGCCGTGTATCGGCCGGGAGCACACAGACCGTTGGTCTGTGCCGCGTTGATGTTGAAGGTGGCGTTCTTTCTCACGGAACCGATGGTGCCGTTGACATAGTACAGGTTGCCGTCCTTATCCTGCACAACAGCCGCGTAGTCGGGTGCCGCACCGTTCGCGCCGAAGAAG
>JAZSHJ010000073.1:0-20726 GCA_045533175.1 Acutalibacteraceae bacterium
CACCGGCGGCGGTCGGCAACGCGACCCAACGAGCCACGCTCGTCGGACTCATAACCCAGAGCGTATGTGCAAATTCTGCTCATAACCAAAAGAAAAGGAAACCCTAACGGGTGTCCTTTTCTTTTGGTTGCGGGGGCGGGACTTGAACCACACGACCTTCGGGTTATGAGCCCGACGAGCTACCAACTGCTCCACCCCGCGATATATCCGGTGCGTTTCCGGTTATTATAGTATACACACTTTGCGGGCGATTGTCAACCCCCTTTTGCAAAGAATTTTTCGCCTTTTTCCGACTGACATTTGCCCTCTTGCTGTTTTGGTTGACAAGGTCAATATTATATTTTTTATTGAAAAGGAAAAAAGGTGTGTAAAACATTCCGCAGTCGTTGTACATCTATGACCGAGGAATACACAAGCCGGAGAAACTGACGTAATTTTTTGTGTCAAGAAAATGCCGTTACATACGCAGGTATAAAAACGTAACAAAATCGTGTATAAATTTTCTCCTCCATTGACACACGCACTCTTTTTTGATACCATAATATCACAATTAAACCAACGAGAGGAGTATACGTATGTCTCGCTATGTCATTACCGATCACGGCGTGTTAAACGATTGCCGTGAATTGCAAACCGAAAAGATCCAAGCCGTTCTTGACCTGTGCAAAAACGGGGGCGGCACGGTGGTTATTCCGAAAGGTACGTTCTATACTGCAGCGCTTTATATGCACTCCGACACCACTCTTTATCTTGAAAAAGGTGCGCGACTGTGCGGCAGCGACAACTGCGACGATTATGAGGTCTTCCCGATTCCCGAAAGCGTAGATATGCGTTCCGACATGGAACTCATCACCCAATATTACGGTGAGCCGTGGGAAACCTATCGCCGTGCGATCATCTCCTCTTACGGTGAGAAAAACGTATCTATCATCGGCGAATGGGATTCGGTGATCGACGGTGCAAACTGTTACGATCCCAACGGCGAGGAAGGGTATCGCGGCCCTCACGCCATTTTCTTCAGTTGTTGCGAAAACGTGCTGTTTGAAGGGTACACCGCACAGCACAGCGGCAACTTCCTGCATGAAGCAAACAACTGCAAAAACCTCACCATGCGCCGCGTGACCTGTTTGGGCGGTTCGGACGGCATCCACCTGCATTGCACCGAGGATGCTCTCATCGAAGACTGCTTGTTCCGTACCGGCGACGATTGCATCGCAGGTATCAACGTGAAAAACCTGTTGGTCAGGCGGTGCGTTCTGAACACCTCTTGCAGTATGTTCCGCATCGGCGGCATCAACGTTCATGTTGAGGATATGTACGCGTATGGCCCCGGCTATTACCCGCACAGAAAGACGGTGGTGAAGGGCAAGAACGATGAGTTGCCCCGCACCGAAGGCCGCCACAACATGATCCACCTTGTGGAATATTTCGCAAGCACCAATTTCCCCTACGAGGCGTCGGATCTTCATTTTAAAAACTGTGTGATCGAAAATGCGGAACGCATTTTGAGCTATACCGCCGACATCGGAACGCTGCAAAGCGGCACGCATCTTAAGGAATTCACCTTCGAGAACGTGAAATTCACCGATTTGAAAGACACCTCCATTTTGATCGGTTGTGCGGACGAGCCGTTGACCATCCGCATGAAAAACATGACCACCGAGTTTGTGGATGAAGCCGCCGTGAAAGTGCCGTTTTTGCTGAATGAGAACACCTACACCACCTTGATTGAGGAATAAATAATAACAAACCACCGCTGTGGATGTAATCGTATCCACAGCGGTGGTTCATTTATCTACACCATTCAATTTTCATTCGTTTTCTTACGAACTGCAACCGAAACGATTCCTCCCAAAACCGACAGCAAACAAGCCAACATACACACCGATACGTCAAACGTATCGCCGGTATTGGGGCTCGTATCCTCGGTATCCGCGGGCGGAGTGGTACTCTCGGCATCCGCGGGCCGCGTGGTACTCTCGGTATCCGTAGACAGAGTAGTACTCTCGGCGTCTGTGGACAGCGTGGTACTCTCGGTATCCGTAGACAGAGTAGTACTCTCGGCGTCTGTGGTCGGCGTGGTGCTCTCGGTATCCGTAGGCCACGTGGTACTCTCGGTATCCGTAGGCCGCGTGGTGCTCTCGGTATCGTCGGGCAACACGGGGATCTCTTCTCCTCGATTCAAAAGCGTGTTACAATCCGTGCAGTACGTATCCCCCGTGTAACCCGGTTCTTCTTTTTTGGGTTCTTTCTGTTCGCGCAGATCGGTATTGCCCGTGTGATTATCCGGATCGGTACCTCCATAAACCTGTTGACAAACAACACACACAGCGGGTGTTTTGCAATCGGGTGTTCCCCCTACGTGACGACCGAAATCCCCCTTTTCGCCGCACTCACACTTTTTCCAATGTTGCGTATCATCGGATTCCCAGTCGGAATCGAATTCGTGTTCATGAGGCGGTTCACGTGTGACTTCCAGTTTATAAACGAAGAAATCCTGCACATCGTTTTGATCGGGTTGGATCACCTGAAAGAAAAAAGTAACGATATCCCCATTTTCCAATGTTCGCGTAAACCCGCGATCCGGAATGGAAGGGCCTGTATAATTTTTGATACGCTCAACCAGCGTCTTTTGCTCTCCCCACACGTATTGATTTTCGGTGAAATGCCATATCACACCTTGCACGGTGTTGGTGTTGGCAATCTTATAGCCGCCGTTTCCGTCAGCAACAAACACCGATTCAAAGCATTGTGTAAACAAGATCTTTAGATCCTGTGCAATTTCTCGGTTGTCGTAGTTGCTGATGGCCGCCGATGTATCGGTCACAGTAAAACGGTTTCCTGTTTCTGCACCGTGAAGATCTCTGTCCAAACAAAAGCCGTAATATCCATTGGAGAACAAAACATCCTAATATCCCGCGCCTTGTGCGGTAACCGATTCGGACGCCGCCGCGCCGACCGCGGGCCATACGGTTATCATCCATGCAATAACCAAAATCAGCATCGCCATGCGTTTCACACGAACGCCCCCTAAAATCGTTATGATTCACAATCTTTTGACAAAATGTGCTAACCACATTAAACATACAATAAAATGTATTATTTGTCAAGAAACCCAACCACACGTCACCGCCGTATCGCGAAACTGCCTTCTGTTGCAAATACCGTTTATTTGTGCTATACTTCCAAACAGAAAGCGGGTGATGCTATGTACAAAAGCCCAAAAGCGGCGGTGTTTATTATGTTGGGACAGTCCAACGCGGTGGGACACGCACTTCCCATGAAAGACGAGGATATGATTCGCACCCCCTTAAAAAACGTGTTTGGCCTTCAACGAAAAGACAATCAGTCGTTTGACACCGCCGCCCTTACGTGGAGTGGATATACCAGTTTCGGCACAAACCTGGCAGAAGAGCAAGACAACACCTATTCCCTGCCGAATTGCCTAGCGCAACTTTGGCAAACGCGTATTGACAACGGCGATTCGTTGCCCGACTTATATATCGTTCAGATCGCCGTCGGTGCCGAAGGGGTGACCGACGGGTATATGTGGCATCCCAACAAGGAAAAACGGCTGATCCCGGGGCCTCTCGGCACGGTGGATATCTCGCTGTTTTCCTTCACAAATCATATTTTTCGCCTGTTGGACAACAGTTTTCAAGAGGAACACAAAGACTACGAAATCATCGGCTTGCATTGGCGCGGCGGTGAAAATGACGTGACGGCAACCGAAGAGTATTTGTCACAACATCTCCATGAGATTTATGAAACGATGCTGAGGGTCTTCAACACTCTTCTTAACACACCGCCCGTTATACTGCACCGATTGGTGTGTCCCGACCGCATGAACGCAATGGATCCCACGGGGCAATATCTTAGGAATATGCAGTTCATCAACGGTGTGTTTGAAAAGCTGGCACAACGACACGAAAACGTATCCGTGTTTGATACCCGCACCGCCCCGCAGTATACTCCCAGCGTTTGCGGCAACGGCTTGTTCATTGAGGACTTGGTGCATTTCACCCCCGAAATTAACCGATGGGTTGCCGACAAAATTCTGAAAGACTACAAAGATGGAAGGGAACGGAATGGCCGATAGACTTCAAGGAAAGACTGTGGCGATCAGCGGCGGCACAGGCGGTATCGGACAGGCGCTGTGCCGTGAACTCGCGGCGCGCGGCGCATCCATCATGTTATTGGATCGCAACGCCGAAAAAGCACAGGCACTAATGAACGCCCTGCACCGCGAGTTCCCCTCACTCACCGTATCCCACCTCGCCATAGATCTCACCGATATGGAATCGGTGCAAACAGCAGCGAAGGCGTTGTGTTCTGCCCTGCCGTTTGCACTTATCTTGAACGCAGGTGCATACGCCGTTCCCCGCTTTCGGTGCGATACAGGATGGGACAACGTATTTCAAATCAACTGCGCTGCCCCTTATTTCCTTGCGCGTACCGTGAAGCCGCACGGGATACGGGTGGTAGCGGTGGGCAGCATTGCACACAACTATGGAAAAACCGATCCCGCCGACGTGGACTTTTCCCGCCGCAGAGCCGCCTCTCGCGTGTACGGCAACGCCAAGCGACGCTTGATGTTTTCGCTTTTTGCATTGTATGGCGGTGCGGCAGGTTTGGCGGTTACCCATCCGGGCATCACATTAACGGGGATCACCGCCCATTATCCGAAATGGCTTTTCACCCTCATCAAACCGTTTATGAAGGTGCTTTTCATGTCGCCCCGAAAGGCGTGCCTCCCCATTTTGCAAGGGCTATACGAAGATTGCGGGCATAACGAATGGATCGGCCCACGGTGCTTTGACATTTGGGGCAAGCCGAAAAAGAAACAGTTGCACTCCTGTTTGCCTGCCGAAGCGGCCGCTATTGCCCGCGACGCAGAGGCTATGTTTGAAAAAATGCACGCAAAAACGCCCTGACACCGTCAGGGCGTTTTCCTTAATTCGTCTTTGTACAATTCTTGCACCGTGTAATAGGCGGGTTTCGGTGTAGTGACAGTCATGTCGGTGTTTTGCTCGCTATACACCTGATAGCCTCGGTTGTGGCCGTTCACGCCCCACAAAACCGATTGTTTACTGCCGCGTCATTCGCCTCGATAGAGCTTCTTCACCAAATCAAACGCAGGGCGCTTGCCGGCAATGGTGTTGTCGGGATTAAGTGCCACCAGGCCGAAGTGAGATTCCCCGTGGTACGAACCTTTTTTAATCTCGTATTCCGGCTGATCGAACAGTTCGTAGATAATGACGGCTTTGAGACGGTCGGAATCATATTCGTTCATCTTGTTGAGGAACATCTCCAGCCATTCGCACTCTTTCTTGTCGGGATCGTCAAACGGGCCCCACAACGCGGGATAGTTGCATTCCGCAATCATCAGATCGTAACCGGGATAACGCTCCTCAAGGAAGCGGAAAAACGCGTAATAGTCCCATTCTTCGTAGTTATCGATGCCGATGATATCCCATTCAATGCCCGCTTCGCGATAAAAATCCAGCAT
Source organism: Acutalibacteraceae bacterium (assembly GCA_045533175.1). Lineage (GTDB taxonomy): Bacteria > Bacillota > Clostridia > Oscillospirales > Acutalibacteraceae > SIG588. The sequence goes on from JAZSHJ010000073.1 coordinate 5,510, forward strand.
GGGGTAATGACGCACGCTGATGTTGATCATCAATTTGGCATCGGGTGCCAGACGGCGATACACCTCGACCGCCGCCTTCATGCGCACCACGCAATGTTCCACCCGTTCGGGATTGAAATAACTGCGTGACATCCCTGTGGGATCCTCCAAGTTATAATGACCGTTTTCACCACGCGATGCCCAGCAATCGGTTTCGTTGAAAATCTGGAAATACTCCACATCGTCCTTGAGGTTTTCAGCCACCAAGGTTGCCGTTTTGATAACGTTCTCAACCGAATGGTGCAAATGGCAGGAAACCAACAACACCTGCATCCCGTGATCGTGGCATTGGCGAATAACACCGCGAATATACTCCACGTCCTCCATCGTGCTCGGCGTAAAATCAATGCGGAAGATGGTACAACCAAGTTCGGCTGCAAGACGTATCATCTCATCACGGTTGTTCACATATGCCGGATAATAGCGATTGTGTCCGTTGATGCCCCATTTGATCGTATTTTTAAGTGCCATATCATTCACCTCGATAGAGTTTCTTCACCAAATCAAATGCAGGGCGCTTGCCGGCAATGGTGTTGTCGGGATTAAGCGCCACCAGACCGAAATGAGATTCCCCGTGGTACGAGCCTTTTTTGATCTCATATTCCGGCTGATCCAACAGTTCATAGATAATGACCGCTTTCAGGCGATCGGAGTCATATTCGTTCATCTTGTTGAGGAACATATCCAACCATTCGTACTCTTTCTTGTCGGGATCGTCATACGGCCCCCACAGCGCGGGATAGTTGCATTCCACAACCATCAGATCGTAACCGGGATAGCGATCCTCCAGGAAACGGAAGAACTCATGGTAATCCCAAATTTCGTAGTTATCGATGGCGATAATGTCCCATTTGAGGCCCGCTTCGATGTACCAATCCAGAATGGGATAGTGGCGCACACCGAAGTTGATGACCGTCTTGACACCGGGCGCCGCCGCCTGCAACGCAGGCAACGCGATCTTCATCAACGCTACTGCCCGTTCCACACGTTCGGGATTGAAATACCCGGGCGTTTGGCCGGTGGGATCGGAAAGGTTGTAATATCCGCCTTCAACCCCCGAACACCAGATATCGGTTTCGTTGAACATCTGGAAATAATCCACCACGTCTTTGAGATTTTCGCCGATATACGCCACCTGTTTTGCAAAATCTTCGGCGTTGTCGAGATACTCCTTGCGCATACCGTAATCCAGCACCAGCATTACTTCCATGCCAAGTGCATGGCACTTGGCGATCACGTCACGGATGTAAGCAACCTGCTCTTCATTGGCGGGGCGATAATTGATGCGATAAATCGTGCATCCAAGCTCCGCCGCAAGCTCAAGCGATCTGTCAGCGTTCTCTCCCGCATAGGCAGGATAACCGTATTTGTTGTGTCCGTTAACGCCCCATTTGATCGTGTTTTTAAGTGCCATAACATATCCCTCTCCTTTTATATAACACCTTATGACGAGCATAACACATTCGTTTTTCTGCTGTCAACAAAAAAGCACCGTGTTTTCTAAAAAAAGCATGTTTCGCATATTTCTTCGCAAATTTGTATGACCATTTTCTTGACTTTTTGACATTTATCTTGTATGCTGTTAAATGTAGGAAATTGGGCTTCTTTTTGTGTCTTATTTTTTGAGGAGGAATCGTAAGAACTATGACAAGCGCAGATATCGTAACCATGCTTGCCGGTCTGGCAGGCGGTCTCGCCTTTTTCCTGTATGGTATGAACGTCATGTCGTCCGGTCTTGAAAAAATGGCGGGCGGTAAATTGGAAACCATGATGAAAAAAGTGACCTCCAACTATTGGCTCAGCCTTTTGCTCGGTGCGGGCATTACCATTGCCGTCCAATCCTCTTCAGCCATGACGGTCATGTTGGTGGGTCTTGTAAACTCCGGCATCATGGATTTCGCCAGTACATTCGGGTTGATTATGGGATCGAACGTGGGCACCACCCTCACCTCGTGGCTTTTGAGTTTGGCGGGTGTGGACAGCGGCAGCAATCCGTTGTTGCTTTTGTTGAAACCCATTGTGTTTGCCCCCTTCCTTGCGTTGGTTGGTGCGGCACTTCGGATGTTCTCAAAGAAAGAGAAACACCACGACATCGGTGCGATCCTTATCGGCTTTACCATTCTTATCGTGGGCATGGATTTGATGAGCAATGCGGTGGGCATCGTGGAAGAGAAAGGCGGCCTTGAAGTCTTCCTCACCATGTTCAGCAATCCTGTCATCACCTTGTTGATCTCCACTATCTTTACAGGCATCATCCAATCCTCTGCGGCAACGGTGGGTATTGTGCAAGCGTTGGCACTCAGCGGCGCGATCACCTATGAAATGGCCATTCCTCTGGTACTCGGTGCCAACATCGGCACTTGCGTAACCTCGTTGATCGCCACCCTCGGCACCGAAAAGAACGCCAAGCGTGTGGCCGCCATTCACACAAGCGTTAACGTGATAGGCACGATAATCTTCATGATCGGTCTAATTATTGTGAACGTTGCTGTCCCCTCTCTTTCGGCTACTAAAGCCTCTGTTTTCTCGGTGGCGTTGATCCACACCATCTTTAACATGAGCATCGCCATCGTGCTCTCCCCCTTCAAAAAGCAGATCGTTCGTATTGCCGAACTGGTGGTGCGGGACAAGAAGGGCGACGGCAAAGTACATACCGTGTTTTTGGACGAGCGTTTGCTTGCCACCCCCACACTTGCGGTTTCGGAATGTAAGCGTCTGGCGGTGGAAATGGGCGAACTCACCCGCCACTCCATCTTCTCGGCCATTGAATTGGTGGCGCGTTACGATGCCGAAAAGGCGGCGGAGGTGCGCGAACTGGAAGGCGTGATCGACCGTTACGAAGATAAACTCGGCACCTATCTTGTGAAGCTGTCGGGCGTGGATCTGACCGATGCGGACAGTCACGAGGTGGGCCGTCTGCTCCACTCCATCGGCGACTTTGAGCGTATTTCCGACCACGCGGTGAACATTGTGGACACCGCCGAAGAGATTCATGAAAAGAAAATCGCTTTTTCGGCCGAAGCGCGCAGCGAACTCAGCCGCATGACCGCCGCCATCGTGGAGATCATGGATTTCACCGCCGATGCGTTTGCCAATAACGATACCGACGTGGCCGCTAAGGTGGAACCGATCGAACAGGTGATCGACGTGATGAAATCCACCTTCAAAGAGCGTCACGTGGCGCGTTTGCAGGAAGGTCTTTGCACCATCGAACTCGGCTTCGTGTTCAACGACCTCATTACCAACTACGAACGCGTATCCGACCATTGCTCCAACATTGCCGTTTCCACCATTCAGCGCAACACGGCAAAACAGGATGCACACAAATATCTGCGCAGCATCAAAAACGAAGAAAACGGTGCGTATTCCGTGCTGTACAAAGAGTTTGAAAGCAAATACCTCCAAGGCGTGTGATATTGTCCCTGCGCTCCCCGCCGCAGCTGCGGCGGGGAGCTTTTTTATCCCAACAAAAATTACTGGACAGTCGCCGCATTTTGGTTTATAATGAAAGGCGAAAGGTTGTGAGGATATGCCGCTGAATAATTTTTCTCATGAAGAGTTTTTGAGCACGCTTGACACTCGGTTTGAAGAGTTTGCCGCAGAAGTAGTGCGGGATCAATCCCCTTCCATGCTGACCGTGCTGTTCGGAACCGACGTGCATTATATTCGTGGATACATTAACTACGCACCCGTGTATGAAAAGGTGCAGGAAATGGTGGATTTTTCTCACCGTATCGGTGCGGATCTGTTGGCCTTTACAGGTGATTTGATCGACGGAAACGCCCCGTTGAACGTGCAGTTTCGCGACTTGTTTGATCTGGTGTCGCTGGTGAAAAAATCCCGCACCACCTCGGTCATCCTCTCGCAAGGCAACCACGACGATTGCTCATGGTTTGCTTACAAAGAGGCACTCGGCGCCGAAGGAGTTATCTCCAAACGGGAATGGTACAATGCGGTGGTGAATCCCATTCGCACCTCCTTCCCTCTCACGGTGAACGAAGCCGAACCCGACGGCGGCTATTATTACGTGGACTATCCCGTGCAGAAGATTCGTGCCATCAACCTGAACACCAGCGACAACCCGTTGGTGCTGGAAGAGGACGGCAAACATCTGGTGCAAAAATATTGCAGTCAATGGGCCTTCGGATTTCAGGAAGCACAGTTACAATGGCTGGCACGGGTACTTCAACTGCCGGATGAAGATTGGTCGGTGATCTTCTTCTCCCACACCTCTCCGTTGATCGAAAAAGAGATGCACAACCGTGATCTCTTCGGAACCATTCTGCGCGCGTATCGCAACGGAGAGTGCGGCACGGTCACGAGTGAGGACGCCATGTATCCCGCCACCGTGTCCTACGATTTTACCGCCAACCGTTCGCACGACGTGCTGGCACACCTGTACGGCCACTACCACCGCGACACCGTCACCGTGGTAGACGGCATTTCCTGTGTATGCACCAAAAGCTTGTTGGGCTTCGATCACGGGCAGGAAGCGTATTTTGTGGAGGTGCCGGGCGTGGGCACCGTAGGAAAAGATATTTACAACAGCTGGGATTGCATGCTGATCGACAAAGCCGCCCGCCGCTTGGTGGCCAAACGTTACGGCTTGCGTCAGTTGGATCGAGTAATTAAACTGTAAGGAGGTTGGCGTATGGCAAGAGAACGGTATTTGATCGGTGTGGATACCGAACAACTGCAGGCAGAGCGTGTGCCCGAACGCCCCTTGACGTTCCGTGAAAAACTGGGCAAGTTCTGGTACAATTATCAATGGGCGGTCATTATCGGCGGCGTGGTGTTGGTGCTGATTATCTTTGCTGCCATTCTTATCGGTACAAAAGAGAAGGTGGATTACACTTTGGTGTTGGTAACCAAAGGCAAGTTGGCACAGACCGCGATGGATGAACTGGCAGACGAATTGGAACGCGTGGGCGAAGATCTAGACGGCAACGGCAAGGTGGCGGTGCGCATCATTCCCTTGGTGATGACCGACGACGGCGATTATGTGGAACTTGCCACCATCTTTTCCAGCGGAACCAATGTGATGTTTGCCATGGAACCCACCTATTATAAAGAGCAGATCGAAGCGTATGAAGAAGGCGACGACTACTATTTCGCCGCATTGAATGCGGAACACGAAGGTTTGGCCGAACACAAGCGCTATTGGAACTGGAAGGATTCGTACTTCCTCACCTATTGCAACGGGGTGTTCCCGCAAAACCTGTATTTCGGTGTACGCACACCCGTGGGCACGGCCGCCGGCCGTGCGGAAGAATCCGCCGCTTGCGTGAAGCTGCTGGAACGGTTCATCACCGAAAATCCGATGCAGGAAACCCCCGCACCGATCGAGTAATCTCTTGGGGAGAAATCGGTTTTTCGTCACGATTTGCCCTTCCCTTTTGTTGCCAATCACGGCAGTTTGGCAACTTCCGGGAAAGAACAAATCGTTTGGCTGCAAAACGGCGAAGCCCCCTTTTGATGGATGAGAAGGAAAAGTGCCACGGCAACGCTGACGCGTACCGTGGCACTTTGACGCATTATGCCGAAAAAGACTTTGTTTCAGACGGATAATCCCCTGCCAAGTGCATTTCTATTGACAAGCAAGAGGGTTTGTGGTAGTATGGCGACTATATGTTAGGAGGTTTTGGTATGAACGGATTTTTGGCATTTCTCACGCAAAGCAACTGGGCAGAACAGGTCATCTGGTGCGTGCGTATTGCGGCGGCGGCCGTGTGCGGTTGTTTCATCGGATACGAGCGTACTCGCCGTTCCAAAGGGGCGGGTATCCGCACCCACATGATCATCGCCATGAGTGCGGCGCTGATGACCGTCGTTTCAAAATACGGCTTTTTGGATATGGTGGGCACGGGACTGAACGCCGACGCCACCCGCATTGCCTCCAACATTGTCACAGGCATTCCCTTTCTCGGCGCGGGTGTCATTTTGGTGCGACAGAAGAAAGCGTCGGTGCAAGGGTTGACCACCGCCGCGGGCATGTGGGCCACCTGCGGTATCGGCATGGCGCTGGGCGCGGGATTATACAGCATCGGCGTGTTTGGCACGCTACTGCTCATTGTGATGCAACTGTTGCTTCACCGCGTGCTCACGGGGCACGACAACAGTTTCCCCGGCGAAGTCATTATCCGTGCCGATTTGGATTTCGATGCAGAGGACGCCTTAACCACCACCTTTCGGGAGTATGCGCCCACGGTGATGAAAAGCCGCGTGCGCCGCACCTCCGACGGGCGGTTTGAATACGCTATCACCTTCAAAAGCGGCATTGAAATTCCCGCAGGTGTGTTGGCTCACGCCATCGCCGAAACACCGGAGTTTATATCCATTGAAGTATAAGTCTTGTAAAATTCAAAAATAGGTGATATACTGGAAAAGAAAAGGAGGGGCTGTCGTATGCTGTTGGTCTTGGATATGGGAAACACCAACATCACCGTGGGTGTGTTTGACGGTGACCGTTTGGTGGTGGAATCGCGTCTGGCAACCGATTACCGCAAGATGGAAGACGAATACGCCATGGACTTAATGGATATTCTGCATCTGTACAATCTGCACCGTGACGATATTCACGGCGCGATCTTCAGTTCGGTCGTTCCCTCGTTGGACCGTGCCATACGCCATGCGATCCGCAAAGTCGCAAAAGTGGATCCGATTCAAGTGGGCCCCGGCGTGAAAAGCGGCATGGATATCCGCATTGATAATCCAAAACAACTCGGTGCCGACTTGTTGGTGGGCGCGGTAGCCGCGTTGGCAAAGTTCGGCGCCCCCTGCCTGTTGTGGGATCTCGGCACCGCCACCAAAGTATCGGTAATCGATAAAAACGGGGCGTTCCGCGGCGGCGCCATTATGCCGGGCATTCGCACCTCGCTGGATTCGCTCAGCCATGCGGCGGCGTTGTTACCCGCTGTGAGCATCGACACTCCCCCTTCGGTGATCGGCACCAATACGGTGGATTGCATGGCTTCGGGCACGGTGTTTGGCACGGCGTGTATGATCGACGGCATGAGCGACCGTATGGAAGCGGAACTCGGTTACCCCGTAAACGTAGTGGCTACCGGCGGCCTCGCAGGCGAGATCGTGGTGCATTGTCGCCGCGAGATTCCCTACGATTCGTCGCTTCTGCTGGACGGCTTGCGATTGATCTATCAAAAAAACGCGAAATAACTCTCGGCGTTCACCCCACGGGGGAACGACCGTTTATATAGTCCGCCCATTCACAGTATTTGCGTTGCATCTGTAACAGAGTAACAGCAAGGAGGTCATTGTCATGACACATGCATCCAAAGATTTTTACCGTAAACTAACGCTCGGCGGTCTGCTCACTGCCTTGGTCATTGTTCTGCAGATCATGGGCTCGTTCATCCGTTTCGGCCCGTTTTCGGTGTCGTTGGTGTTGATCCCCATCGTCATCGGCGCCGCCACCTGCGGCCCGTACATCGGCGCATGGCTCGGCTTTGTGTTCGGCATGGCGGTGTTGCTTTCGGGCGATGCCGCGGCGTTTCTGGTCATCAGCGTGCCGGGGACGATCCTCACCGTGTTGGCCAAAGGTGTGCTGTGCGGCTTGTGCGCAGGACTTGTCTACCGACTGCTTGCGCGCCTCAACACCTATGTGGGCGTGTTTGTGGCGGCCATCGTATGCCCGCTTGTGAACACCGGCATCTTTTTGATCGGCTGTCGTATCTTCTTCTGGGATACGCTGGTCACGTGGGCGGCCGCCACCCCCTTCGGCAACAACACGGTTGCCTATATGTTCGGCGGTTTGGTCGGGTTTAATTTCCTGTTTGAACTCGGCGCAAACATTCTGCTCAGCCCCATCGTGGTGAAGCTGCTGGACATCGCAAAGAAAATCAAGTGAAAACGCCCGACGATTACAAGCGCGGCATTCCCATCCCCTGAATATCAACAAAAAAGGAGTCACACGGGACGTCCCGCGTGACTCCTTTTTTGTTTTGAAACGATCGTACAATCTTGACGTTTTGTGACCTTTCGGTTAGGTTTTGCATTTTACGATAGCTTCGGTTGTATCCTTCAACACAAGTTCTCCGTTTTGATTGTAAACCTCAATAGACATCTCAGCAAGACCATTCTTTTCACTACGTTTCACAAGGTTCGTTATGGTTGCTTTTCCCGTCAAAGCATCATCGACAAAGACCGGTTTTATCCATTCGATTTTAGTGGATTTCCCTGCCAGAAGTTCGTTGCCGAAAAAATCAACCTCAAGATACTTTGACCAAACCGACATAAACGACATAACGCCCGGTGCAATCAGTTTTCCGAACGGAGTGTTTTTGGCATATTCCTCGTCGGTATGAAGAGGGATGTTATCGTAGTTGCGAGCGAAATCCAGCATCTTTTCTTTTTCGATGACAACCGGTGCTGTTTGCACCGTCATACCAAGTTTCAAATCATCAAAATACATTGTATCACCTTCAATCGTATTATAACACAACGAAATTTAAAATCAACTATATCATTGACACAACCGACACCTATTATCCAACAATCGTTAAATCCATCAAGGCAAAGCCTTGTATATCAAATACACGTTGCGCGTGATGATATACCATTGCCTTCGCAATGGATAAAAAAATCCAAGTCCGAAGACTTGGATTTTTTGGTGCGGGCAAAGGGACTCGAACCCACACGGTTGCCCACCGGATCCTAAATCCGGCGCGTCTGCCTATTCCGCCATACCCGCAGATATAACGGGCGGCGTTACCGCCCGTTCGTTTATACTATCACAGTTTCGGTTTTTTCGCAAGGGAAAACTTAAAAAGCAAAGCAGTCATGCCGCATATCGCCGCGGTGTACCCCGCCATATACCACCAAAAACGGCCGTTGCTCACGGCATAGAGATAATACGTGGGCGGGAAGAACATTTGAAGTATCCGCACTTCGCGTAACTCAAAAAACACGGGACACACCGCCAGTAACGCAACCGTAAACACGGGAATCAGCACGGCAAGCAGTTTCAGATCCCGCACCGCTTGCCGCACAAGCATGGCAAAGCACACGCAACACAACGCATAGCATAAAAGCAACAGCGCTTCCCGCCAAAGCACGCCCGCCACGCCCGCCACCGCGAGTGTCGCGAGCATTACTGCCGCCATCGGCAACACCGCCGTAACTTGATATCCCATCTCGGCCAACGGGCGGCGGGACAGCGGTAACCACGCAAACACGCCGCGCTCTTCATCCTGCCCGTAAAACACCGCCACCGCTAAGGCACACAGCAACAAAAGCACCGCCAACACGCCGCGCAACGGCGCGGTGAGATAACCGACCTTTTCATCCGATTCCTGTGCATCGGGTGTTTGGAAACGGAACAGATCCAATGCCAACGGATGCGCGTCGTAATACGTGAGCAGTTCCTCTGCCGAAAGGGCGGCAAGCGCCGTATCCTCCGTGCGAATATATTGCAAATAGAGTGCGCGGGAACAATAGGGATACAACACGCCCGACAACCGTTCGCGGGACAACTGCAAAAGCAAGTTGCTTTCCCTTTCCACCACCCGCACCAGCGGGGCGGCCTCGTCCCCCTCAGCGGCAACCGCGTCCACCTTTTCGGACATATCTTCCGCAAAGATCCACGCGGCATCCATCTTGCCGTTTTGTACCAACGCTACCGCTTCTTCGGGGGTGGCACACACAGTATAGTGCATCATGGAGCGTTCGGCCGTCAATTCCTCCACCATCGCGGCGGTGACAGCATCTTCCTCTTCGGCCACCAATGCCACGCGCACCATGCCGCTTCCCTCACGCGCAATGCCTGAAAGCGCGGCGGCCGCAAGCGGCAACAGCGAAAGCATCAGCAAAAAGGACGGCTTTTTACACCAGCGTTTGACCATCAGCCAAAGCCACATCATCACGTGTTTCATAAGCCGCCTCCCCACCTTGCCAAACGGCGGTGGCGCACCAGCGCGGCCAAGGCAAGGAACGCAACCGTGTAGGCAAGCACAAAAAGCAACGAAGCCACACACGATTCTTCACACAGCACCTGTGCCGCAAGGCGGTGAGAAAGTGCCGTGGGCAAAAAGGCAGATGCCTTTTGCACCGATACGGGAAACGCCTGCAACGGATACAGACAGCCGCCGACGTAACCCAGCGCCACCGTGAGGAAAAAGGACAAAAGCAACCCACTCACCACGTTGCGCACACATCCGAACAGGAAATAATGGAACGCCGCCGCAAGAAGCAACAGCGGCACCGCCGCCAACAATAATCGCCACGGCGATTCGGACAGCGCGACCGCCCCCACCGCCGTGATGAACCACACAAGCGGTAACAACACCGCAACCAGCGCCGCATATTCCGCCGCCACCTGTTGCCACGCACAAAGTCCCCGTGCACGAAGCAAGCAAAACAACGAATCTTCCCGCGTGACCAGCACGGTGGCATACGGCAACACCGCGAGCCACAAAAGCAAAACCGCCAACCCGCAGATCAACGAAGGCAGAAACGGCAACCCTTCGGTCACACCGGTTTCCTCCACTTCGTACAATTCGTCACGATCCAGAATCATGTTTACATACTTTAAACTGATCCGATCCCAATCCCTGAAGGTCAATCCGTTCGCATCGTAGGCCGCATCTGTGCCGTAGATGCCTTTTTGCGTTTCCACCACCATAGTGCAGATCACACGACTGATCTCTTCTTTAAACAGCGTGACCAATCCTTTTGTGCCCGCGGTCATCACACATTCAATGGGTTGAATATTCCCGCGCATCGCTTCATCCAAGAAATTCTCGGGCAACACAAGATACGCCGAAAGTTTGCCCGATTCCAACTGGCGACGGGCACGGCTTTCGTCCATACGCTCCATCTTCACGGTATAGCGGGAGGAATCCATCGATTGAAAGAGTTTCAATCCGAACGAAAGATACGGATCGTCCGTTTCCCCCACGATGCCCACACGCATTTTTTGATTACTCGTATCGTCGCTGTTCTGCTGTGTGATGGCATACACCATCGCCGACGCACCCAAAAGCAGCGCCACCAACACGACCGCTACCAGCCAAAGCCGTTTTGCGAACCGCTTCAACTGCAATCCGAAATACGTCTTCATATCACAAACTCGCCGCCAACTTTTCGAGATCGCCGTCGTATGTGAAAGGGGTGAGCACCCCGTCTTTCAACACATACCACGTATCGCAAAGTTGCATTTCCATCACGTCGTGTGTCACCAACACCAAAATATCGCCGCGACGCTTGCATTCCTGCAAATAGGCGTTAATGCGTTGTTTGCAAACGATATCCAAAGCGGTCATCGGTTCGTCCAAAAGCAAGACCGACGGGTTCTTTGCTACGGCGCACCCGATGGACAACCTTTTTTTCATGCCACCGGACATTTTGGCCACCGTCACGTCCAAGAACTCGTCAATCCCGAGCATGGCAAGCACGCCGCCTACCAGCGACGCATTCATCTCCTCGGCGGTATACCACAAACGCAGATTGTCCCGCGCGGTGAGTTCTTCCATCAACGGCGTACCTTGCGGAACATACCCAACCGCCGTGCGCCGTTCCTTCGGATAGCGGAATAGGTCGCTCCCCTGAACGAAGAACGACCCTTGATCGGCGGATTGGATACCGGCCAATATGGAAAGCAGCGTGGATTTTCCGCATCCGTTACTGCCCAAAATTCCTATGCATTGCCCCGCCTGCGCGGTGAAGGACACATCACGCAACACCGCATGACGGCGAAACGATTTGGCAATACCTTGCACTTCAATTTGCATTGGCGTTCTGCCCTCCCGTGGGAAGAAGAGTTTTATAGTTTGTCAAAAGATCCACAACCTCTTGGGGCAGGCCTGCATTTTTCAGCTTTTCGAGAATGGTTTCTCCCTCAAACGAATCCAACCATTCCGTGAGCGCCTCGTCGTCGGCCAGTTCCACCGTGTTTTCGGGCAGTTCCACCGTTTCACCGCGACTGCTCTTCATATCGATCACCACACCGATGATCGCCATCTCATCTTTGCAAACAGAGATTTCCACATGGCTGTCGCTCTTGGTGTTCTGGAATCCGAACTCCAGCGACAAATTCATAAACGCCGCGGTGATCGCCTTTTCCCGATCCAGACCAAAGCGCTCGAACATCGCACGTTTTGGAGTGAATCGGATGTTACCGTTCAAATATCCGTCGGCCGCTTTGCCCATATCAAAATCGGTCAGCGTGATCTCCATCATCTTCACGCCATCCAGCGTGAATTCGTATTCGCCCGTTTTCACGTTACCGCGTCTGGTGCCGCTGCCGATAAGGGCTGCACGCCCTTTCATGGACACTTCGGTGGCGTAGCGGTTGCCCTTTTGCACCGTGGCGAAGAGAATTTCTGTTTTGGTCGTGGTGATGCGTCGGCCGATAATGCGGTGAGTTTGGCTGACATAGGTGGTGATCACCGCCGCCGTCTTATCACCGGCTTCATCTAAAATATCGTCCACTCGACGCAACGCATCTTTGATCGCCCGGTTGAACGCATCGGACAAACTGTAATTTTCGATCAAGCCGTGGTCTTTCAAAAATGTCTGCAAACGGCCGATGTAACCGCGCAGCGTTTCATCTTTTTCAACTTCCGTCAACACCACGTTGCCGATTGTTCCGATCAACTCGTCCGTAAGGTCGATCTCAAGCGCGGTGCAAGGTTGTTGCACATCCCCGATCGTAAGGGTGGTTTCTTTGGTTTCCCGTACTTCCACCTCATCCAATATGATGGTGGCGTAACGCTCGATCAGTTCATTGATTTCCCGTTCGGTCGGCAATGCCTGCACAAGTTCCAACGCAAAGGCGGGCTCTTTAAGCCGTTCGGTCACCTCGGCGGGTAACCCCAACGACTGCACCAGATCCACACTCATCTGCGCATACTCGTCACGCACCGACGGAACGCCGAACACCGCCGTGCCGTTCGCGAAATCCAACATCAGCGCCAGCATGAACGGATCGCCTTCCGCCAAGGAAAGTGCTGTGTGAAGCGCGGCTTTTTCATCTTTTACGTTACCCGTGAAAGACAGCTCCAACTCGTTCAAAAAGCTGATATCCGTCCCGCGTTCCTCCAGCAACTCCAGCACGTCGTCCCCCACCACAAGGCGGGCGGTACCCTCCAATTTTTGACTCTCTTTGTTAAGCGTATTGATAACCGCCCCATAATATCCCGAAACGGCATCCACGCTGCCTTGCAGCGAATTCAATTCCACGTAACGGTAATACGCCGTATCCGATCCGAAAAACTTGATTACCGTACCCACGATGGTGTCCATGTTCAAAATGAGTGCCACCACGGCCACCACGGCCACCACGGCCGTTATCAACCACTTTGTGGGAAAGCGAAACTTCTTTTTCTTGGGCGTTGTTTCAACGTCCGCCACACCTTCTTGCTCCGTTTCTTCTAACGGCACGGGCGTTATTTCGGCACCGCAATCGGGACAAACCGCACACTCTTCAGCCAGTTCTTTTCCGCATTGAGGACACAGCATTCCGTTCGCTCCCCTTTCCATCAAATCGTATAATACAATACCGCTTTGATTTTAACGCATTTCACGGGAATTGTCAACACTCACAGTTGGGGCAAACCGTCGAATCCTTTCGCCAATTCCTCGTCGGTAGGAAGAAAGTCCACCATTTTCCCGTCGTTGTACCGCTGATAGGCAAACATATCAAAATAGCCGGTGCCGGTGAGGCCGAACACGATGGTCTTTTCTTCTCCCGTTTCCTTGCACTTGAGCGCTTCGTCGATCGCCGCGCGAATGGCGTGCGAACTTTCGGGGGCGGGCAACGTTCCTTCGGTGCGCGCAAACAACTGTGCCGCTTCAAACACCGCGGTCTGTTCCACCGCACGCGCCTCCATCAAGCCGTCGTCATACAGTTGCGACAGCACGGGGCTCATACCGTGATACCGCAGGCCGCCCGCATGGCTGCCCGCGGGGATGAAATTACTGCCAAGGGTGTACATCTTGGCCAAAGGACACACCGCACCCGTATCGCAATAATCGTACACGAACTTACCGCGAGTAAGGCTGGGGCAAGAAGCGGGTTCCACCGCAATAAAACGATAATCCGCTTCGCCGCGCAACTTTTCGCCCATAAACGGTGCGATCAGACCGCCCAGATTGGAACCTCCGCCCGCGCAACCGATGATGATGTCGGGTTTGATCCCGTATTTGTCCAGCGCCGCCTTGGTTTCCAAGCCGATGATTGATTGATGCAACATCACCTGCGTCAGCACCGAACCCAAAACGTAACGGTATCCTTCACGCGTGGTGGCCGCCTCCACCGCTTCCGAAATGGCACAGCCAAGACTGCCGCCCGTGCCGGGATGCTTTTCCAAAATGCGGCGTCCCACCGCCGTGGTTTCGGACGGGGACGGCGTGACCGACGCTCCGTATACCCGCATCACTTCGCGGCGGAACGGCTTTTGCTCATACGACACTTTCACCATGTATACGCGGCAATCGAGCCCGAAATACGCACACGCCATCGACAGCGCCGTGCCCCATTGGCCCGCGCCCGTTTCGGTGGTCACCCCACGAAGTCCCTGCTGTTTCGCGTAATATGTCTGTGCGATGGCCGAGTTCAATTTGTGACTGCCGCTGGTGTTGCCCCCCTCAAACTTGTAATAGATCTTGGCGGGAGTCCCCAACGCTTTTTCGAGATAATATGCACGCGTAAGCGGAGACGGGCGATACATCTTATAAAAATCGCGGATCTCTTCGGGAATGTCGAAATACGGCGTGGTATCATCCAACTCTTGCCGCACCAGATCGTCGCAGAACACCGCACGCAGTTCCTCAAACGTCATGGGTTGCATGGTTTCAGGATTGAGAAGCGGTGCAGGCTTGTTTTTCATATCCGCCCGCAGATTATACCATTGTTTCGGGATCTCCTCTTCGTCCAGATAGATCTTGTAAGGAATCGTTTGCTCTTTCATGTTGCTGTCTCCTCTCGTGGGAAAAGGGTATAAAAAAGGCCCCTGTCCCATGCATTATTCTGCCGGGACAAGAGCCGTTACTCCTGCGGTGCCACCCTGCTTGGCGCTGTGCGCCCACTCATCGCATACCGACATATGCGGGACAGTTGTTAACGAAGTGTCTGCTCCGTCTTCCCTACCGACGCTGTCGCGTGTTCGGGTTGCCCTCGGAAACCCATTCCGCTTATGCCGTGTGTCCTGCGCTTACACCACCC
>JAZSHJ010000134.1:0-4889 GCA_045533175.1 Acutalibacteraceae bacterium
GATGCCGCGGCGGGGCGCCGTGTGTTAAGTTTTACGCTTTCGGAAACACGTCGATTTTCCCAACCGCATATTGCAACACAAGTCGCGCATCGGTGGAATCGATCTTGCCGTCTTCGTTCACGTCCGCAAGCACGGTGTCCAGTTCCGAACCGCTGATCTTCTTCACCGCGAACTGCAGAATCAAGCGCGCATCGGTGAAATCGATCTTGTTGTCACCGCTTACATCACCCAACATACCGGTAAAATCAAAGTAGGTGATAATGGTGTCGCCGCAGACCGTGCACGTCTTGGTCTTTTCGCCGCGCTCGTTGGGAGTGGCAGGTTTGGTGACCTTGCCTTCATCCCACGTGTGCGGGAGCGCCACGCCGTAAACGCCCTCTTTTGCCACCAGGTTGCACACAGTACACCACAAGTCGCCGGAGTAACCGGGCTCCTTGCAGGAATCTTCCCGCGCGTTTCGGGTTTCGGTTTTGTGCTTTTCAATCTTCGTGCCCTTGTCGCCTTCGGCCACAAAGCCGCAGATCACACACGCCTTATCGCCGGTGTAACCGTCTTCCAAACAGGTCTCGTCTTTGGCGCCGACCAACGTGGTGCCGTTCGCATGGGCACAATCCACCAAGTTGGCCTTGGCCGCTTCGAGCGCCGCGATCGCTTCCGCGACGTCCGCTTCGGTGGCCCAACCGTTCGCCAACACAGCCTCGGCTTTTTCCACAACGGTCTTGTAGGCCTTGACCGTTTCGGGAGTTTTGTACTTGGTGATCTCGTCGGTGTTGGCCACGATCGTTTCCAGTTCACTCTTATCCACGACCGCCAACACTTCCACTTTCGCGAGGTTATCCACCGTGAAACCGTGCGTTGCATCGTTGCTCAAACGGAAGGAACCTTTGCTGTTCAGTTTGTTTTCAAACACCGCATCTTCCAACAGCACTTCCGCCACGTTGTCCACAATATCGGTGGACAGGTGCACCCAAACGGCGGCGCCGTTTGTGCCGTCGTACTTCACACCCTGATAGGACCAGCCGAAGGCGGTGAGCTCGCAATCCTCTTTGAAGGTGAAGCGGATCATTACGGGATGTTTTTCTTCGTCTGCCGCAATCAGCGCACGCGTCACGGAGAAGTAAGCGTACACCACGGGATGTTCATCCTTTTCGCCGGTTTCGTCCACAACGGCGCAGATCAAACCGTCGGCATACCCCTTCACCGTATAGTCGGGATAGTAATCGGGGCACTCGGCAAACTCGCTTTCAAAATCGATGAAATCCATGTTGCTTTCGATTTCTTCACGCTCCGCCACTTTTTCCGCATCGTAGATGGTGATGGACTTGATGTAGACGGGTTTATCTTCCGCCACACCCCAGCTGATGATACGCATATCGGTGCCGCTGACAAGTGCCGTGGCAAATTCCGCGGTGTTCACCGTCTTCGGTTCTTCAAACGTGTTCTCGCCGAACTTGCCGGGGCCGGTCACGTAATCCACGTCGGCACCCACCACGAAGGTGACCACGTTCAGCGCATCACGCGTCAACGGGTTGGTCGGGTTCAAAACCGAAGCATCCCACGTGGTGCCGCTGTAGTTGCTGTACAGCGCCATAAATTTATCGCTGCCCGCCATCGGATCGAACATGATGCGGCAACCGCTGTCCACGTTGGAGGGGATGTAGTATTCCACCGACACGGCGATCTTTTGACCGCCCACCACGCTGTTCACATCAAAGCCGCCGAACGGCGCCAAGTTGAATTTCAAACCGGAGTTGTGCACGCCGAGTTTCAAGCCGTAAACATCGGTGCCGGGAATCTGCACCGGAACCAACGAGGTGTTGCCGTCGTTGGCCGTGAAGGATCTCACACCCTGCAGTTTCACCGTGCCGTCCGAGAAATCGAACTTCACGTACTCGCCGAGTTTCGGCAATTCTTCGCCCTGCTTAAACACTTCGCCGCAATGGGCACACTTGAGCGTGCCGGAGTTGCCCGCCGCTTCGTAGGTGGGATCCACACGTCCTACCCAAATGAGGTTGCCGCTTTGCTCGGTAAACTCATCGTGATCGTGATACAGTACGCAATCTTTGCTCAGATCATAGATCTTGATGGATTTAATACCTTCAAATTCGTCGCCGGTTACTTCCTCATAGCCGAGAATCTCACCGGTTTTCTCGTCCTTCTTCTGCTCGTACACGGTGTCGCGCATACGAATGGACGAACCGCCGTTCAAGGAGTTGAAGAAACGGGCATCCCACAACGTCGTTTCATACACGCCTTCTTCGTTGAAATCCACGTAGCAATTGCTGCTCCACGTGTCTGCAGGGCCGCCGATCTGATACTGATAATAGATGTGATCGATCGTGCTGCCTTCTTTGCGCTCGATCACCAGTTTCACGGGAGTCGCCTTCACCGTTTCGGCATCAGAGAGCAGTTCATTCGGCATCACAACGTACATGTAATCGAAACGTACGTACTCCTTATCGGTATCTTCGGGATAGTGTTCCGCCGTGCCGGTGGAGGTGGAAATGCCGTAGTTTGCCTGCACTTTGTAGTCGGGATACAGCGGATCGATGGCCACACCTTCGTAATCCACATAGTAGTAACCCGGATCGGTGCCGTCCACGTCGTTCAAATCCGCCGCATCGTGGATGGTGATGGATTTGAGATAGATCGCACGGTTCTGCTCAGCGAGATCATCGTTGTTCCAACAAATGATGGTGAAACCGCTACCCGCCTTCAGCGCATCCGCTTGGCTTTGCGTGCTGTACACGTTGCCGGCTACCGCCGGTGTATCCCCGCCGATATCACCATTGTGCGCCGCGGTGATGGCGGAGTTGGCACCCACTGTGAACGATACCACACCGAGTTGCTCGCGCACAAGCGGTTGCCCCACGTTCAAGGGCAAGGAATCCCACACGTTATCCACGCCGCCGCCGTTGATCGCGAGGGTATAGCCGTTGCCGACCAAGCCCACGCGGTGATCGTTGGCCCACGCAGAGGTGGCATAGTATTCATAGGTGATCGCATAATCGTCTGCCTCAACCACGAAATCCTCCGTCAGGTTGAAGGTGAAATTTTTATTCTGTTTGTTCAGTTGCGCACCGTAGTATTCGGTGCCGGGGATCGGTTGAATGTCGAAGCCCGCGGCATTCGCACCCGTGCCCACAAAGGTGCCGGTGGAGAAATCGAGCTTCGCATAGGTCTGCAACTGCGGGATCTCTTGGCTATCGGCCAATTTTTCACCGCAAGTATGACAGGTCACGGTGCCGGTTTCGCCGGGTGCCTCAAAGGTGGGTTTTTGGTATCCGTCCTTCGTCACGTTGGTCATGGTGGCCAACATGTTGTTGTGCAGAAGTTCCTTCATTTCGGCCGTCGCGTTCGCTTCGTCGCAATAGGTTGCAACGTCGTAGATCTCCAAACGGGCGATCTTCACCGCTTCTTCCCACCAGAAACGCAGAGAGTTGTTGCCGTTCAAATTGTTATTCAGGCAGGCCGCAGGAATGTACACACCGCCCACGCCGTTCGTAAATTGGATGGTGAGCGCGGGAACACCCAAAACGTCGCTGAAACCGCTGGTCGTGCCGTTGCTGTATTCATACGCGCCGACAGCCACGGTGGCATTTTCGTGTCCTTCGGCGGCATACGCTTTGAGATATACCGGCTTGTTCACGGTGCGGTCGCCGGACAGCAGCTCATCCGCCAGTTTCACGTAGCGGTACAGCCACGGACGGTCGGGATAGTCTACGGAATTGGTTTCCAGATCCGACACAACGACGTTGTGTGTCATCATAACGGGGGTGTCGGGATAGTAGGGACATGCGCCCTTACTGCCCAGATCGTAATAGGCATAGCCGGGATCGGACGGGACGGCATACTGCGCGTTCAAGATCTTCGCGCCCGTGACGTACAGTTTGCCAACCGCTTCGCCCAGGATCTTGATGCGCACGCGGGTGTCACCGCCCCATTCGTTGGCCTGGATCGCATCCACCTTCGCCGCCGGCAAGCGATACAGCACCACGCCCACCTGACCGACAAGAAGGTTGCTGTACAACACGTCGCCGTTATCTCCGTTGACGAGAAGCTGGTTGCCCTCTAACGGCTCCGCGCTGTCGATGTAATATTCCACAGCGTAGATGATATCGGTGCCGTCCGGCACGCTGCTCAAAAGCGTACCGCCGAAATACAAGCCTTCATACGCCACATTCACGGTGTGGCCGTACAGGCCGGTATCGCCGATGGCGGTGCCGGTTTCGATGCCGATGTTGGTATCTTTAATTTGGCCGTCGTCAACATCGGTGGTGATGTAACGCACGCAGGCGCCGCTGCCGTTGGCCACGGTGGCACCGTCGGTGCCGGTGAAGTTAAAATACCCGAACGGAGCGGGCAGTTCTTCCGCCGCGGTGAACAGCGTGATGCCGCTGACACACGACAGCAGAAGAGCCAAGCTCAAAACCATTGCTAACAGTCGTTTTGTCATTGTGTTTCTTCCTTTCTCGGATGTGAATTTTGATTCTTTTCGTCGAACACGGGCACCCTGCCATGCCCCGACTTTTAGACAAATATATTATACTATTTACCCCTTCATGCGTCAATCGTTTTTTGCCTTTCTGTTTAAATTTACATAGCACACATTCTTTTTTTGTGCAAAGTGTCGATGTTTTGTCTTGCGGCCAATACCGCGCGAAAAGAAAACAGCAGGCATTGCTGCCTGCTGTTTTTGCTGTTTTGGGAATTAGTCGACGATCATTTTGCCGTCCGCGCCGAAGGCATAGAAGCCCTTCGCCACGTAGCCGTTGGTGGTGGTCACAAAGAAGTTCGCGTTGTTCTTAATGACCGCACCGTTGCCCGCCACGTAGTAGTAGGCGCCGTCCGCCGCTTTCACCAAGCCGCGATACGCCACGCAAAGACCG
>JAZSHJ010000059.1:0-21038 GCA_045533175.1 Acutalibacteraceae bacterium
CCTTGAATCGTTGGGCTACAATTCGTAAGAAGATTGGGAGGATACGATCATGGACAAAATCAAACTGGGTATTATCGGTGTGGGCAACATGGGTTCCACCCACGTGAACAACTTGATGGACGGCAAGTGCCCCGAGATTGAATTGGTCGCGGTGGCGGATATTCGTCCCCAGCGTTTGGAATGGGCCAAGACAAAAGGAGATATCGCCTGCTTCAACACGGCGGAAGAGATGCTGGACAGCGGTCTTATCGATGCGGTTTTGGTCGCGGTGCCGCACTACGATCATCCCCGCTATGTGATGGAAGCGTTGAAGCGCGGCATCCACGCAATGTGCGAAAAGCCCGCGGGTGTGTACACGAAACAGGTGAAGGAAATGAACGCCGCCGCGAAAGAAGCGGGCGTTACCTTCGGCATGATGTTCAATCAGCGCACCAACCCGATGTACATTAAAATGCACGATTTGGTGGCAAGCGGCGAACTGGGTGAGATCCACCGCACCAACTGGATCATCACCGACTGGTATCGTCCCCAGAGTTATTACAACAGCGGCGCATGGCGCGCCACCTGGAGTGGGGAAGGCGGCGGCGTTTTGCTTAACCAATGTCCGCATAACCTCGACTTGTGGCAATGGATCTGCGGTATGCCCAAGTCGGTGGATGTGAAACTGAATTTCGGCAAATGGCACGATATCGAAGTGGAAGACGACGTGACCGCCTATGTGGAATATCCCAACGGCGCGTCGGGCTTGTTCATCACCTCCACGGGTGATTGCCCCGGTTCCAACCGCTTTGAAGTATGCTGCGATCGCGGTACTGTGGTGGCGGAAGGCCGCACTTTGAAGATTACCCGACTGAAGGAAGCCATGAGCGAATACACGGGTGAAGAGCGCGGTGCGTTCAGTTCCCCCTACCGTGAGGTGGAAACCATTACGTTCGATAACGACGGTGACCAGCACGTGGGTGTGCTCAACGCCTTTGCGGCGAACATCCTGCACGGCACTCCGCTGGTGGCGGACGGTACCGAAGGCATCAACGGCCTCACGATTTCCAATGCGATGCACCTCGCGGCCTTCACGGGACGCAAGGTGGAACTGCCGTTCGATGACGAAGAGTACTACGAAGAGCTGATGAAGCGCGTGGCTACCTCTCGCCGCAAGGAAAACGTAAAAGAAGTGGTGTCGGATACCTCCTCTTCCTACAAAGGCACCAACGGTGAAAAATAAGACGATGGATATGGTAAGAATCGGTGTGATCGGCGTGGGCGGCATGGGTTCGGCTCACGCCCGTCACCTGTTTCGTGGTGGTGTGAACGGGGCGGTTCTTTCGGCTCTGTGTGATACCGATGCCGCCCGCCGCAAGGAACTGAAAGAGATTTTCCCCGATGTGCCGGTGTTTGAAAACGCCGACGCGCTGTTTGCCGCCGCCGTGTGTGATGCGGTAATCATCGCTACCCCGCACTATTTTCACCCCGTTATCGGGTGTGAAGCGTTCCGTCACGGTTTGCACGTGCTGTCGGAAAAACCGATGGCAGTCGAGGCGAGTGAGGCACGCCGTTTTATCCGTGCGGCCGAGGAAAGCGGTCGGGCATTTTGTGTGATGTTCAATCAACGCACCGATCCGCTGTTTCAAAAGGCACGGGAACTGGTACAAAACGGCACGTTGGGTGAACTCAAGCGATACCATTGGATCATCACCAACTGGTATCGCACCCAAGCCTATTACGACAGCGGCTCTTGGCGCGCAACGTACGATGGTGAAGGCGGCGGTGTGCTGATGAATCAAGCACCGCACAATTTGGATCTGTGGCAATGGATCTGCGGTATGCCGCAGCGGGTGTATGCCCGCTGTCCCGTGGCGAAGTATCACCACATTGAGGTGGAGGATGAAGCGCTTATTCTCGGGGAATACGACAACGGACTGACGGCCGTGTTCCAAACCACAACGGGGGAATACCCCGGAACCAACCGCTTGGAGATCACAGGGGACGGCGGCAAACTGGTGTTGGAGGATGGCCGCTTGAAGCTGTGGCTCTTAAACGAGCGTGAACGGGACGTTTGTTTCACCGCCAAAGAAGGGTTCGTGCAGATTCCCATGAAATATGAGGAGATCACCGTGCCCACGGTCGAAAACGCGCATGGTGCGGTGCTTCAGAATTTTGTGGATCACATCTTAACGGGAGTGCCGCTTCTTTCGGACGGCCGCGAAGCGCTGAACGAAGTGATGCTGTGTAACGCGGCGTATTTGTCCGCGTGGAAGAACAGCATGGTGGAACTGCCGCCGGATGAAGCGGCGTTCGACCGTGAACTGGCGGCGCGCCGTGTAGGCTCGTCCGCCAAAACGGGCGTGTCCGCCCCGATGCACGACGGATATCAAACGCGCTGGCAGGTGCGTTGGTAAAAAGGAGTGAGTACTGTGAGAGAGTATGGTTTGCAGTTGTATTCGGTGAAAAGTCACATGGAAGCGGATATGGCGGCTACTTTGCGTGAGGTGGCGGCCATGGGGTATACCACGGTGCAACCCGCGGGGTTCTTCGGCAAAACGGCCGAAGAGTTTCGTGCGTTGTGCGAGCAAAACGGTCTTACCGTGTGCGGTTCACACAGCGGCTTCGGCGATTTGGTGAACGGCAAATGGGAAGAAACCGTGCAGTATTTCCGCACCATCGGGTGTAAAGATTTCATCGTTCCCGCCGCTCCGTGGGATACGGCGGAAGGCCTTCGGGATACCATTGCCAAGTTGAACGAGTATCAGCCGATTTTGGCCGAGGCAGGTATCGAGTTGATGTATCACAACCATCATGGGGAATTTATGCCCAACAAAGACGGACAGATCGCGCACGTGGAAATGCAAAAGAACACCTCCGTGAAGTTTGAGATCGACGTGTATTGGGCATATCGCGCCGGTGTGTCGCCGCTGTACGTTCTGGAACAGTTGCGTGACCGTATCACGGTGATTCACCTGAAAGACGGCACGATGGAACACGGCACGCCGCTTGGGCAAGGAGATGTTCCCATTCGCGCCATCGTGGAATGGGCCGAAGCGCACGGCGTGGATATGATTGTGGAAAACGAACCTACCGCCGATGTGGAAATGAGCGAAGCCAAAATAAGCATCGACTTTTTGCGCAGTTTGGAAATGTGATGAAAGGGATTCTTGCGGTTGCAAGAATCCCTTCTTGTATAAGTAAAACCACGCGATGGTCGCGTGGTTCGATGAAGCTTATGGCGATGAGGGAGAAAGACACAAGGCCGCTTTCTGCCGGCGATGTTGTTTGAAAATGGTCTTTCCATTTTCAAACAACGAGAAGATGTATGTTTCAAACATGTCTTTATCGTCGAATCGCGCTCATGCCGCGCAGGCACCGCTTTCTTTGAAAGAAAGCGGGCAAAGAACGTGGGGAACCTTTCCGATAGGTTCCCCGCACCCCTCCCGAATGGCCAAAGGGTCTGCCCGCCCCTTTGAAATCCCGTCAACTTGTGTGGTGGCCCGCTGTTTTCTGCTACACGAACCGCAAGCGACATCACATCCATTATCACCTGCAACCACCCCTTCTCAGGGGATCTGTCGAGGCGGCAAGACGGAGGGGGTAACGAAGCGGTGCACAACATTTTTTCATTAATTTTTTATTCATTCAAAAGAATTTGCATTTTTTGTAAGCCTGTGTTACACTAAAATAAAAAGCATATACTGTGTGATGTAAGGGGGGTAAGGCCGTGACAATGATAGCGGATGTGGTGTTTGCCGTGTTTGCTCTGTTCGTGGTATGGTTGTATGCCAAGCGTGGGGCTGTAATGTCGCTTTTCGGTGTCTTGTCGCTTGTGGCGTCCGCTATCGCCGCCTATGTTTTCGGCCCTGCCATCGGCACCACGATGATTGCACCGTTGCTCGGCGGAGTGGAAGAAAAGGTCTATGAACTACTGCTGGCGGCCGCCGTTTCGGCGGAAGAATCGGTGGACATTCACACGCTGTTCGCAGAACTTCCTCCGATATTTTCGGGGATGGAAGCGGCGGTGCAGAACGGTTTCGGTGTGATGGTGGCCACCACCGAAGAAAGCTTACGCAGTGTGGCGGGCGCTATTGCTTCGCCTGTGGTGGCGTATATTTCCCGCACCCTCGGGTGTATGCTTGTGTTTGCGGCGGTGAGCATTGCGTTGCTTTTTGCCAAACGACTGATCCGTCCCATTTTACGGTTCAGACCGTTGCGGGCGGTGGACCGTTTGTTGGGTGCGGTGCTGGGCGCCGTTGCGGCGGTGGTCTACGTGTGGGTGATCTGTCTGTTGCTCGGCGTGTTGCTGCAATGCGGCGTGATGAGTGAAGGCGGCGTGGCGGCGGATGCGCTGTCGCAATCGGCGGTGTATCGTTTCTTCTGCGGGCTGTCCCCGATCGGCACGATATAAGTTCTAAAAGTAAAAAGATGTCCGACGTATGCGGTGTCGGACATCTTTTTTATTCGTCGGTATTTTGCTGTTGCTCACCGCCGTGACAGGCACCGTTACAGCAGTCGCTGTATGGGCAACCGATGCATTTTTTACCTTTCTTTTTGGATCGGTAGATATACAAAGCGGCCGCCCCGACGATCACGGTAAGCACGACCACCGCCGCAATGGTTTCCATGTCGCCTACTCCTTTCCGTTAGTTGCCGCTTCTTATGGTTTTGCCCGTGCGAAGGAACAACCACGTCACAATCGAGATCATGACGAACACGGCGGTCAATCCGGGTAGGAATCCCGCACCCACGTGTCCCGTGGCGGCAAGCGTGCCGATCTGATACACAAGGAACCCCACCGTGAATCCCGTGCCCAGTTGCAGGGCGATGCCGCCCCACAGCCATTTGGCACTCTTCATTTCGGCGTTCATCGCGCCAAGCGCCGCAAAGCAGGGGGGTGAGAAGAGGTTGAACATCAAATATGCGAGCGCCGCCGCTTTGGTGATGGCAAATACCGAAGCCGCTTCGGCCCCCGCCCCGTCCATCAAGGCGAGTTCTTCGGTGTTGATGAGGTTTTGAAGCCCCACGAAGCACACCGCCAGCGTCCCCACCACGTTTTCTTTTGCGATAAATCCCGTGATCGCCGCCGCAGCCAACTGCCACGAAACCACGCCTACGACGGGAAACAAAAGGTAAGCAAACGGCCCCGCCACCGAAGCAAGGATAGAAGCGTCGGCGCTTGCGGCTTCGGTGAAGTTCCAAGTAAAGGATTGCATGATCTGCACCACGGTGTTGCACAGCAAAATAACGGTGGCCGCTTTCACCACGTACGCCCATCCGCGATTGCACATCGACAGAAACGCGCGGCCGAAGGACGGCGCTTTGTATTCCGGCAACTCAATGATAAAGAAAGATTTGCGTGCACGGTTGCCTGTGATGCCGTTCACCAGCAAAGCGCCGATCAGAATGATCAGAATCCCTGCAAAATACATCAGCGTTCCCACCCAGGAGGCGTCGTCGAAAAACGCACCCGCAAACAGGCCGATCACGGGCAGCTTTGCCCCGCAGGGCATGAATGGGGCAAGCATCGCAGTCGCGCGGCGTTCCCGTTCGTCGCGAATGGTGCGGCAAGCCATCACGCCGGGAACGGCACATCCCGTGCCGATCACAAAGGGAATGACGGATTTGCCCGAAAGTCCGACTTTTTTGAAGATCGGATCCAACACCACCGATACGCGCGCCATGTATCCGCAATCTTCCAGCAAGGCGATGAGAAAATACATCACCATCACAAGCGGCAAAAAACCGACCACTGCACCTACACCGCCGATGATGCCATCCACCAGCAAAGCGGTGACCAAGGGGTTGGCATCGGCAAGCAGACCGCCCGCCCAATCGCCCAAGTGTTCAATAAGGGTGACAAGGCCGGGGACGACCGTGCCGTTCTTTAAGGTAAACCCATCGGCGATCCACGGGCCAATCCACGCCTGCGAGATCTGGAACACAAAAAACATCACAACCGCAAAAATGGGAATTCCCAACCACTTGTTGATCAGCACGGCATCCACCGCATCGTGAGACGTTTTGTCTTTTGTGAGCACCTTACGGGTTTCCACCTTCGCCACCAGTTGGTTCACAAAGGCGAAGCGACGGCGATCCGCCGCTTTCACCGCTTGTTTGTTCGTAAGGTCGAAAGGTTCTTCTGTATACGGCGATTTTTGCCCTTTGCCGAACACGGCGACCGCCGCTTTCACCACGTTTATGAGATCTTCGTGGTGACTGTCGGTGGATACCGTTTGTATCACGGGGCATCCCAATGCCGCAGACAAAGCGGCGGTGTCAATCACCGTGTCTTTTCTCTTGTTGATGTCGCTTTTGTTCAGCGCCACCACCGTGGGGATTCCCAGTTCCAACAACTGGGTGGTCAAAAACAAACTGCGCCCCAGATTCGTTGCATCCACGATGTTCACCAAAACATCGGGTTTTTCATTTTTTATGTAGGTGCTGGTAACGCTTTCTTCCGCCGTGAAGGGGGACATGGAATACGCGCCCGGCAAATCCACCGCTACAAGGCCGCTTTGCCCGTCGCAATACGCTTTCTTGATTGCACTTTCATTGCGTTCCACCGTCACGCCTGCCCAGTTGCCGACTTTTTCGTTGCGGCCGGTCAGCGCGTTATACATCGTGGTTTTCCCGCTGTTGGGGTTTCCCGCAAACGCGATGCGCATAATCCTTTCCTCCCATCGTTGCGAGTTACATATCAGTTAGCCGAGGCTAACTTGCGGTTATAAAAAAACAGGTGCCGAGGGGTGATGGCTTTTTAAACCAGGATGCATTGTGCCAGCAGGTTATCGATGCTGTAACGTGCATCCTTGATGGATACGACACATCCGCCGCGCCGACGGGAAACCACGGTGATTACCTCGCCGCTGTAACAGCCGAGCGAAAACAGGAACGCGTCCATCTCGTCATCGCCGGTTTCCACCGTGCGGATGATGTATTCTTTCCCTTCCGTCACTTCGGTCAAATTCATGTTGTATCCCGCCCTTCGACCATGAGTTAGCCTATGCTAATTCCTCGATTACTATATCATCCTTTTGTGGGGTTGTCAAGAGAAAAAAGGGGAAAAATGTAAATTTTTCATCCGTGTGCTGTGCGGTCCGCAAACAAATCTTGAAATAACCGAACCGATGTGATATACTAATTGTAAATACGTATGAAAGAGGGGACGAGAGATGAGTTTGCAGGAATCGGGGCAGATGTATTTGGAAACGATCCATATCCTCTCGAAAGAGCGTTCGGATGTGCGCGCGGTGGATGTCGGTGATTACATGGGGTATTCCAAACCCAGCGTGAGCCGTGCCATGGGGTTGCTTCGCCAAGGCGGTTTTATCGTGGTGGATGCGGACGGTTTCATTTCGCTGACCGATGCGGGGCGTGAGGTGGCGGAAAAAATGTACGAGCGACACACGTTGATCACGTCGTTGCTTGTGCGCTTGGGTGTGCCGGAAGAGATTGCCGCCGAAGATGCGTGCAAGATCGAACACAATTTGAGCGATCAATCCTTTGCCGCTATCAAGCGGTATGTGGAGCAGATATAACCGTCGTCTGCCGTGGGCAGACGATTTTTTGTAAAGGCAGGTGAAGGGCATGGCATGGACGACCGATCAGGAAAAATGTCTTGACGCACGCGGCACGGTGTTGGTTTCGGCGGCGGCAGGATCGGGAAAAACGACCGTTCTTATCGAACGGATCGTTCGTTTGATCACGGATGAAACCGATCCTGTGGATGTGGATCGCCTGCTGGTGGTGACCTTTACCAAAGCCGCGGCGGCAGAAATGAAACAACGGCTGGGTGTGGCGTTGCGTCGTCGTTTGGCAGAAACGCCGGGCGATCGCCGCCTTGCACGGCAGTTGATGTTGTTGCCCGATGCGGCGATCAGCACGGTGCACGGGTTTTGCGGCAACTTGATCCGTGAGCATTTTCATCGGTTCCCCAACGTATCACCGCTGTTCCGTGTGGGGGAGGAAAGCCAAACATTACCCCTGCAGGAACAAGCGCTCTCGGAGGTGTTGGAAGAGGCGTATGCCGAAGCCGCCCCCGCTTTTTTGCAGTTGGTGGATATGTTGGGCGGCGATCGAAGTGACAAGCCGCTGGAAGAACAAATAGGGAAGTTGTATACCTTCATGCAAGCACATCCGCAGCCTGCCCGCTGGCGGGAGGCGGTGATCGCCGCGTATCGTGACGGAACTCCCATCGGCGAAACCGCGTTTGGCAAGGAGATACGCGGGACGATTGCTTCGCGGCTTACGTGGTATGCCCAAAAGTGCCGCGGTTTGCTGACATTGGCCGAAAGCAACGACTCCTTAGCACCGTATGCCGTGACGTTGAAAGACGATGTCTGCATGCTTTCCGCTTTGCGGGACGAGTTGGAACCCCTTTCGTGGGACGAACAGATGGCGCGGCTCGGCGGCGTGGTGTTTTCCGATCTGAAACGGGTGCGAGATTGCACCGACGAAGGGTTGCAACAGTTTATCAAAAAAGAACGGGACGCCGTTAAGAAGAAAGTATGGGATCTGCCGTTGTTGATGGTGGAAAGCGAAGCGACGGCGGCCGAACACACGGCTGCGATCGCGCCCGTAGTACAAGCGCTGTTGGATGTGACCGATGCGTTTGAAAAACGCTATGCCGAAAAGAAAACACAGCGCGGGTTGTTGGATTTCAACGATCTTGAACACATGGCGCTGCAATTGCTTACCGAAGAAGCGGAAGACGGCACGTTGCGCCCCTCCGCTTTGGCGGGAGAGGTGAGCGAGCGCTTCGTTCACGTGATGGTGGACGAATATCAAGATACCAACCCCACGCAGGAAAGCCTGTTTTCCGCCCTTTCACGCGGGGAGAAGAACCTGTTCTTCGTGGGGGATGTGAAGCAGAGCATCTATTCCTTCCGTAACGCGACACCTTCGCTCTTTATGAATCGCCAGGACGGGTACGTGTCGTATGACGGCACCGCCTATCCCGCCTTGATTCGTTTGGGGCACAATTTCCGCAGTCGCGAAAGCGTGACCGAAACGGTCAATTTACTGTTTGAACAATTGATGACCAAAGACACCTGCGGTGTGGAGTACAAAAACGGGGAACAACTGGTCGCAGCGGCGGAGTATCCTGCCCGCGAAGAGGATGCCGCAGAATTGATTTTGGTGGATAAAAACGGACTGGCGGCAGGCGAAACGGTCAACACCGCCGAAGCGCGGGTGATTGCCCGTCGCATTCGTGAAATGCTCGGCACCGTCACGGTCACAGATAAAGTCTGCGGGGAACGACCGTTGCGTTTCGGGGATATTTGCGTGTTGTTGCGCAGTAAAAAAAGGCGCGCCGCCGCCTATGCGGATGAGTTGAATCGCTTGGGGATCCCCACGGTGACCGATGCGGGCAACGGGTTTTACAAAGCGCAAGAGGTGGCGATGACCGTCGCTCTGTTGCGTTTTTTGGACAATCCGTTGGCGGATGTGTCGCTGTTGGCGGTGATGATGTCGCCGTTGTTTGCTTTCACGCCGGACGATGTGGCGGCGGTGCGTCGCCGCTACCGCAAATTGCCGCTGTATGCTGCGGTGCGCCGCACGGCACGAGAGGAAGGCGTGCTCGGTGAACGGTTGACGGCGTTTTTGGGGCAGACCGAACGTCTGCGCACGGTGGCCGCTACCGCAGCGGCCGACCGTTTGTTGTCGCAGATTTACGAGGAGTTTTCCCTGCTTTCGGTGATGGGGGCTTGCCCGCGCGGCGAGCAACGCGTGGCCAATCTTCACAAACTGCTGGATATCGCCCGCGGATTTGAAAGCCGCGGGTATCGCGGGTTGGCGGCTTTTGTGCGATTTATCGAACGTGACAGTAAGCAGGATAAAGCGCCCGCCACGGTGGTCGGCGGCGAAAACGTGGTGCGGGTCATGAGTGTGCACGCCTCCAAGGGATTGGAGTTTCCCGTGGTGTTTATGGCGGGACTCGGCACGCAGTTTAACGAGCAAGATATGCGCGCGCCGCTTTTGTTGCACCGTGAACTCGGCGTGGGCGCCACTTGGCGCGATGCCGAAGGGTTAACCACTCAAAAAACCGTGCAGAAGCTTGCGCTGGCTCAGCGGATACACCGCGATTCCTGCGCCGAAGAGTTGCGGGTTCTGTATGTCGCGTTGACGCGTGCCAAAGAACGGCTGTGCATGGTGATGACAGCGGATATCCGTCAAAAGATCGTGAAAGCGGCGGTGGCGGTTTCCTGCGGTGAAGAGATTCCAAGCGGCGCGTTGATGGAGTCTGCAGGGCTTGGCGATTGGGTCTTAATGGGACTGATGCGTCATCCCGATGCCGAAGAATTGCGCATGATGGCGGCGATGCCGCAACTTCAAACATTACCGTGTAAAACCCGCCTTACGGTACGCCGCATGGACATTCCCGCGGCGGACGAATCCGTGTGGGAAGAAACGGAAAACGATGCGGCGGTCGATCGCGCGTATCTGGCCGCTTTGCAAGAACGCACGGCGTATGAGTATCCTTACAAGGCGCTGGGCAATGTACCTGCCAAAATGGCGGCTTCCGCGTTGGCACACGGCGAAATGCGTGAACGGTTTGCGGCAACGTCCCGTCCCGCCTTTTTCAGCGATACGGCGCTTTCGCCCGCCGAGCGCGGCACCGCCATGCACCAATTCATGCAATTCGCGCAATATACAGCGGCCGCCGCCGATTTGGAAGGGGAGATTCGCCGCCTTGCCGACAACGGGTTCTTAACCGCGGCACAAGCCGCATCGCTGTCGCGTCCCCGTCTGCGCCGCTTCTTTGAAAGCGATCTGTATGCCCGTATATCCAAAGCACCCCACGTGCGACGGGAATATGCCTTTACGGTGGAGCGTCCCGTGGCCGCGTGTGTTCCTTTGGCGGACGAAACGGTGGCGGCAGGCGAAACGGTGATGATACAAGGTATTGCCGACTGTCTGTTTTACGAACACGGCGGTTGGGTGATCGTGGATTACAAGACCGACCGTGTGGACACGGCTGAAGAGTTGGCCGCCCGTTATCGCACCCAGTTGGAACTGTACGCCGAAGCCCTTGAAAACGGATTGGGTGAAACGGTGCGGGGATGCGTTTTGTATTCCTTCCATCTCGGGTGTGTGGTGCCGCTTTGAAAAGGTTACAATTTTGTTTCTTGACTTTTCGGGAGTCAGTTGGTATAGTATGGGTATACTGCGAATATATGTCGAATATAGTTGGATAAGTCGAACGGAACACGACGGAAAAGGAGGATGGTTATGGCGAAGCACGCGGCAGAAGACGTTACACAAACGCCGGTGAAGAAAACGCGGATGTTCAAAGGGCTGGTCATTACCATGGTCGTGTTGCTCATGTTGAGTGGCACGGTGGCATCGGCTTTGGGCTTGTTTATGTGGAAGTACGATTACGACTACGATAAAGAGTTCCGTGAAAAAACAAACGAACAGTTGGGTATCAGCGCGGAAGCGGCCGAACTCCCCAAAGAGATAACGAACATTGCTCTCTTCGGTGTGGATTCCCGTAGCGGGAGTTATTCGGGTAATACCGATTCCATCATGATCATCAGCATCGATGAGGTGCACAACAAGGTGAAGATCACCTCCATCATGCGGGATACTTTGGTATATTTGGATGGTCGCGGCTATGCGAAGATCAATTCCGCCTACGGTCGCGGCGGTCCGGAACTGGCGCTTAAGACGATCAACACCCACTTCGGTTTGAATATCCGTCATTATGCTACCGTGAATTTCTCGGGTATGGTGCATATTGTGAATGCGATCGGCGGTGTGGAGGTGTCCATCACCGAAGCGGAGCGCATCGAAGCCAATAAGTTGATCCTTTCACCCGATACCCGTATCGGCACGGAAAAGGATCTGATTCGCCGTTCGGGCAAGCAGGTGCTCACCGGTGTGCAAGCGGTGAGCTGGTCGCGTATTCGTTCGGTTTCCACCGCCGAGGGCGGCAGCAACGATTTCGGCCGTACCGACCGTCAGCGTGTGGTGATGGAAGCGTTGTTCGACCGTGTGATGAACATGGGTATGTCCAAGTTCCCTGCGTTGGCGGAAGCGCTGTTGCCGTATGTGCGCACCTCGCTGTCGTACGGCGATATTGTGGATATGGCAGGCGGTGTGTTGGGCGGGTTCACCTTCGAGCAGACGCGTGTACCGTTGCTCAGCTATGTCATCAATGGGGATTACCGCGAGCAGACGAATTCTTCCACCGTGTATTACAACTTTGAATACGCAACCAAGGTGTTGCGCGCCTTCATTTACGATGACGTGAATCCGGAAGAATACATTGCCAAACACGGAGTGAATAAAACGCCGTTGTTGCCCAAAGA
This sequence comes from Acutalibacteraceae bacterium, assembly GCA_045533175.1. Classification (GTDB taxonomy): domain Bacteria; phylum Bacillota; class Clostridia; order Oscillospirales; family Acutalibacteraceae; genus SIG588. The sequence goes on from JAZSHJ010000059.1 coordinate 12,300, forward strand.
TCACGTGTACAGGTAAGGTGAACCGTATGCGCATATTGGCAGTAGATCTGGGGTTGCAACGCACGGGTGTGGCCATTTCGGATGAACGGGAGATACTGGCTTCTCCCATCGGCACGGTGACCGAGCACAACCGTGACCGCTTGCTTGATAAAGTGGCGGCGCTGGCGGCGGAACATCGTGCACAACATTTGGTGGTGGGGCATCCGCGTAATATGGACGGCAGTTGTGGGGAAAGTGCCGCGCGGGCGGAAGAATTCGCCGCCGCGTTGGCCGAGCGCACCGCGTTGCCGTATACCTTGTGGGATGAGCGATTGACCACCGTGTCCGCCATCGGCTTTTTGAACGAAACCAACACCCGCGGCAAAAAGCGCAAAGCGGTGGTGGATACCGTTTCAGCCGTTATTATCTTGCAGGATTTTATCGACAGTCGCAAGAACAAATAAAAAGAGAGAGTTTCCGAAAAGCGGAAACTCTCTCTTTTTATTCGGCCAACGAGAAGGTTTTGTATGTGCTCACGCGGCTGTCGTGGCCGATGAACACGCGAATATCGCCCGCTTCCCACACAAATTCCATCTGCTCGTTATAAAACCGCAGATCGTCGGGTGTGAGGGGGAAGGATACGGTGACGGTTTCGCCTTTCTTGATGTGCACCCGCTGAAATCCTTTCAGTTCCTTCACGGGTTGCGATACCGAAGCGAAACAGTCGCGTACATACAACTGCACCGTTTCCACGCCGTCGCGGTCGCCCACATTGGTCACCTGCACCGAAGCGGTGAGGGTTTCGCCTTCGCGCAATACCGTTTTATCCAAAGTGATCTCGCCGTAACGGAAGTCGGTGTAGGTCAATCCTTCGCCGAAGCAATACAACGGTTCAAGCGGTGTATCAATGTATCCCGTAACATACAAAGAGGAAAATTCGGGTGCGTGGTCGGTGGGCAAGCGGTTGTAATAGATCGGCTCTTGTCCCACGCAATGGGGGAAGGACATGGTGAGTCGTCCGCTTGGCGCCCGATCGCCGAACAGCATATCCGCAATTGCCGCCGCCCCCATGGTGCCGGGGAACCACACGTCCAAAATCGCTTCGGCGCGGTCGGCTATGTTGCCGAGTTCCACGGGGCGGTGGGCAAACAGCACCACGATTACGCGGTCGTTCACCGCCCGCACCGCATCAAACAGGTCGCGCTGAATACGCGGCAGGGTAATGTCCGCTTTGGCCGCCATTTCGCCGCCGCTGTAGGGGTGTTCGCCTAACAAGAGCACCACGCGATCGGCGCGGCGGGCGGCTTCGGTCGCCGCCGTCAGTTGCGCCGCACGGTGTGCATCATCCTCTTCATACGGTACGCGTTTTTTGGCCGCCATGAAAGCGTCTTCCCGCCCGATCATAAAGCACCCGTCTTCAAACAGGAAGTTGCGCGCGGGGCAACGAGCCGTGACGGCATCTTTCACCGTTTGCGGGGTGATGCGTGGAATGTGCGGGTTGGTCCAACGGCCGATGATATCGGTTTCATTCAGATACGGGCCGATGAATGCCACGCACTCATTTCCGTCGGGATTCAGCGGCAAGGCGCTTTGCTCGTTCTTCAACAACACGGAGCAAGCGGGTACGCATTCGCGTGCCAGTTGCAAAAATTCGTCGCAGTTGATGAGATCCTTTGTTTTTTCGGGATCGGCAAAGCGATAGGGATTTTCAAACAGTCCCAAGCGGTTTTTCAGATTCAGTACCCGCCACACCGCACGGTCGATCTGTTCCATGGTGATCTTGCCGTCCTTGAGGAGTTTCGACAGACCGCGACGGTAATGGTTGATGCACATTTCAATGTCGATGCCGCCGTTAAATCCGCGCAGGGCGGTTTCTTCGGGTGTTTCGGCCACCGCATGACTTTGCATCAGGCTGATGGAACCGTAATCCGAAATCACGGCGCCTTCATATCCCCATTCCTTCCGCAGAATGCGTTCCAACAACGGATTGCCCGAAGCAGGCACGCCTGCAATGGCGTTGAAGGCGGTCATCAGCATACCGCTTTCGGCATCACATCCCGCTTTGTAGGCGGGGAGAAAATACTGGCGCAAAATGCGTTCGGACATATCCACGTATCCGTATTCGCGCCCGCCTTCCACCGCACCGTAGGCGGCAAAGTGTTTCACACACGCGCTGATCGTGCCTTCTTTTGAAAGGTCGTCCCCTTGATATCCGCGCACCGCTGCTTCGGCCATTTTGGCGTTCAGATACGGATCTTCGCCCGATCCTTCCATCACCCGTCCCCAACGGGCATCCCGCGAAAGATCCACCATCGGAGAAAAGGTGACGTGTTGCCCCGCTGCACAGGATTCGCGTGCGGTGGCACGGGCCAAGTCGGATACCAGCGACGGATCGAACGAGCAGGCCTGTGCCAGAGGAATGGGGTATATCGTGCTGTACCCGTGAATAATATCCAGCATGAACAGAAGAGGAATGTGGTGCGGATGCCGTGCCACGTGCTGTTTTTGAATGGCGTTGATACGGGCGGGGTCCAGCACGTTGATGACCGATCCGATACACGTCACTTCTTCCTCTGTGTAATCAAAAGCGGTGTTGATGCCCGTTTCCATACAGTCGTCCGAAAAGTATTGTCCCGGCATTTGCTGTAGTTCACCCAACTTTTCGGCAAGGGACATATCGCAAAGCAGATCACGCAGTTGTTTGTCTGTCATGGTGTCACCTCATCGTAATGTCATGTGTAATTGTCCGCGCCCGTCCGCCGCTTCCAACGTGGCAAATGCACCGTTGATGATGGTCATGCGCGGCGGCACGTGTCCCACATCCGCTTCCAGTATCAGCGGCAGATCGGGCAATGCTTGTTCGATCATGTCACGGTAGGAGAGGTCCATTTGCGAGGAGGGGAAGCACACGCGCCCCACCATCACGCCGCGCGCATGGGTAAACCATCCGTTTTCCCGCATTCGCCACAAGGTGCGGTATACCGCTTCGGCGGGCAGAGCAAAGATATCGAAATACCACAGGATACCGTCCTCTTTGTATCGCTCGACAAACGCGGCCGTACCGTCGTACGGTGTGCCCAGAATATCCGAAAGGCAGTCAAGACATCCGCCGAGCAGGCGGCCTTGTACCTTCACCGGGCCGCGGGGCGTTTCCCAACACACGGGTTGTTCCCCCTCGTCGTTATAACGGTGGGTGAAGGTATCAAAACTGTGTTGCGGCGAAAGATCGCCTCCCGCCAGCGACAGCGCATACGCGGCATCGGGTGGCAGTTGTTCGCAGTCGAACCCGCCTGCGTTGGTGCCGTATATGGTGGCGATATCGTACACGGTGGTGAGGGTGTACAAAAGCGAAGTGGGATCGGAATATCCCTGCACCCACTTCGGGTTTCTCACCGCCGCCTGCCAATCCACATGCGGGAGCATATCCAACAAAAAATCGCCGCCCGCGGCACACCACACCATGCGCACCTCGGGATCACACAACAGGGCGTTCAGTTCGGCGGCGCGCACCGTGGGTGGTGCGCTCACAAGGCCGCCTGCCCGCACGTGGGCCGTTTCCCGCGTTGAATATCCGCATTTGTGCAAATGGGAAAGGGAAAGATCAAACGCCGCGTGATCGGCCTCATCGATCCCTGCGCTGGGGGCGGTGATGCCGATGAGGTCCTGTGGTTTCAAAAAGGCGGGGAATATCACGTGATCGCCTCCTTATCGGTAGTAAACGTAATAGGCTACCACGGTGTCTTCGGCATCGGTGTGGGTGTTGACACCCTGCACCACCACGCCGTCACGGCTGAGCAGTTCGGCGCAACGCACCGCATCCTCGGCACAGCGGAACACTTCTCCCGCCGCGGTATCCACCATCAAAAAGCCGTTTCCGTGCGAAACGCGTCCGCCTTTCCCAAGCACGATCTCTTCGGTGGAACCGTCGGCGCGCACCTGCCGTCTGGCCACGTATTTGATGGCTTTTTCGCATATACGGGAAAACAGCGCTTCCCGTTCTTTTTGCCGTTTTCGCTGTCCGAACCAACCCATACCAAACACCTCGTTTCTGTTAGGTATTGTAACGGGTTTTGTGCGTTTTGTCAATTCTTTCGGAAAGTAGGATTTTTGGGTTGATTGTTTCAAAAATATGTGTTATAATGTACCGTGTCTGCGTATGCTTTGAATGGAAAACGGAAACGAAGCGCGTTGGAAACTGTCCCGCCGCGCGGAAAGGTGTGTAATTATGATCCATATTGAGAATCACATGGGAACCATTGAAATTTCAGAGGAATATTTTGCCAACCTCATTGGGGATGCGGTGTCGTCTTGCTATGGTGTCGCCGGTATGGTGAAAAGCGGTGCGCGGCAAGGTTTGCGTGCGCTGATCTCCCGCCGCACGTATGCCGATCAAGGTGTGCGCGTGCGCAGCGAAGGCGGTCGCCTGGTGGTGGAACTGCATATTGCCGTGATCTACGGCATGAACATCAAGGCGATTGCCGAAAGTATCGAACACAAGGTGCGGTTTACCGTCGAGCAAGCGACCGGTCTGGTAGTCAAAGCGGTTAAGGTTTGCGTGGACGGTATGCGCGTTGAATAATCACGCGGTTGCGATCGCAACATCAAAGGAGTGCTGAAATGATAAACGGAACGACTTTGCGGGACGCGATGGTCTCCGCTTCCAACTGTCTTGCCGCACAAAAGCAAGCGGTGGATGAACTGAACGTATTTCCCGTGCCGGACGGCGATACGGGTACTAATATGTCTATGACGATTGCGGCGGCCGCGCGTGAATTGGTGCGCCTTGAAAATCCCACCGTGTCCAAAACGGCGGACGTGGCGGCTTCGGCCATGTTGCGCGGGGCGCGCGGGAATTCGGGCGTTATTCTGTCGCTTTTGTTCCGCGGTTTCTCCAAAGGCCTCAAGGGCATGGAGGAAGCGGACGGTGCGGCGTTGGCCAATGCACTTTCGCTTGGCGTGGAAGCGGCGTATAAAGCCGTTATGAAACCCACGGAAGGCACCATTTTGACGGTGGCGCGCGAAGCGGCGGAAAAAGGCTGCGCGGCGGCCGAAGCGGATGCGGCGGTCGAAACCGTGTGGCCCATCGTGTGCGAAGAAGCGGCGGCTTCGCTCTCGCGCACGCCCGAACTGCTTCCGCAACTTAAGAAAGCGGGCGTGGTGGATGCCGGCGGCCAGGGCTTTTTGATCATCATCAACGCGATGCAGGCGGTGTTCGCCGGCGGTGCGGTGGTGGAAGGCGAAACCACGGCGACAAAATCCGCACCCAAACAGAGTGCGGCGGCCACGTTTGAAGCGGATATCGAATTCCCGTACTGCACGGAATTTATTGTGGCGCGTGACAAAAAGGTGACAAAAGATCCCATGCGTCTGCGCGCGTATCTCGAATCCATCGGCGACTGTGTCGTGGTGGTGGATGATGAGGACATCATCAAGGTGCACGTCCACACAAAGGATCCCGGCAAGGCGTTGTCGGCGGGTGTGGAATACGGTGCATTTGAAACGGTGAAAGTGGAAAACATGCTGATCCAGCACGAAAATGCGGGCTGGGTGGAAAGTGATGAAGCCGATGCTCCGCAAGTTCCTGCACGTGCTGAACCCGAAAATGCCGTCGGCTTTGTGGCGGTGGCGGCAGGCGATGGCTTGCAAGCGCTGTTCACCGATCTCGGTTGCGATCACGTGGTGTCGGGCGGCCAGACGATGAACCCCTCGACCGACGATATTCTGGCGGCGATCGAAGCCACCCCTGCCAAGGCGGTGTACGTGTTGCCGAACAACAAGAATATCATTCTGGCGGCCGAACAGGCGGTGCCGTTGGCGGATCGCAAAGTGTACGTGTTGCCCACCCGCACCATTCCGCAGGGTGTTTCGGCTATGCTCAGTTTTGATCCCGATGCGGCGGACGAGGATAATCTGCTCACCATGACGCGTGCGGCGGAAAATGTGTCCACCGGTCAGATCACCTTTGCCGCGCGTGACAGCGAATACGGCGGCGGTAAGATCCACAAGGGTGAGATCCTGGCGCTGGATGGCAGTAAAGTGGCGTTTGTGGATAAGGATATCACCCATGCGGCGGTCAAATTGACGCGTCAGTTGGTTTCTTCCCGCCGTTCGGACGGGAAGGAAACCGCCTTCGTCACGGTGATGTACGGTGCGGACATGACCGAAACGGATGCCGAAGCGGTGTGCGAAGGCATTCGCGCCAAGTTGGGTGCGGACGTGGAAGTGTCTGCCATCCCCGGCGGCCAGCCCGTTTACTACTATATCATCTCGGTGGAATAATTGAATGCGAAAAGCGACAAACAGGATTTCCTGCTTGTCGCTTTTTTTGTGTGTATAGAAAATTACCCCTTTTACCACGGGAATGTGTCTTGCGCAATAGGATATTACCCCTATAATGAAAGTGAGAGGTGAGGGATATGAAAACGAAATTTATCGAATTTTCCGAGCCATGTAAGGCTCAGTTTCTGGAAAAGGAGATTGCAGCACCTGCTGCAGGCGAAGTGCAGGTAAAACTCGAATTTTCTACCATCAGCGCCGGTACGGAACGCGCCAACCTCATCGGTGATGCCAACATCAGTTATTCATGTGCACCCGAAGTGTCCTTCCCGCGTTACGGCGGCTACAGTTCGGCGGGTGTGGTGACTGCTGTGGGAGAAGGGGTGACCAAATATCGCGCCGGAGATCGCGTGGCGCTTTGTTGGTCCACCCACCGCACGTTGCAAAACATGCCGCAGGCAAAAGTCTATCGCTTACCCGACGACGTATCGTTGCAGGAAGCGGCATTGCTTAATATTGCCACCTTTCCGCTGGCGGCCATCCGCAAATGCAAAGCGGAGATCGGCGAATCCGCTGTTGTAATGGGACTCGGTATTTTGGGGATGTTTGCCCTGCCTTTGTTACGGCTGGCGGGTGCTGTTCCCATTATCGCGGTGGATCCTGTGGCGGAAAAACGGGAAAAGGCACTCACTTGCGGGGCGGATTATGCGCTGGATCCGTATGCGCCCGATTTTGCCGACACGGTGAAACGGCTTACGGGCGGCGGTGCGAAAGTGGCGATTGAAGTAACAGGCGTTGGTGCGGGTTTGAACGGGGTGCTCGACTGCATGGCACCGTTTGGACGTGTGGCGTTGCTCGGTTGCACCCGCCATGCCGATTTCACGGTGGATTATTATCGCAAGGTACACGGCCCCGGCATCCAACTGATCGGTGCGCACACCTTGGCACGTCCCAAACACGAATCCCACGAAGGGTACTGGACACAGGATGACGATATGAACGCACTCATGCGCATGATCTCGCTTGGGCGGTTGAATCTGCTTTCCATGGTGGAAGAGGTGTATTCACCCACTAAAGCGGCGGCGGTGTATACTCGCTTGGCCAACGAACCGTCTTTTCCCTTAACACAGTTTGATTGGAGAGATTTGGAATGAAACCGTTACGAGTAGCACAGATCGGCACGGGCCACGACCACGCCCATGACATTATGCGGGAGTTGCGGAGTAACCCCAATTTTGAAGTAGTCGCCGTGTGTGAGGAAGATCCCGCCTACAAAGCCCGTGCGTTGACACAGGAAGGCTACAACGACGTGGAGTGGAAAAGTTACGAAGAGATCTTGAACGACGACACGCTGGACGGCGTGGTGATCGAAAGCGAAGAGCATCACTTGTCCCGTCTTGCAATTCCGTTTGCCGAAAAAGGAATGCCCGTTCATCTGGACAAACCGGGCGGGGAAGACCTCGCTGAGTTTGTCCGTTTGATGAATGTTGTGCGGGAACGCAACGGCATTTTCCAAACGGGATATATGTATCGCTATAATCCCGCCGTTATTAAAGCGCGGGAGTTGATGCAAAGCGGTGCGCTCGGGAAGATCTTGCATGTGGAAGCGCAAATGAATATCAAATACGATGCTCGAAAAACCGCGTGGCTCAACAAGTTTCGCGGCGGCATGATGTTCTTCCTCGGTTGCCATTTGGTGGATCTGGTGTACACCTTTATGGGACGGCCATTGGAGGTGATCCCGCTGAACGGCCGCACGGGCAATGAAGGGGAGGATGCGCCCGATTTCGGCATGGCGGCGTTTCGCTATCCCACGGGCACGTCGTTTGTCAAAACGACCTGTGCGGAATTGGAAGGGGGCAATCGCCGTCAGTTGGTGATCGTCGGCACCGAGGGGGTGGTGGAGATTCGCCCGCTGGAGTATGAACGGTATCCCAATGATTACTATGCGGATGCCCGCATCGTGTTGCGTGATGCCGCAGGAAAGGTGACCGCTACCGCGTTTGATTGTCCGAAATTTGCACGGTATACCGCCATGATGGACGATTTTGCGGATAAGATTCGCGGCAAAAAAACGTCGCTGTTTAACTATGACCACGAAGAAGCGGTGTATAAGCTCACCTTACAGGCGGCGGGAATGTGGCCGTGAAAAGCACGGTATTGTTTTGCAATTCCGCTATTTTGCCCGAAGGAGTGGACTTTAAACGGATCATCAACGGACCATCCAATGAAAAAACAGCGTATCAAAAACCCTCTCCGAAGACTGAAAAATCGGAGGGAGGGGGTGTGTGCGGGCAAAGCCCGCGGATAAACCTGCCCGCAGGCGGCAGACAGAGAAAAAGTCCGACGAACGTCGGACTTTTTTGACAGTCTGAAAGCAGAGAGTGAAAGCACTCTCTGCCTTGTTTAATACCGTTTTCGACGTTTGGGCGTTTTGCCCGTGGCCGAATACACCAAGCGATCCCGCACCGAGATCTCCTTGTA
>JAZSHJ010000093.1:0-17351 GCA_045533175.1 Acutalibacteraceae bacterium
TTATACTCCCCGACAACACACCGCCTCTGCCTTCGGTAACATTATCTGCGCTCTGCTTCGCGCCATCAATCAGAGCTATGATAACAGGGATAAAAAATTGCGTAATCAGGTAGACGGCAAACTCCGCTCCAAGATTGCTCAAAAGAAAGCAGCTCTCGGCATCCGTCCCGAGCAAAGCGATTACGAAAACAGTTATGAGCAGAGTATGTAAAGGGAGGTTGCGCATACATTTTATGCGCAACCTCACACCTCAAAAAATACTCGAACATTCTATGCAAAAAACGCTGGATATTCAAAAACAAGTGTGGTATTGTGTTGTGCTGCAAGGAGGTGATTATCGTGGCAAAACGAAGACCATCGGGCGAAGGAATGATTCGCCAAAAGAAAAAAGGACAATGGGAAGGTCGCATCGTCGTAGGCCATAAGGAAAACGGCGATCCCATATTCCGTTATGTCTATGCAAAAACGCAAAAGGAACTGATCGACAAGCTCCATCATAAAATCGATGAGTTCCGAGATGCCGAGCTGACCGAGGACAGTAATATGTCCCTCGGCGAGTGGCTCGACAAATGGATTGCCGAGTATATGACCGGCACTATCCGTGAAAGTACGCTGGACGGCTACAAAACCTATACGGAAAGGTATATAAAGCCTGCGATTGGGGATAAGCCGATAGCGTTCATCACAACTGCTGATGTGCAGAAATTTTATAATAATCTGCGTAAAAACGGCAGAATTAAAAATCAGCATATCTATGGAAATGGGTTGTCGGATGCCTCGGTAGTACGGATACACTGTATGCTTCACGAAGCAATGGATATGGCGGTGAAGGAACACCTTATATCCAAGAATCCGACAAGCGGTACAACCGTGCCGAAAATCGTAAAAAAGGAAATGCAGGTGCTCACCGATGAGCAGCTCGAAACCTTTATGAAATTGGTTGATGCCGAGGAATATTGGCGCGACCTATTCTACACCGAGCTGACAACCGGACTTCGCAGAGGTGAGTTGTGCGGTCTCAAGTGGACGGACTTCGATGAGGTCGAAGGCAAACTGAATATTAACCGCAGTATCGATGTGAAAAACGGTGAAATCATCATAGGCGAAACCAAAACAGGCAAAGGCAAGAGAAGCTTCTATCTGCCGGTTAGCACAGCCAATGTGCTGAGAGAGCGTAAGAAGAATAGCAAAAGCGATTGGATTTTCACCGATCCGCTTCGTCCCGAACTTCCCGTGGCTCCTCCGGCGGCGTATAGAAAGATGAAACAACTGCTCCAAAAAGCAGGGCTTCCCAATATACGCTTCCACGATCTGCGCCACACCTTCGCTACCCATGCGCTCACAAGCGGAGTGGATGCGAAAACGCTGTCAGGAATCCTTGGGCATACCAATGCAAGTTTTACGCTCGACACCTACACTCACGTAACAACGGATATGCAACAGAGAGCCTCGAATATAGTCGGCGGCTTCATGAACGATATCTTCGGAGAGGAGTTGAAAATATGAGCAAAAGAAGAAAGCAAGGCGAAGGCACTTTGCGAAAACGAGCAGACGGACGATGGGAAGCTCGTGTGGTCATCGGCTACGATGAAAAAGGTAACCCCATCACCAAAAATGTAACTGCCATGGAAAAAGGCAAATGCCTTGAAAAATTAGAGCAGTTAAAAGAAAAAATGCGGAGTGCAGCTCACAGGCAAGGTCAAAGCAGAAATGGCATTCGGCGATTGGCTGGACTTCTGGTATCAGCAGTACGCCAAGCAAACGCTCCGCCCGACCACACAATCGGGATACGAAAATATGATATACAATCATATAATCCCCGACATTTGTAAAACGCCGCTGAACAAATTAACGCAGAATGACCTGCAACAATTCTATACCCGACTGAAAAACGGCGGCAGAAAAGTACGAACCGAGCTTTACGGAAAAGGCTTATCCGACCGTATGGTGCGCGGATGTCACGCTATGTGCCGAAAGGCTTTAGAGAAAGCGGTTGCAGACGGTATTATAAGAATAAACCCTGCGATTGGTTGCAAACTGCCGCCGAAGAAAGCCAAGGAGATGCAGGTGCTGACGAGAGAGGAAATGCAGAGGTTCATGGCACAAGCCAAAGCGGATGGATACTTCGAACTGTTCCTTCTTGAACTCTGCACAGGAATGCGCCGAGGGGAGATCGTGGCTCTGCAATGGGATGACCTTAATATGCAGACGGGCGAACTTCACATCTGCCGTCAGGCAACAACGGTAAAAGGCAACATGCATGTATGTGCGCCTAAAACAAAATCCTCCATCCGCACCGTAATACTTCCACCGGATATTGTAAAAATCCTTACGGAATATAAAAAGCGGATAAACTCACGGTGGATGTTCCCATCGCCCGTAAAAGAGGATGCGCCGTATCATCCTTCTGCGATACGGAAAGTGCTTGACAGAACCTTGGAAAGAGCAGAATGTAAGCACGTCCGCTTCCACGATCTCAGGCATACCTTCGCTACTACCGCACTTGCCAACGGTATGGATGTAAAAACGCTGTCTGCGATCATAGGTCACATTTCATCAGAAACGACCTTGAATATATACACCCATATCACCGACAATATGCAACGCAGTGCAGCCAACAAAATTGAGCAGGGCTTCGGGCGAAATGAGGGCAGTTTGAGCGAGGACAAGCAAACACCCGACCAAACGGTAAAAACGCCCGTGAGAGCGAAATTTGAGCCGAAACAACCAAAAATCCGCCGCCCCGGCACTGGATGTATATTCCAAATCAGTGCGAACAAATGGGAGGGCAGTTACTCACCGAAATTGGCGAACGGAAAGCGTAAGAAGTTCAATATCTATGCTGACACAAGAGAAGAATGTGAAGAAAAACTTGCGGTGATGATCGCACAGAAGAATGCGGAAATCGCCGCTGAGAAGGAACGGCTTAAATCGGGACAGACGGCGTAAGTCAAAGTAAACAGCAACCGCCACAGATTTTTCCGTGGCGGTTGCTCATTAGTGACAATCGTGTCGAAATATGCTATAATTTAACAAAAATAATGCGAGGTAAATTATGGCAAAGCAATATATTACGTTAAAACAAGCAGCGCAGAAATGGAAGTCAAAACCTTGGTACATTCAAAAGGCGTGTGATGCAGGACAAATTCTCGAGGCCGTAAAGCTAAACGAGGAATGGATTATCCCTGCCGATTTGGAAAGACCGCATATGTATATCGAAAACAAGCATGAATCGAAAGAACCGGAACATCAGCACGGAGATGCATATAAAGACCATATTTATAGGATGACGATGAGTGGCTTTCCGAATTTTAATGTTCACGTATATGAAATTGGTGGTGCGACATACGAAGTGTATTCCTGCTTTTCTGCCGATGCGACACAAACGGCTACAGAAAAATTATATGGTTATGCTATGCGAAAAGCCACAGATGACTGCGAAAAATTCGGACATCCGTTTTTAAGTGCCAAATCCCAAAGAGAAGTGCTGGATCAAATACGAGAGAACGAATTAGAATCGATGCCCTCATCTGAGGAATTGAGAAATTACTATTACAATGGCTTTGTAAAGATAGGATTTACTGAAACTGAAATTGCAGAGCTGATGGCAAAGATCGATGAACATATTGCAAAGCGAAATAAGAACTTCGGTGTCGAATAAATAATACCATCAAAATTTGAGCCGCAGTAATCAAAGAAAATAGAATATAGTATTGCAAAAAACAAATAAAGGTTCTATAATGTAAGTACCAAATTAAGGAGGTACTTGATATGTGTAACGAAAAAAGTAAGTATGATGTTGGTTCTGACGGTCGCACTTATGGCTATGATAAAAAAGGCGGCTGGGATATTGATACCTCTGATAGAACTCAGCGCACAGGTGATGGAGGACATATCCCTGGACGTTACCAATGGGAAGAAACGGTTGACGTTTCCAAAGATGATGAGGATTGATAATTAACAGGCATCAAAACAGCCATCTTGCGTTCAATGCAAGATGGCTGTTTTTTGGTCGGAGTGGCGAGACTCAAACTCGCGGCCCCCGCATCCCAAATGCGGTGCGCTATCAACTGCGCCACACCCCGATATATTCAGTTTTTTTCGCTTTTTTCAGCATCTGTGGGATACTATGTGGTCGTTGCCTTATTGTAACACATTTCAAAGAAATAAGAAAGAGGAAAATCCGCAGTGTTTAAGGCTTTGTTGAGGGTTTGGGGAAAAGTCCTGAATGTCGTCGGTCATGGTCCCAAACCACCCGCGCTCCCAGCTGCGCCACACCCGGATATATATTCGATTTTTTAAGTTTTTGCGTGGAAGTGGGATAAACTGTGGTCAAACGCAAATTCCACGCCGTTTTGCGTTTTTATTAAGTGCCGAAAGTCCGCATAAGTAAAGGCTTTTCCGGACTTTTGTAAAATCTCGGCTGTAACTGCTAGGCACGCTCCCAAATGTCGCACGCTACCAACTGCGCCACGCCCCGATTGACACCTTCACAGTATACCCCATCCCGTGGTGGAATGTCAAGAGTTACCGCAGGGGTGGGGCATTTATTTTGTGTCGGCGATGATGTAGTGCAAGAGCGCATCGCACCCGATGTGAATTTGCTCGTACACCTTTTCAAAATTACCGCTGTACCACGGATCTTCGATGTCGCCGGGGGTGGCGGTGAAATCCAAAAGGCGGAAGACTTTCCCTTTGGGATCGCTGCCGATGATGCGAAAAAGACGCGGCAGGTTGTATTCCTCCATCACCACGATGTAATCAAATGCATCATAATCCGCACGGGTGATCTGTCGTGCGCGGTGTTTTTGGAACGGTATTCCCTTTCGGCGCAACATGGTTGCGGCGGGCGGATAGATATCGTTTCCGATCTCTTCGGCCGAAACTGCCTTAGATTCGCAATACGCCCTCTCCCCTGCCATGTGGCGGAACACAAACTCCGCCATAGGTGAACGGCAGATATTCCCGTGACAAAGGAACAACACTTTATACATACAAACCACCCCGCTTACAGGAATAGTATATGCTTGTGTTAAGTTAGGAACAAATTAACCCTTGGCTCCCTCTCATGAGGGAGCTGGATTTTGCGAAGCAAAAGACTGAGGGAGAGAAAACTACCCCTCCGTCAAAACTTCGTTTTGCCACCTCCCCTGACAAGTGGAGGCTATTGTTTTCAACTTGTGGCAGTCATTTCCACAAGTTGAAAATTCCGCATAACAACAAGCTTTTTCTTTAATTTAATATAACATTTTTTTTAGATATTTTCAAGTTATATATGCAAATAGAGTTATCCCGAAAAAATACGAGATAACCCTATTTTTTGATGGTATGACAAAAGTCATACAGACATATTGAAAATCATACAAGAAAAAATACAGTTAAAAACTTTGTTTTTAAGCAGTGAAGCCGCCAAAAGTATGACGGCTATTCTTGCCGTGCCTAAAAAAATATTAATACTCACTATTATTTTCAGAATATCTTTTTACACCAAACATACATAAATTTGTTCTCTTTTCAGGTACGATTAAAAACTTATCTTCTACAAATTTTTCAATAATAATTCCCATTGCATCCGCTTGATAGCGAACATATGCCAACTGTTCACAATGTTCTTTCAATTCTTTTGGCGTGTGTTTTTTAAAAAGTAATGCTGCACTGCTACAAATTTTCTCCATACAACCAACAATAATATCAGTTATTGGCTTTAATTCTTCTCTAATATAATGACTTTCTCGACTTGTTAAAGTTGGGAAGTTTGCGTATAATATACCATCCTTAACACTTACCATTCCTTCCTTTACAAGTTGAGCAACAACTTCTTGTGAAGTACAGTCGGCAATATTTCTTTTCAATATCGCATCACAGAGCGTATCGGAGCGAGCTTTCGAACTCCCCTGCCACCATTGACAACTTTTAATCACATTATAGTTCACAGCAGAGTAATATGCAGTATTTTGACTATTGTCACATCTGCCGTAAATTCCAGCAAAATAACCATACCGATAATCATTATCGTGACCATAAACAAAACCATATGTGGTAGCATTAAGCCTTGGGTACGCACCAAACTTTGCCTGCGATATATTTTCCTCAAAATCACCTAAAGCATTTATCATGGCAATATTAACAATAAACCATCTTAATGCATTATCATTCAATTCTATCCCAAAATCTTTTCTCATATATTTCGGCAAAAGTTTTTCTGTAAACACTTTAATTTCCTCTGTTGCCGATTTGCAGATTTCAAGCGTTGGAACTTTTTCTTTGAATTCTTCTTCAAAGTCGGATTTAAAGATTAAGAAATTTGTTTGATATTTATTTCCTGACTTGGTAATAAAATTATATTTCAGCAATATTTCAAGTTCATCTTCTAAATATGCAGCTGAGACTCCTAATTCTAATGATAACTCCTCTATTGTAAGGGGTTTTTCATAGGCAGCAAGAACAATATTTCCGGGTAGTTTGCGTTCAAAAGTTTCCCATATGTAAGAATTACCGCCATTACCCCAAAAATTGATGCCAAACTTGCTTGGATTATAACTTTTTTCGCCGTATTTTCTTTCCATATTTACGCCCTCTTTCAAAATTTTTCTTGTTTTGAAAAGATAATATTTTACCATCTCTTCACTTATATTCATTTCTTTTGAAATCAGGGAACAGTTTTTATTCTCAATGTAGTACTTAATAGTAGCTTCCCTATACTGTCTAGATAATAGAGTTAGCTCCCGTCTTAAAATTGCAACTTCCTCATTATCTATGCACTTCTGTTCAGGAGTTTCCCAATACACACCACAGAATTTTTCATCGAACACAACATTAGATTTATTTTTATTACGGATATATTGCTTAAAGGTATTCTCGGCAATTTTCCACATATAGCCGTAAAAAGCAGAATCGTTTTCGAGTCGATTTACAGATGACATTACCGCTATAATAATATCATTGGTTAAATCTTCTGCATCTTGTTTATCATAAACCCTCGAAATTGAAAAAGCGAAAATATCCTTTAAGCATTCTTGTAATTTCTCATAAGCCTTTGTTTGTTCCATTGATTTTTCCGTCCCTTGTGAAAGCTTTCAATAGTATAGTGTAACAAAAACGCTTTTGGTTAATGTAAATTTTAAAAATTATATCATTTTTTGATAAAAATAAATATTGATAAAAATTTTGTCCCTATTGTAGCACAAGCATACCATACAAGCAGATAGATTGCAATACGTCGTGCGGGCTACCAATCAACAAGGCGTGTTCGGTTGAACACGCCTTGTTTTGCTCTTTATATCCGTGCCACGCCGGTCTCGCGGGCGGTCTTGATGACCGCTTCGGCCACCACCTGCGCCACCCGCTTGTCGAGTGCGGGGGCGATGATGTTCTCTTCGGTGATCTCATCGTCGGGTATGAGTGACGCAAGAGCGTAGGAGGTTGCAACCTTCATCTCCTCGTTGATGCAGGATGCACGGCAATCCAACGCACCGCGGAAAATGCCCGGAAAAGCCAACACATTGTTGATCTGGTTGGGGAAATCCGAACGCCCCGTGCCCACCACACGCGCACCCGCCGCTTTGGCCACGTCGGGCATGATTTCGGGGGTGGGATTGGCCATCGGAAATAATACGGCATCGGCCGCCATGAATTTTACCATTTCGGGCGTGACAAGATTGGGAGCCGACACGCCGATGAAGACGTCTGCACCCACGAGTGCATCCGCCAACGTACCCGTTTTGCGAGACAGATTCGTCACCTTGGCCATCTCTTCCTGTGCGGAGTTGTTATGCGTGTCCCCTTCGGTGATGATACCGAAGCGATCGCAGAAAGTGAGGTTTTTCACTCCCATGTTCATCAAGTGTTTGCCGATGGCAATACCCGCCGAACCCGCACCGTTGATAACCACCTGCACGTCACCGATCTGCTTTTTCACCAGTTTGAGCGCATTGATGAGCGCCGCCGCAACCACGATAGCGGTGCCGTGTTGATCGTCGTGGAAGATCGGGATATCGCAGATCTCTTTGAGTTTCTGTTCGATCTCGAAGCAGCGAGGGGCGGCGATATCCTCAAGATTGATACCACCGAAACTGCCCGACAGCAAATACACCGTGCGGACAATCTCATCCACGTCCTTCGACTTAATACACAGCGGGAACGCATCCACGTCTGCAAATGCTTTGAACAGCGCGCATTTGCCCTCCATCACGGGCATACCCGCTTCCGGGCCGATATCCCCGAGGCCGAGCACAGCCGTGCCGTCGGTCACCACCGCCACCAGATTGGAACGGCGGGTGAGTTCATAGGACTTGTTCACGTCCTTTTGAATCTCCAAGCAAGGTTCTGCCACACCGGGAGTATAGGCCAGCGACAGATCCTCGCGGCTGTTAATAGGGGCACGGGAGACCACTTCGATCTTGCCGTTCCATTCATAATGCTTTTTGAGCGATTCTTTGCGAATATCCATAATTTACTCCTCCCACGGGAACGTATATTGCGTAAGTCCCAATTCGTCGCGGATGGCGACGATCTCTTTTTGCACCGATTCGTTGATCGGTACACCGTCTTTGCGGGCAAGACGCACCAAATGCTCCTTTTCCCCCGCCGAATAGATGCGCTCGGCACCCGGTGCTTTCTTGGATGCGCGCACCGCGCGGATGATGTCCCCCGCCTTTTTGCGGCAGAGATCCTCACCGAGGAAATGATCGGTATCGATCGCGATGAAGAAATGCCCCAAACGATAGGGCACTTTATTGCCGTTTTCATCCTTGCCATCCAACGCTTTGCCGTAGTTACCGTCTTGCAACACCGCGGACAAAAGCTCCACCGCCATGGCGTAGCCGTACCCTTTGTAGCCGCCGAGCGCTTCGCCGATACCGCCGAGGGTGGTGAGCGCCGCCGTGCCGTTGCGGATCATACGCAGCGCTTCGCCTGCATCTCCTTCCACCGGTTCGCCGTCCAGACCGATGATCGTACCGGGATGCACCTCTTCCCCGATGCGCTCGTAATATTCCACCTTGCCGTTTTGGGTGATGGAGGACGCACAATCGATGAGAAAATCGAAATCCTCATCGGTGGGAATGCCGATGGTGAGAGGGTTGGTGCCGAACATCCCTTCCACACCGAATGTGGGAGCCACCGACGGGCGGGCGTTGGTACCCGTCATGCCGATGCATCCCGCTTTACACGCCATGGTGGGATAATATCCCGCAATGCCGTAGTGACAGGAATTGCGCACCACGACCATGCCCATGCCGTATTCTTTCGCCTTTTTGATCGCCAGCGACATGGCTTTGTGGCCGATGACCTGCCCCATACCGTCATGGCCGTCCACCACCGCCGTGGTGGGCGTTTCTTTGATGATCTCAAAATTCGTGACAGGGTTTTGAATACCATCACGAATACGGTCGAGATAGATCGGCTTGAAACGGTTGACACCGTGCGATTCAATGCCGCGCTTATCCGATTCCAACAGCACGTCGGCACAGATGACCGCATCCTCGCGCGGGATACCGTATCCGACGAATGCATCGACCACGAAATCGGTGATGGTTTTCCAATCCACAACGTTTGTCTTTGCCATAATAAGTCCCTCCGTATACTTCTTTCGAGAAAAAAAGAGCGCACCTCTCCCACCAAGGGACGCGGTGCACTCTCAATCTCTATGCTCTCTCATTATACCGCATTTATACGGAATGTCAAGACCTATTCCACAAATCTTCCGCACCGGTGGAAACCGCGGCGGCACCGTTGGCAAGTGCCGCAGACACTTCTGCTTCGGATTCCACCAACCCGCCGGCGATTACGGGGGTGTCCCCCACGCTGAACCGACGAATGGCTTTCCCCACCACACCGGGCATGATCTCCATTAGGTGCGGGGCGGTTTTGTGAAGCATCTCTTCCACGCTGTCGAGCCCTTTGGAATCGAGTGCAAAAAAGCGTTGCACCGCCACAAGATCGTGATCTTTAGCCAAACGGATGAGTCCCGCGCGGGTGGAGAGAATACCGTCTGCCCCGCAATCTGCAAGCCAACGAATACCGCCCGCGTCCTTCCCGATGCCTTCGGCGAGATCGATGTGTATGAGGATCCTCTTTCCCGCCGCGTGTGCTTCTGCCACGCGACGACGTACCGTCATCACATCGGCCGAAAGATAAAACAGCACCGCAGCGGGCGATGCGAGCGCCGCATCCCATTTGTCGTCGCCCACGGCGGCGATCACGGGGTTTTGTTCCAAGCAACGCAGCAACAACTCTTGTTTCATGTCCTCTCCCCCTTGTCAAGTATCAAGACGGATAGCCCTTGGGCTATCCGTCTTGGATAGGTTAAACCGATTACTTAATGGCGGTGCTCTTTTCCTTCTGGATAACGTCGTGTGCGCCGCCTTCGATGATGCTGGTGGCCGACACGAGGGTGAGCTTCGCTTTCTGTTGCAGTTCGGGGATGCTGAGCGCACCGCAGTTACACATGGTGGACTTCACCTTGCTGAGCGAGAGTGCTACGTTATCCTTAAGCGTACCCGCATACGGCACGTAGGAATCCACACCTTCCTCGAAGGACAGTTTTTTATCGCCGCCGAGGTCGTAACGCTGCCAGTTGCGCGCACGGTTGGAGCCTTCACCCCAGTACTCTTTATAGTACGTACCGTTGATGTTCACCTTGTTGGTGGGGCTTTCGTCAAAGCGGGCAAAATAGCGGCCGAGCATCACAAAATCCGCGCCCATCGCAAGTGCAAGGGTGAGGTGATGATCGTACACAATACCGCCGTCCGAGCAAACAGGCACGTACACGCCCGTTTCCTCATAATATTCGTCACGAGCTTTGCACACTTCGATCAATGCGGTGGCCTGACCGCGGCCGATGCCCTTGGTTTCACGGGTAATGCAGATGGAACCGCCGCCGATACCAACCTTCACGAAGTCGGCACCGCTTTCCGCCAAGAAGCGGAAACCGTCCGCATCCACCACGTTGCCCGCGCCGACCTTCACGTCGTCGCCGTAGCGTGCACGAATCCAATCAATGGTGAGTTTCTGCCATTCGGAGAACCCTTCGGAAGAGTCGATGCACAGCACGTCCGCGCCCGCTTCCACCAGCGCGGGAACACGCTCGGCGTAGTCACGGGTGTTGATACCCGCACCCACCACGTAACGCTTGGACGCATCCAACAGTTCGTTGGGGTTCTGCTTGTGGGTATCGTAGTCCTTACGGAACACAAAGTAGCAAAGTTTGCCTTCGTCATTCACGATGGGCAGGGAATTCAGTTTGTTATCCCAAATAATGTCGTTTGCTTCTTTCAGCGTGGTGCCTTCCTTGGCACAGATCAGCTTATCCAGAGGAGTCATAAACTCGGACACCTTGGTGTCGGGATCCATGCGACTGACGCGATAGTCACGGCCGGTGACAATACCCACCAAACGGCCGTTCGCGGTGCCGTCTTCCGTCACCGCCACGGTGGAATGCCCCGTTTGCTCTTTCAGCGCGACCACATCCGCCATGGTAGCGTCGGGAGACACGTTGGAATCGCTGGTGACGAAGCCTGCTTTGTAGCTCTTCGCACGCTTCACCATCGCCGCTTCGTCTTCGATCGACTGCGAACCGTAAATGAAGGAAACTCCGCCTTCGGTCGCGAGAGCCACCGCCAAACGGTCGCCCGACACCGACTGCATAATGGCCGATACCAGCGGGATGTTCATGGTGATCGCCGATTGCTCGCCGCGCTTGAACTTCACAAGCGGCGTTTTGAGCGATACGTTCGCCGGCACACATTCGCTGGAGGAATAGCCGGGGATCAAAAGATATTCGTTAAAAGTGTGCGAGGGTTCGTTAATAAAGATAGCCATAATTCCTTCTCCTTCTTATGCTTTGGTTTCGCAGTACAAACAGCGATACACGTTGTTTTCACGGTCGGTCAATTTGAAGATGTGGTCGATCTCCTGCTCGGTGGAGGTGATACAACGGGGGTTGCGGCAACGGATCACGTTCACGAGTCGCTCAGGCTTGTCGATCGTCTTCTTTTCGATCAACCGACCATCACGGATAATGTTGACCGTCACACCCGGATCCACATAACCGATGACATCAAAGTTCAGCGAGATGGCTGCATCCACCTTGATGATGTCTTTTTTGCCCAGTTTGCGGCTGTTCACATTCTTGATGATCGCCACGGGGCAATCCACCTGCTCGAGATGCAACAGATCGTAAAGTCGCATACCGCGACCGGCGGTGATGTGATCGATCACCGCACCGTTCACGATGGAATCGATATTCATGCCTTCGCCTCCTCGAGCAGTTTCAAAATCAGCGCCATGCGCATATATTTGCCGTTCAGCACCTGTTTGAAGTAACAAGCACGGGGATCTTTGTCCACCGCCACGCTGATCTCATTCACGCGCGGCAGGGGGTGCATAATGCACAGATCCGCTTTGGCGTTTTGCAACTTACGCGGTTCCAACACGTAACTGTCCTTCAAACGCAGATAATCTTCCTCGTTAAAGAAGCGTTCGCGTTGCACGCGCGTCATATACAAAATATCCAGTTGCGGCATCACCGATTCGAGATCGGTGGTCTGTTCATAGGGAATACCGTTCTTTTGAAGCACTTCGCGCTTCACATAACTCGGCAGTTTCAACTCTTCGGGCGAGATGAGCACCACCTTGATGTCGGCATACCGCGACAGCGCCCCAATAAGCGAATGCACCGTGCGGCCGAATTTCAAGTCGCCGCAGAAGCCAACCGTCAGCCCCGAGAAGCGGCCTTTTTCACGATAGATAGTGAGCAAATCCGCAAGCGTCTGGGTGGGGTGGCAATGACCGCCGTCTCCCGCATTGATAACAGGCACACCGGCATTCATCGAAGCGACCAACGGCGCGCCCTCTTTCGGGTGACGCATGGCAATAATGTCGGCATAGCAACTAATGGTCTTGGCCGTATCGGCAATGCTTTCGCCTTTGGCGGCGGAGGAACTGTTGGCCTCCGAAAATCCGATGACGCTGCCCCCCAGTTCCAACATCGCCGCTTCAAAGCTCAAGCGGGTGCGAGTGGAAGGTTCAAAGAACAGCGTGGCGAGTTTTTTACCGCGGCAACGCTCGGCATAGGCGGCGGGATGATCCATAATATCGCAAGCGGTGGCGATCAGTTCATCCAATTCCGCCGGGGAAAAATCCACGATATCGATCAAACTTCTCATGCTTTTGCACCGTTCACAGCAAGATAGTTCTTGATGCGCTGCACGTTTTCGGCATTCGCCGCATCCTCTTCGAGATACTCGATGATGTCATACACATCCACCACCGAATACACGGGGAACCCGTATTCTTCACCGACCTCCGCCATGGCCGATTTTTCGGTTTGTCCTTTTTCCTTGCGATCCACCATCACGAACGTGGCGGCCACTTTCACGCCGTCAAGCTTCGAGAGAATGGCCATGCTTTCACGAATCGCGGTACCTGCGGTGATGACATCTTCCACAATGACGACCTCTTCCCCCGCTTGCGGCTTGTAGCCGACAAACACGCCGCCTTCGCCGTGATCTTTTTCTTCTTTACGATTGAAGAAGAAGGGCACGTCCAGCCCGTTCTTCGACAAAGCGCAAGCCACCGACACCGCGATCGGAATACCCTTATACGCAGGGCCGTAGAGCACGGTGCGGCGATTACCCACCTTTTCAAAATATGCTTTTGCGTAAAATTCGCCAAGTTTTGCGATCTGATCGCCGGTTTTGATATCGCCCGCATTGATAAAATACGGGATCTTACGGCCGCTTTTCGCGGTAAAGTCGCCGAATTTCAACACACCGGCATTTTCCAAAAATTCGATAAATTCTCTTTTGTAGGCTTCCATTGTCTTTATCTCCTTTTCAAAAATCAATCACAAAATTCACGCACGCAGCGCTCGTACGCCGCCACCGGATCGTCCGCCGCCGTGATGGGTCGTCCCACCACGATGTAGTCCGAACCGATCTTCTTCGCTTCGGCGGGAGTCATCACGCGCTTCTGGTCGCCGATATCGCCATCTGCAAAGCGAACACCCGGCGTGATAGTCAAGAACTGTGCACCGCAGGTGTCGTGCACCTTGCCCGCTTCCAACGGTGAGCAGACCACGCCGTCCAGCCCCGCCTTTTTGGCGTTGGCGGCGTAATGCATAACCACCTGATCGATCGGCTCGTGAATGAGCAGATCATTTTCCATACTCTCTTGATCGGTGGAGGTAAGTTGAGTCACCGCAATAAGCAACGGACGGGTACCGTCGGGACGGGTGAGTCCTTCCATCGCCGCTTCCATCATGCGCACCGTGCCGCCCGCGTGCAGGTTGGTGATATCCACATCCAAGCCTGAAAGCACGCTCATGGCTTTCTTCACGGTGTTCGGAATATCGTGCAGTTTCAGATCCAAAAAGATCTTGTGACCGCGCTTTTTGATTTCCCGCACAATGGACGGGCCTTCGGCATAAAACAGTTCCATACCGATCTTCACAAACGGCTTGCGCCCCGTAAACTTATCCAAAAATGCAAATACCTGTTCGGCGCTTGCAAAATCGCACGCCACAATAACGTCCTTACCCATTACTGCACTCCTCCTATGATGCTTTCCAAAGAATCAATTCCGTATTTTTCCATCGCGCGCGGCAGATCGGCGATGATATCGCGGCAGGCGTAGGGATCCACCAAATTGGCGGCACCCACTTCCACCGCGGTCGCGCCCGCCAGCATCATTTCGATCACGTCTTCCGCCGTGCTGACACCGCCCATGCCCACCACGGGAATGTTCACCGCATGGGCTACTTGATATACCATTCTCACCGCCACAGGGAAAATGGCCGGGCCGGAAAAACCGCCCATTTTATTTGCGATCACCGGCTTTTTGGTGCGCAAATCGATGCGCATACCGAGCAACGTGTTGATAAGGCTGATGCCGTCGGCCCCTGCTTCTTCACACGCACGCGCGATCGCCACAATATCGGTCACGTTGGGGGACAACTTCACGATCACGGGTTTGGTTGTGACCGCCTTGACCGCCCGCACCACTTCGGCCGCGGCCGCGGGATCGGTGCCGAAACTCATGCCGCCGCCGTGTACATTGGGGCAACTGACGTTCACTTCCAACCAACCAACCTGCTCTTCCTTATCCAGGCGCGCGCAGGTATAGGCGTAATCTTCCACCGCAAAGCCGCTGACGTTAGCCATCACCTTTTTGTGAAAACATTTCGCCAAACGCGGCAACTCTTCCGCAATCACTTTATCCACACCCGGGTTTTGCAAACCCACGGCGTTGATGAGCCCTGCCTCACATTCCGCAATACGCGGGGTGGGGTTGCCAAAGCGGGGATCTTTTGTGGTTCCTTTAAAGGAAAATGTACCAAGCAGATTGATGTCGTACAGTTCCGCAAACTCATATCCGAAACCGAACGTTCCACTCGCGGGGATCACGGGATTATCCAGCGTGATACCGCACAGGTTCACACTCATTTTTCCCACAGGATCTCCCCCTTTCTGAGCACGGGACCTTCCTTGCAGATGCGTTTGTAACCGGTCACGGTCTTGCACGAGCATCCCATACACGCGCCGAAACCGCATCCCATACGCTCTTCAAAGCTGAACTGGCCGTCGGTTTCGGTTGCTTTATATACCGCTTTGAGCATCGGTTCGGGACCGCAGGTGTAAAAGTGGGTATACTCCACGCCCGCCATGGCATCGGTCACAAAGCCTTTGATACCCTTTGTACCATCTGCCGTGGCCACCAGCACGGTGGCACCTAGCGCCTTGAATTCCTCTTCATAAAACACTTCCGCCGCCGTGTTGAAACCGAGGATCACGGTGACCTGTTTGCCTGCGGCGATCAACTGACGCGCGAGATTATACAGCGGGGGGACGCCCACACCGCCACCGAGCAACAGCGGGCGATCACCCGCTGTCGAAAGGTCGTAACCGTTGCCAAGCCCCGTCAGCACATCCAGTTCTTCGCCCGCTTGCATATCCCGCATCTGTGCGGTCCCGCGGCCGACCACTTTATAGACCAACGTGAGCACGTCCCCTTCACAATCGCACACCGAAATGGGACGGCGCAGATATTTCCCCGTCAGTTTCACGTTCACGAACTGCCCCGACGCGGTGATGGCGGAAGTATCGCCTTTGAGGCGCATCCGCAACACCGTTTCGGTCAACGGGGTGTTTTCAATGATGGTAAATACACTCTGTTTCATAGTATCCTCTCAAGGTGAAAAGTCAAATCCGAACTCCGTTCGGGTTTCGCTGTTCACCTTACGCGTCGATGGTGGAAATGGTGAGGGTGGTTTCCTCCAACACATCAAGTAACACACGCACCGTATCCAGCGCGGTGAAAATGGTCACGTTGTTGTCGGTTGCCAAACGGCGAATCTCATAGCCGTCGCTCGCCTGGCCGGCCGAACCGATATCGCGGGTGTTGATGACATACGCGATGTGGCCCTGGCGGATCGCTTCGGGAATCTCTTCGCTGCCGTCACCGATCTTTTCGAGCATGTGGGTGCGAATACCGTTCTTCTTCAAGAAGTCGGCCGTACCCTCGGTGGCTTGAATACTGAAACCGAGGTTGTAAAAACGGCGGATCAGCGGCAACGCTTCTTCCTTATCCTTATCGGCGATGGTGGCAAACACGGTGCCGTAGTTCTGCACACGCATGCCAGATGCCTGCAACGCTTTGTACAGCGCGCGGTTCAGTTTATCGTCGTAACCGATGGCTTCACCGGTGGACTTCATTTCGGGAGAGAGATAGGCGTCCAGGCCGCGGATCTTGTTGAAGGAGAAGACGGGCACCTTTACGTACCAACGATTTTTCTCCTTGGGATAGATCTCGAAGATACCCTGCTCTTTCAAACTGCGGCCGAGGATCACTTCGGTCGCGATATCTGCCAGACTGTAACCCGTGGCCTTCGACAGGAAGGGCACGGTACGGGAGGAGCGCGGGTTCACTTCGATGATATACACATCCTCTTTTTCATCTACGATGAACTGGATGTTGTAAAGTCCCACGATGCCGATGCCCAGACCAAGCTGAATGGCATAGCGAAGGATCGTACCTTTCACCTTATCCGAAATGCTGAAGGCAGGATACACGCTGATCGAGTCGCCCGAGTGGATACCGGTGCGTTCCACCAGTTCCATAATGCCCGGCACGAACACGTCGCGACCGTCGCAAATGGCATCGATCTCCACTAAGTCGGAGGCCAAGCGGTCTTAGGAAGACAAATTATTGTGCCAACCCCTTGGCTCACAGAACGACATGGCTACGATCCGACTTTGATCGAGTCGCCCGAGTGGATACCGGTGCGTCCCACCAGTTCCATAATGCCCGGCACGAACACGTCGCGACCGTCGCAAATGGCATCGATCTCCACT
>JAZSHJ010000050.1:0-9654 GCA_045533175.1 Acutalibacteraceae bacterium
GGTGTCCAAATACATCGGCACCAAAGAGGACGTCACCTTAAAACTGCACCGTCTCGGTGGGCAGGAATGGCAAAAAGCCAAAGTGCGGGTGCGCACGGCGGTGAAAGATATTGCCAAGCAACTGATTGCCCTGTATTCCGCCCGCATGGCAACCAAAGGGTTTGCCTTTGACGAGGACGGCGCATGGCAAGGGGATTTTGAACGGCACTTTGCCTATGACGAAACCGAAGATCAGTTGCGGTGCAGCGCCGAGATCAAAGCCGATATGGAACGCCCCGTGCCGATGGACCGCCTGTTGTGCGGGGACGTGGGGTTCGGCAAAACGGAAGTGGCGCTGCGCGCCGCTTTCAAATGCGTGACCAACAGCAAGCAATGCGTCATTTTGGTGCCGACCACCATTTTGGCGTTTCAGCATTACAACACCATCTGCCGCCGCATGGAAGGGTTCCCCGTGAAGGTGGAAATGATCTCCCGCTTTCGCACTCCGAAACAGCAAGAGGAGATCCTGCGACAGGTGGGACGCGGCGAGATCGATATTTTGGTGGGCACTCACCGCTTGCTTTCCAAAGACGTGAAATTCCGCGATCTGGGGCTGTTTATCGTGGACGAAGAACAGCGGTTCGGTGTGGCGCAGAAGGAGCGTATCAAGGAGATCGCCCCGAACGTGGACGTGTTGACACTTTCGGCCACCCCCATCCCCCGCACCTTGAACATGGCGATGAGTGGTATTCGCGATATGTCCATTTTGGAAGAAGCCCCGCAGGATCGCCGCCCGGTACAGACCTACGTGTTGGAACACGACAACGGCATCATTGCCGACGCCATTCGCCGCGAATTGCGCCGCGACGGGCAGGTGTATTATCTGCACAACCGCGTGGAAAGCATTGAACGGGTAGCGGCGGGACTGAAAATGCGCATTCCCGAAGCACGCATCGCCTTTGCACACGGCAAAATAACCGAAGAACAACTCTCCGATATCTGGCAACAGATGTTGGAACATGAAATTGACGTATTGGTGTGCACCACCATCATTGAAACCGGTGTGGATATTCCGAACGTGAACACCCTTACCATTGAACACGCCGACCGCTTCGGCTTGTCGCAATTACACCAGATCCGCGGACGGGTGGGGCGCTCTTCCCGCCGTGCCTTCGCTTACCTTACCTTCCAGCGCGGCAAGGCGCTGTCCGACGTGTCCGAAAAGCGGTTGGACGCCATGCGGGAATTCACCGAGTTTGGCGCGGGCTTTAAAATCGCCATGCGGGACATGGAGATCCGCGGCGCGGGCAATCTGCTGGGCGCGCAACAGCACGGCCACATGGAAGCGGTGGGATACGATATGTATCTGCGCCTGTTGGCGGACGCGGTGGAGCAGGAAAAAAGCGGCCGCACCGAAGAGATCCCCGATGCGGAGTGCTTGATCGACCTTGCCGTTTCGGCTCACATTCCCGACGAATACATCCGCGAAAACGCTCAACGGCTCGGCGTATATCGCCGTATTGCGGATATCCGCACCCACGAGGATTCGCTGGACGTGTACGATGAATTGATCGACCGCTTCGGCGAACCGCCCGCAGCGGTGCAGGGGTTGATCGACGTGGCCTTGCTTCGCAACATGGCGGCAGGAATGGGCATCTTTGAAGTGAAACAGCAGGGGGACAGCCTGCTTTTGTATCCCAAAACGCTGGACATGACGGTGGGCGGACGGCTCACCGCGGCGCTTAAAGGACGGGTGATGATCAGCGCGGGCAAAAAGCCTTACTATGCCGTAAAAATGAAGAAAGGCCTGTCCCCGCTGGATACTCTGCGCGAAGCGCTGGAAGCCGCAGCAGCAGAAGGCACTTGACATTTTCGCACAATTTGATACAATGAAATGGTACTTCGTATAGGAGGCTGTGAACCATGAAAAAGTTGGCACTTTTGCTTGTGTTGGTGCTGGCCGTGAGCCTTTCGGCATGCGGCAAAGTCAACACCGACACACCCGACACACCCGATACTCAAACCACCACGACCACCACGGTGGCCATCCCGGAAAAGAGCGACACGTTTGCCCTGGGCACGGTGGTAAACGGCACATATCAAAACGCGTTTTTCGGCCTTGGTTTTTCGCTGGACGATCAATGGACGATCGACAATGCGGCCGCGTGTAACCCCTCCCTTTCCCAACAGGCAGGAGGCGATATTGCCGCGGCGGCCGAGGCGGCGCAATGCTTTTATGACGTGATGGCGTCCTCTGTCAACGGGGTGATCTCGGTTTACGTGGAAAATCTGTCGCTGTTGTGGGATTACATTCCGTCGGTTGACGAATACGTGGAAATGCAAAAAGCCATGTGCGAAGGCAACCCCAACATCACGGTGGCCGACGTGACCGCCAACGTGGGCAGCCTTCCCTGCAAAGGATTGCAGATCACCGTAAGCGAATATCAGACCGACGTGTTCTACTACATCCCCATGAACAACTATATGATCAGCCTCGGTTTTTCGGGCACGAATGCGGATTTTGCCGCACAGTATCTCGCCGACATCTTCACATTCTGATGAAACAGAAAAAGCGAGCCACTCAATGAACGTGAGTGGCTCGCTTTTTTATTCGCTATGCTCGTTTCCATCGGATCATTCGAGAACCAGTATCGCCGCAGACAACGGCGGCAGATGCAGTTTGCCGTGTTGCATTTGCCCCGTACCGAGATAGCAGGGTGCGTCATAAAACGCGATGGGCACGTCGATCTCTACCGCCGCATCGGTGCGATTCACGGCACACAGCAACCGGTCGTCGCGGGTGAAGGCCACCACCCCGTCCGCACCGGGCAGACGCGCAAACGCGCCGTCCCGCAATGCGGGGCAAGCGGCGCGCAACTCGCCGAGCGCCCGATACCACGAAAGCAGGTCACCATCCTCACGCCCCCACGGATAGCATCCGCGATTAAAGGGATCGGAATACCCTTGTGCACCCGCTTCGTCGCCGTAATAAAGGCAGGGCACACCCGGCAAACAGTATTGCAACGCCGCCGCCAGTTTCAACAACGCTTTGCCGCGGGCGTATTGTGCGGGTGTGAGGTGTTGTTCTGCTTGCCATTCGCGTCCGCGACGCCCCGCAGGTTCACCACCCAACACGGTGAGTGCGCGCGGTGTATCGTGGGTGCCAAGCGGGTTCATCAGCACCCGCACCACAGCGGCGGGATAGTGTTCCAAAATGTCCCCCACGGGGTGAAAGAACGCGTTGGCTTCCTCCCCGCTTAAAAACGCATAGATCGCATTGGCGAAAGGATAGTTCATCACGCTGTCCAGCTGGCCACCCAAAAGATACTGTCGACGGTGGCCGTAACTTTGTTTGTTACTGGCATCCTCCCACACTTCGCCCAACACCAACGCATCCGTCTTTTCGGCCTTGGCGGCACGGCGCAGGTCACTTAAAAAGCCGTCGGGGAGTTCGTCCGCCACATCCAATCGCCACCCCGACACCCCCGCGCGAAGCCATCGCCGCACGATACCGTCTTCGCCGTTGATGTAGCGGGAAAAAGCAGGATCTTCCTCTTTCACTTCGGGCAGGTTTTCAAAATCCCACCACGCCACGTAATCGTCGGGACGACTGCGGAACGTGTACCACGAGGCATAGGGCGAATCGGGCGATTGATACGCACCGCATTCGGGGTATCTTCCGTAACGGTTAAAATAACGGCTGTCTGCCCCCGTGTGGCTGAAAACGCCGTCCAACAAAACACGGATACCGTGTGTACGCGCCTCTTCGCAAAGGAATTTGAGGTCGCCCTCATCCCCCAGCAACGGATCCACGCGACTGTAATCTGCCGTATCATACCGATGGTTGGAATGCGCTTCAAAAATAGGGTTCAAATACACACACGTCACGCCGAGCGATGCGAGATACGGCAATTTTTGAGCAATGCCGCGCAAACTTCCGCCGAAATAATCGTTGTTTTTTACCTTGCCCTGTTCGTCGGGGCGAAAGGCAGGTTGACCGCCCCAATCCCGACGCAACACACGGTCGTCGGGGACATTGACCTTGGGGGCTTCATCGGCGGCAAAACGATCGGGAAATATCTGATACATCGTGCCGCCGACAAGCCACGCGGGGGTTTCAAAATCTGCGGCATAACAGGTGATCTGCCAACTTTCGCCGCCCGTATCCGAAAGGCGGGCGGTGCCGTCGGGACATTTCACCAAATACCGCACACCACGCGCGGTATCCAACGCAAAACGGTAAAAATACAACCCCGCTTTTTTGGGTGCATAATCGCATTCCCACCATTCATGGGTGTCCCCTTCCATGCCACACCAAAACATACCCCAATGAAACGGCGTGGCGCCATCCGGTTCCACCACCAGACGCACGGCGGAACAGCCGAGCGCACGGGGCAAACACACGCGAAAATGGATGGATTCCTCCGCCGCTACCGCACCGAACGGGGAACGGTAACGGGTATCGCGGGAATCAAACAACCGTCGCGCGGCGGGAGAGCGAAATTCCTGATGCAGCATATACGAGCTCCTTTGAGTGTGAATAATACGTAAATTCTTCTTTCATAGTATACCGATATATCCCGAAAATTGCAAGAGGGGGATTGCAAAGCGCAAAGTTTTTCCGTATAATAAGAAGATGAAAGTGAGGTGACGGGAATGACCGTTGTGTTTGTGTGTACCGGCAACACCTGCCGCAGTCCGATGGCTGAAGGGTTGATGCGGGCCGAACTGAAACGGCGCGGGGTTTCGGCCGTGTGCATAAGCGCGGGGTTGTCTGCGGGCGGTGAGCCCGCCGCCGATCACGCCGTCACCGTGATGGAAGAGGCGGGGTGCGATATCACCCGCCACCGTTCCCGCCCTCTCACCCGCGAAATGGCTAATGCGGCCGATCATCTTGTGGTGATGACCGATCTGCACCGTGAACTGTTGCTTTCGGCCGGTATTCCTGCCGAAAAGATCACGCTGCCCGCAGGCGGTGTGCCCGATCCGTTCGGCGGAAGTGCCGAAGTGTATCGCCGCACGCGAGACAGGTTGCAGGAGATCGTTTCGACGCTGTGCGACGAATGGTTCGGTGAGGTGACGTCATGAGTATTGCCGTGAGACCGATGACCGCCGCCCACATTCCCGCGGTGGCCGCGCTGGAAGCGGCGTGTTTCTCCGTGCCGTGGAGCGAAGAGTCCTTGCGGGAAGAATTGCACAACCCGCACGCCCGCTTCGCGGTGGCGTTGGATGGGGATGCCGTGGTGGGATATATGGGATGTCACCTACTGTTTGACGAAGCGGCTGTAACCAACATTGTGACTTCCCCCGCGCGGCGGCGCGAAGGTGTTGCCCGCACGCTGTTGCGGCATCAGGCCGCGGCACTCCGCGCCGAAGGGGCGTGCCGCCTCACGCTGGAAGTGCGGGTGAGCAACCAAGCCGCCCGTAATCTGTATGAGCAGGAAGGATTCGTGCTCGACGGTGTGCGTCCCCGTTTTTACGAACGTCCCACAGAGGATGCGGCGTTGTATTCGCTGTTTTGGAAAGAAGGTTGACGTTATGAATATACTGGCAATCGAATCTTCGTGTGACGAAACCGCCGCCTCCGTCGTAACCGACGGGCGGCAGGTGCGCTCATCGCTGATTGCTTCTCAGGTGGAAGAACACAAGCTCTATGGCGGCGTGGTGCCCGAAATTGCCTCCCGCCGCCATGCGGAAGCGATCAGCGGATTGACGCGCGAAGCGCTGGAACAGGCCGATATGACGCTCGACGATATCGATGCGGTGGCGGTGACTGCCGCCCCCGGATTGATCGGTGCTCTGTTGGTCGGCGTGAACTTTGCGAAAGGGTTGGCCTTTTCCCCCGGAAAGCCTCTTATTCCCGTGCATCATCTGCGTTCGCACATTGCGGCGAATTACTTGGCTCATCCCAATTTGAAGCCGCCGTTTTTGTGCTTGGTGGTGTCGGGCGGCCACACCCATCTGGTGCAGGTGGAGGATTACACCCGCTTTACCGTGCTTGGCAAAACACGGGACGATGCGGCGGGCGAATGCTTTGATAAAGCTGCACGGGCCATGGGATTGCCCTATCCCGGCGGCGTGCATCTGAACGAGTTGGCAAAAGACGGCGATATTCATGCATTCCGTTTGCCACATCCGAAGGTGGACGGCAGCGAATACGATTTCAGTTTTTCGGGACTCAAAACTGCGGTGCTGAATCAACTGAATAATGCGAAGCAAAAAGGCGAAGAGGTATGCTTGCCTAATCTTGCCGCTTCGTTCCAACACACGGTGGTGGATATTCTGTGTACCCGCACCTTGCGTGCCGCCGAAGCCACAGGCGCCAACACGTTGGTGTTGGCGGGCGGTGTGTCGGCCAACACCCTGCTGCGGGAGGAAATGACCGCCCGTTGCAAAGCGCGGGGCATCCGATTGTATCTTCCCCCGAAGGAACTGTGCGGAGATAACGCCGCCATGGTGGGTGCACAAGCGTATTACGAATACACGGCGGGGTATCGCGCAGACATGACGTTGAACGCCGCCGCCACCATGCCGATCGAAAATCAGTTTTAAGAAGGAGGATACCGTCAATGAAAAGGGACGATTGGAAAGACGCCATGTTTTCCGAAGAGGATCTGCCCGAAGAAGAAACGGAAGAGATCGCAGAGGATGTAAGTGAAACCGAAGAACAAGCGGTTATTGCACCTTCGGTGGATGGGATTATCGCAGATGAAGATCCGTTTGAAAATGCCTTTCAATATACCGAACCCGAACAACCCAAAACCTCCAACTGGCCGGTCGTGGTGCTGGCGCTGATTATGGTCGCGGTGTTGGTGGCAGGTGTTCTGTGGGGCACGGGCGCATTCGATAAACAGCCGCCCGCAGAGCCGCCTGCCGGCACCTCGTTCGGCACAGCGGATCTTTCGGATATGATCGCGGCCACTTGCAAAGACATATCCCTCTCAAACGGTGCGTTTGCGTTTTATATGGAGATGGAATATCAAAACTCCGAAGAATATGCCGCATACGACAAATCCCGTCCGCTGAAAGAGCAGGACGTCGCCGCGTTTGACCGCTTGGTGAGTTCGGCCAAAACGCAGTTTGAACAAATGGCGGCGTTGAATGCGGTGGCAAATGCCAAGGGCATCACCCTCAACAAAGCGGCGCTGAACATGATTGAAAAAGCCGTCACAGCGGTGGACGTTTCTGCATTCCATAATGGCGTCACTTCCGCAGACGTGCGCACGTTTTATACCATGCACTATACCGCGTGGTTGATGGAAAGCGTGCTGTTTAACCACACCTCGTTGGACGATACCACCGTGGAAAGTATTTACAGCGAGTTTGAAGAAGAGTATATCACCTGCGATTTTGCCACCTACCTTTTTGTGGCAGGAGAAAAGGGAACCTACGCCACCATCGAGGACGCACAAGCGGCGGCCGAGCAACTCGCCGCGTGCGATGATCCTGCCGACTTCCGCGCTCACGTGGTGCAATTCCTGTTGGATTCGGGCGAATGTGATACCGAGGAAGATGCGCTCAAGCAGTACGAATCCACCTACGTCGGTAAAAATATGGGGTACAGCGACGAATACGAGATCGCGAAATGGCTGTTTGCCGACGATACCGCCGTGGGTGACACCAAAATGATGGTGGAAGAGGATTACGTGGCCGTGTATATGCTCACCCGCACCAAAGCACGCGACGCGTCGCCCCTGGCGCGGTTGCGGTACATTTATCTCTCTTTCGATGCCTACGGCGACAAAGACACCGTCAAGGCCTTGGCCGACACCATCACCGATGCCTTCAAGGAAAGCGACGGCAGTCGAGAGGCGTTTGAAACGTTGGCGCGACAATACACCGCCGATTTCAACACCTATGACGGCGATGCATGGGAACTCAAAGATTCCCCCTCCATTAACGAAGATACCACCGCATGGGTGTTTGACGAAGCACGAAGAGAAGGGGATATTTGGGTGGAAGATTCCAACAACGGCTACCACATTCTCTATTACGTAGATAAAACCGAACTGTGGTACGGTCAGGTACTCACCAAAGCACAGCAAGATATTCTGACAGCGGCAATGGAAGAACTTCCCGAAAACTACCCCGTCACTTTTGACGATGCCGTTATTCAACAAAACGCGTTTTAACAACAAAAAAGCAAGGTGTCTTCACCTTGCTTTTTTGTTTACCGTGCGGCGGTGGTACCGGTCAGATTGACATCCGGCAACAGCGTCGTCGGCAGAATGGTGGGGGCCGTGGTGGTGGCCGCCGTCGTGGTGGTAGTAGTAGTCGTAACGGTAGTCGTGGTGGTGGTCGTGGAAGAGGTCGTGGTCGTGCCACCCTCGTCTTCGTTGTTACGACTGCAACCGGTCAAGCCGATCGCCGCCGTGAGTACCAGCACAAGGGCCAACAAAAACGTAACGATACGCATACAATCGCTCCTTTTCTTTGAGTTGATGGGATTTTTGCCCGTTGGTAGTGTTTCCGCCGCGTCGGCAATTTATGCGTTTTTTAATTAGCGATCGGCACACCTGCCCAAAAACGGAACGACAGCAAAAAACCGATTGGATCGAACGACTGTTATAACGTATCCGTAAATACCGTGGGACGGCAGATTGCCACCTCTACTTTTTTGCATATTTTTAAAATTTTCGGTTGACAAACGAAGGGATATACACTATAATAATTAGGCGCTGACCGTCGCTTTGCGGCGTTCACATATACGGAGCGGTATCGAAGTGGTCGCGTTGCCGAGCGCCGCCTGTGGCGGATACAGCGAGGCATAAGCGAGTGCCGCGGTCGAAAAAATCAAGGAGTCGCGCGAAGCGCCCGACGATTTTTTCGGGCACCGCAAACGGACATAACGGGCCTGCCCGTTACAGTAAAAATTGAATAGCGCTGACCGTCGCTTTGCGGCGTTCACATATACGGAGCGGTATCGAAGTGGTCATAACGGGCCTGACTCGAAATCAGGTAGCCCGCAAGGGCTCGTGGGTTCGAATCCCACCCGCTCCGCCAAACATAAAAGACACCCTTTGGGGTGTCTTTTGTGTTTTCTCGTTGGTGGGATTCGAAACGAACTCCGCATGTAAGCGACAAACGGTCGCGAAGATGCGGGAGAAAGCCCCGGCGGGGCTTTCGTCAAGTGAGAGGAGAATCCCACCCGCTGTACCAAAGAAAAACAGCACCCCGTGCACGGGGTGCTGTTTTTTGCTGTTTTTTGGAGTTAGTCGACGATCATCTTGCCATCTGCACCGAAGGCATACAAGCCCGTCGCCGCATAGCCGTTGGTGGTGGTCACGAATTACTGCGCGTTGTTCGTGATAACGGCAGCGTTGCTCGCCACGTAGTAGTAAGCGCCGTCCACTTCCACCAAGCCGCGATACGCCACGCAACGGACGTCGTTGCCGTAGTAGAAACCACCCGCAACCACGTTCTTCTGCAGAGCGCCGTCTTCGCCGAAATAGTAGATGCCGCTTGCCAGGATGCCGTTGAGCGTCACAGGAGCATAACGACCGGTCTTCAGCACACCGTTCCCCTGCACGTAGTACACGTTGCCGTCCGCTTCTACAGCGCCCGCGTAGGATACCGCACGACCGCCTTCATAGTAGAAGCCTTCGTATACACCGTTTTCGGTGACCAACGCACCGTCTTTGCCGAAGTAGTAGTAGCCCTTCTCGAAGCCTTCCA
>JAZSHJ010000126.1:0-12611 GCA_045533175.1 Acutalibacteraceae bacterium
GATGAACGAAGCGTCATCGGACAGCAAAAATGCGATACCCGACGCCACCTCTTCCGCTTTTCCGACGCGCCCCAAAGGCGTTTCCTCTGCCAAAGTTTGCAACGTTTCCGCACCGAAATGACGGTTCATATCGGTATCGACCACCCCGGGTGCCACCGCATTGACCGTGATACCAGAAGGGCCCATTTCTTTTGCCAGCGCGCGCGTCAAACCGATCATCCCTGCCTTTGCGGCGGAATAGGCCACTTCACACGAGGCACCGTGTACTCCCCACACCGACGTGACATTGACCACACGTCCTTCATGGCGGCGAAGCATATCACGCAATGCAGCCTTCGCACACGCCGCCGCACCCGTCAAATCAACAGAAAGTACCCGTTGCCACTCAGCTTCGATAAGCTCGGTGAACAAGCCGACAGACGAAACTCCCGCATTGTTTACCAATGCGTCGACACGGCCGAACCGGGCGATCACTTCCTCCACGCAACGCGCAGCCGAATCAAAATCGCACAGATCGGTTTGAAATGCGGCCACATCCGCACCGAGAGTTGTCAGATCTCGAACCAACTCTTCCGCGCTGTCGGCCGCACGACAATACGTAAACGCCACACGCCAACCGTCAGCCGCCAAGTGTTTTACCGTGGCTCGGCCGATCCCACGAGAACCGCCCGTTACCAAAACTACTTTGTTCATACCGTTCATTTCCTTTCAAGCAATATCGGCAGTAACCGCGAAAAAGGGCGAAACGCCGTTGGCAATGCATAATGCGCATACACGTCTTCCATCGTTGCCCAAACGTACTCGCTCGGAGGAGTAAAGGCATTGACCTTAACGAGAAAACCGCGCATACGCCATTCAATATGACTGAAAAGATGCACACCCTCCCCCAGCGGTTGCGTATGTTTAGCTGTTGCTCGGAACAGTTCCAGCATCTCTCCTGCCGCATCGGCGGTGTCGCTTGTTACAACGTTTGGCAACTCCCAAAGCCCCGCCAAAAGGCCGCTTGAGGGACGTTTATGTAACAATACACGCGGAATGTCTTCCTCGGTCACAAACACCAGTACCGTTCGCTCTTCTGTACGACGCGCTTTTTTGGCGTTTCGCGTAGGAAGCAATATTTCCACTTTTTGTCGGTGCCCTTCGCATGCACACGCCAAAGGACATTCTTCACAGCGTGGTGCGGTGTTCGGTAAACATACACGTTCGCCGAGTTCCATTATCGCCGCATTAAAATCTCCCGCCGCGGTTTCGGGAAGCCATGAAGTTATCGTTTCGGTATAACGGCGGCGGGTGACAGTTTTCATCACATCATCAAAATCTGCAGTTAATCGGGAAACCACTCGCAACACGTTTCCGTCTACTGCCGGTACTGCAATACCAAACGCGATAGAGGCCACCGCCCCTGCCGTGTAATCGCCAAGTCCGGGCAACGCCCGCAGTTTGTCAAAATCCGCGGGCAGTTCGCCGCCGTACAGTTCACACACCTGTACCGCCGCTTTTTTCAAGTTGCGTGCGCGGCTGTAGTATCCGAGCCCCTCCCACAGTTTCATCAAACGCTCGTCCGAAACATTGGCCAAATCGCGCACCGTGGGCAATTCGATCATAAAGCGTTCAAAATACGGAATAACGGCTTCAATACGGGTTTGCTGCAGCATGATCTCCGACACCCATACGCGATACGGGGTGATTGGTGATCGCCACGGAAGGGCACGCGCATGTTCACGATACCATTCCAACAGCAACGGTACCGATTCTTTGATCGTCACGGCGTACACCCTCCTTTAATCGATAAAGCGGAGCAGTCCGGCCGACTGCTCCTGCTTTGAGATTTATTTTGTACCGAAGATACGGTCGCCCGCATCACCCAGACCGGGAATGATATATCCGTGGTCATTTAAGCATTCATCTAACGCCGCACAGTATACCGCCACATCGGGATGCGCTTCGGAAAGCGCCTTTAGCCCTTCGGGTGCGGCAATAATGCACATAAACTTGACGTTACGCGGATGGCGCTTTTTGATCTGCGAGATGGCATCGATCGCCGAACCGCCCGTGGCCAACATCGGATCCAACACGATCACATCACGTTGTTCGATATCTCCCGGCAATTTGCAGTAATATTCCACCGGCATCAATGTTTCGGGATCACGATACAGGCCGATATGTCCTACACGTGCCGAAGGAACCAATTCAAGTGCACCGTCCATCATACCAAGGCCTGCACGAAGAATCGGCACAAACGCCAATTTACGTCCCGACAACTTGCGACATGTCGCCACAGCGACCGGCGTTTGCACGTTCACCTCTTTTAGCGGAAGATCGCGCGTTGCTTCGTACACCATCAGTTCCGTGATCTCTTGAATCAGACGACGAAACTCTTTTGAAGGGGTGTTGGCATCGCGAAGAACTGCCAGTTTGTGTTGTACCAAGGGGTGATCCGCTACAAAAATCTGTGCCATGTTCGTCAACTCCTAAAATGATTATTCGGAAAGTTTTATACGTGCGCGCAGTTCGCGTTCTGCTTGCGGTAAGCGGAGATATGTTGGTTGCAATATCTCCGCTGCCACCGGTTCACAAGATGCCGCTTCGGCCGCGACACCGACGGCCGATTGAAAACGAATATGTTCTGCCGCCAATTGCAACTGCAAAATCTCATTTGCAAATTCATTATAACATAATTTTGCGCCATCGCCAAGAAGCAAAATCGGTTTTCCAAATGAAAGCAATTTTGCTTTTAGGTCATCGGTTGAGATCGCCTCATCCTCGCTCACACGCTCGAACACGCCGTTTCCAACCTTGAAGCACGCGGTGTATACTTGACGACAACGAGCGTCCATAGCGGCGCACGCTATCCCTTCAAACCCGATGTTTTCGGCATTGCGGGCGATAGCCGCTAACGTAGACACACCCACGCACGGTTTGTTATGGGTAAACGCCAAACCTTTTAACGCGGCAACGCCGATGCGTACACCGGTGAAAGAACCGGGGCCGGCCGCCACCGCCAAGCAATCAATATCCGCAAAACGCATACCTGCCTGTGCCAGCATACTTTCGGTCATAGGCATCAAAGTTTGACTGTGCGTTAAGGCGGTGTTGTTATAGGCTTGTGCCAACACCGTACCGTTTTCCACCACCGCACAGGAGGCGGGACCTGCCGACGTTTCAAGTGCCAGTATTTTCATATCCGTCCCCCTCAATCATAATGCGGCGATCACATTCCCCTTCCGCCGTGATGGTCACGCGCACAGTAGAAGTGGGAAGCGCCGCTTCGATGTTTTCGCTCCATTCAACCGCTAAAATACACCCCGCATCGATATATTCAAAAAAACCCGTGGAATAGAGATCTTCCCACCCGCTGACGCGATACATATCGAAATGAACAAGAGGAGGTTGTCCGCCGTATTCATGTACCAACGCAAATGTGGGACTTGAAACTTCAGCCGAAAGGCCGAGTCCCCGTGCCATGCCGCGCACGAACGCCGTCTTCCCCATTCCCAAACCGCCGCAAAAAGCCACAACGGTACCGCCTTTCAACGTGGATGCAAAGCGCGACGCAATCTCTTCGGTTTGGGCGGGAGAATGACTTTCAAATACCACAGAACCTCCTCCTTTCCTACATAATTCGATCTCACACACAGTATACCATACATTTCTGAAAAATCAAAGGGTTTCTTGCATAGATTCTTAAAAAAAGCAATACTGATTAGTGGGAAGTTTTCGGACAAGGAGGGAACACGGTGTGAGGAGGATCGGGACATATATCCTGCGCTTTTGGCGGCAAAGCAACCGATTGCTGATCCTTTTGTGTTCCTTTTGTTCGGCACTCGGCGTTCTTTTGGTACATTCCGCCGAAACGACGTCGGGATTTGCCACACAGCTGATCGCATCGGCGGGCGGTTTGATTTTGGCACTTTACATCTCGCAACTGGATTATCATCTGTTGTGCCATCTATGGCCGGTCTTTCTTCTGCCCATCCTTATATTGATAATTCTCACCTTCACACCGCTTGGGTTTAACGCGGCGGGAACAGACGATACCGCTTGGCTCGGCCTGCCGTTCGGCTCCGATACCCCGTTTATCACGTTTCAACCGTCGGAACTGTTAAAAATTGCGTTTATCGTTACCTTTTCAAAGCACTTGGAATTGGTAAAAGAGCATCTGCAACGCGTTTCCACATTGCTGTTGCTGGGCATTCACGCCGCCATTCCCACTCTTCTCGTGTTTTTGCAAGGTGACGACGGAACGGCACTTGTTTTTATGTGTATCACCGTTGTTATGTTGTTTGCAGCCGGGCTTCATTGGGGTTATTTTGCGGGGGCGGCGGCCGTAACGGTGCCAACAGCAATCCTTTTGTGGAATATGTTAGACGCACAAAAACGCGGCCGCATCATGGCGCTGATACGTCCCGAAGAATATCTGGATACCTATGGCTGGCAACAGCACCACGCCTTGATCTCCATTGGAAACGGTGGGCTTTGGGGAACGGGATACAAACATGGCGGAATTGTCCCTTTGTTCGCTCGTAATAACGACTTTATCTTTACCGAGGCTGCGGAAGAGTTCGGATGGATCGGTGCAATTCTTTTACTTTCTCTTTTGATTCTTGTAATTTTTACGCTGTTGTTTGCCGCGTTGCGCGCGAAAGACGCGCTCGGCGCGTATTTATGCGCGGGAGTTATGGGACTTATCGCGTCACAATCGGTCATCAACATCGGCATGAATCTGCGGCTTGTTCCCGTGATCGGGATCACCCTTCCGTTCTTCAGCGCAGGAGGCAGCGCGGTGTTGGCGCTGTATATCGGCATTGGACTGGCACTCGGTGTTTGCTTTCAAAGCAACACAAGCGACAAACACCGCATATTCACGCGCAGATACAGAAACGGGATGTCCTTGTGGTGACATCCCGTTCGTTTGTTTATTTTTGAGGAGGAAAACGACGCTTAGCGGTATAGTCCGTAGCGCGAATACGAATCACACTCACAACTCCCACCAACTTTTCGTTGAAGGTGAAGTCCTTGCCCGTCTGCGTTTTCATCAGACAGGACATACACTCCTGCTTTTGTGCCACATCTTCAACGATCTCTGCCACACCACGTCCCATCAACGAAGAATAAGCCATACCGTAACGGCACGCCACATCCCCTTCAAACGGCTCCAGATCACATTCCATTTCAAAGAACACCTTAGGATTCTGACGCATCAAATCGATTTTGCGGCCGCGACATGCACCGTGAAGATACAACGTAAGCACTCCGTCTTCCATCGTATAACCGTAGTTCATCGGGACAACGTATGCTTCGTCGCCGTCCACCAAACCGATATGCACCACTTTAGCGCGATCCAGAATATTGCAAATTTCCGCCATATCCGTTAATTCACGTTCTCGTCTTGTCATTCCGTTCATCGTTTCATGCTCCTTTTTTGAATTTTACCACAAGCCATCTTGCCAACAGCACCGCAACGGTAATTGCTGCCGTTTTTGCAACCGCAACCGCAATGGTTGTAACAATCAAAGGAATTGCTTGCTCCCGCGGCAACGAGCTGTAAACACTTACTGCATCCTTTTGTGCCCAC
This sequence comes from Acutalibacteraceae bacterium, assembly GCA_045533175.1. Classification (GTDB taxonomy): domain Bacteria; phylum Bacillota; class Clostridia; order Oscillospirales; family Acutalibacteraceae; genus SIG588. The sequence goes on from JAZSHJ010000126.1 coordinate 5,576, forward strand.
ATACACACGATCAGCGCAATCGAAGCAACAGCCGAAACGATGCGCCACGTTTCTATTCTTTTTTTGTTCATTTCCGCCCCTCCGCTTACCGATCTTCTTGTGTTCGACACAAACACGCCACACTCTCCACGTGTGCCGTGCGGGGGAACATATCCACGGGAGTTATCTTTTCCGTTTTGTACCCTTGTTCACCGAACAATTTCAAATCGCGTGCCAAGGTGGCGGGATCACAGGATACATACACCACACGAGAGGGATCCATCTCCGCCACGGTATGTATCACCTGCGGCGTGCATCCTTTGCGCGGCGGATCCAGCACCACCACGTCGGGGCGTATCCCTTCACGGCGCAACTGCAAGGCCGCTTCGCCTGCATCGGCACACAAGAACCGCGCGGTTTTAATTCCGTTTCGTTCAGCGTTGCGACGTGCATCATCCACCGCCGAAGCGACCACTTCCACACCGATAAGTTTTGCCGCTTTGTGCGCCATGGAAAGGCCGATCGTGCCCGTACCGCAATACAGATCCAGTAACACGTCGTCGCCCGTCAGCGCTGCCGCATCCGCAGCTAAACCGTACAGCACTTCGGCTTGGGTACGATTAACTTGATAAAACGAACGGGGCGAAACAGCAAACAAAAGCCCGCACAAACGGTCGGTGATGTAACAGTCACCGTACAACGCAAACTCTTCATCGCCGAGAACTACGTTGGTATCTGCACGGTTGATATTCACAACGATACTGCACACACCCTCGATCTCACACAGGCGGGACACCAGCCCCTTGGTATCGGGCAAGCGTCCGCTTGTGCAAACAAGGCAAACCATGATCTGTCCCGTAGCCTCCGCTTTGCGAATGTATACGTGACGAAGCAAGCCGCTGCCATCCGTTTCGTTATACGCCGAAACCCCGGCGGCATTTCCCCACGCCGCCACAGCGTCCAACACCAAAGTGAATTCTGCGGGTTGCAACAAGCAATCACGTTGTTCCACCAATCGATGACTGCGTGGAGCGTAAAAACCGAACCGCAATCCCTCTTTCCCGTTTGCCACGGGATATTGTGCCTTGTTGCGGTATCGTTGCGGCATGCTTCCCACGATGGGTTCGGGGATGATATCCAATTCCCCGATACGTTGCACGGCATCCGCCACCCGTTGCCATTTGTAACGAAGTTCCGCTTCATACGTGACGTGACGAAACACACATCCTCCGCAAGGGGCAGCCACGGGACAATCGCCCTTCAGCGCATCCAACGGCAAACGGTCCTCGCCCGCGCACAGCAGTTGTTCCACTCGACCGTAAGCCAGGCGTTTTTCTACCTTCACAATGCGGCAAAGCACACGGTCGCCCACCGCGGCGGCGGGGATAAACACCGCCATACCGCGATCTTCTGCGGTTTCACGGAAACGGGCAATGCCGCTTCCTTCCGAAGACATAGCTTCAACGGTCAATTCAATCAGTTGATTCTTTTCTAACATACTCTTCTCACTCGCAGGCGGCAAGATAGGCGTCCATTTGTGCCTGTGTCAAACCGAAGTAGGTAGGCAAATACCCCGATGGATTGGTGCAGGTATCAATCAAGTGTTGGCGCGTCATTGCCGTCTTTTTCTCGATGATCCCACGCAGCGTGCGGCAATAACTTTCCCAGTTGGAAACCGAGGAAGGCAACCCCCATTTTTCAATATGCATGGCCATTTCAGGTGCGATCTCAGCCACCAATTCGTCATAGATCGCAAGCATCCGTTCGGCATTAAACGTGGTGTTCAAGTGATGCAGATACTGCCGAATGAACTTATCGCGGAAAGTGTCGTTCTGCATCAGACCGCACATCAACGTGGTGTCAAACATCTTGCCGATACCGTGCCCCGCAGGGTTGACGATCTCTTCGATCATGTTCCATTGATAGGTGGAAGGGTACATCGCCCAGTCCATATCAAACATAACCCAACGCCACTTTCCGTCGGATTTCACTTTGTAATATTTAATATTTCCCGTATCGGTGTTGTTGAAGAAACTCTCACAGATCCAGTAATTGATAAGTTCGTCCACGTCCACTTGACTGCAAACATACGCATAGTTCGCTTCATCTTTTAAGCTATGGGTACGGACGTACTCGAGCAGCGCTTCGTATTCGTCGTACGTGCCCGTCATCATCATATTGTTGCCTTTGATCATATCCATATCCTCTTCGGGAACACCCGTGCGATTGGATACGTAAGCTTCGCAGATCTTTTCGCGCAGATCGTAAAGGCCGTAATATTCACCGTTGATATATACGATGATCGGTTGGTAATCCATAATATCCAGGTCCATTTGATCCTTCACTACCATCGCGGTAAAGGCATCGCGGATGTGGGCGCTGTTGATATCCTGCCCCGAATTGCGAAGCACCAATTCGGAATACACATTGGTAGCGGAATCGCCGAAGAACGGGTAACACACCTCGGTGACGCCGTATTTATCCCGCAGATTGATGGAAACGCTCTTCTGATCTTGGGCGCGGCTGTACTGGCCGAACACCTTGATACCGGCATTAAACTCCAGTTGCATCTGCCCGTTTTCGTCCACATATTCCACGTGAACGGGACGCTCCCAATCTTTCCAGTAGTTGGCGCCCACGTGCGGGAAGGTTTCGGTATAGCCCGGACCGTCCGCAAAAATACCGGTGTGGTAATCGTAAAGATTGGCCGGATCGGTGGAAAGAAACATCACGGGTAACGTGTGTCGCGTGCCAACAATATAACTGCCGGCGCTGTCATCCGAAGGTAAATATCCTTCTCGCCACGCTTTGGCGCGAATGGTTACCGTTTCGGTCACGGTGATCGGCGCGGTGTACAGCGGCGATTGTTCGGTCGGTGTACTGCCGTCGGTGGTATAGCGAATCTGTGCGTTCGGGCAGGTGATGGAAACGGTCGTGCCTGCATCCACATATCCACTCAACACCGAGAACACGGGCGTTGCCGTAGGAGCGCGTTTGCCGCTTGTGGGATTCATCATACCCGGTGTGGCAGTTTCAAAATAGTACATTTTGTTATCCGTCGCACTCACGCGCCCGCAAGATTGCAGATCATCCAACCGACCGCTTTTGAACGTATCGGTCACGACATTGTTTTTATCGAACAGATACAACTGTTCGCCGAAACGGGTGATGCCAAACGTGGCATATTGCTCTCCTGTGCGCGGGACATACATTTCCTCATCTGCACCGCAGAACACCAGAAAATACTCCCCCGCGCCTAACGTCACATCGGGCAGTGCACACCCTTTTGCGGCAGATTTATTGCCCGAGAGCCTGTATCCCGAAAGGGAAACAGGCTCTGCAGTCGGGTTATATAATTCGACGTAATCGTAGGTTTTGCCGTCGGATGCGGCAAGACCGCTGCGGTTGACCGCCGCCACTTCGTTGATAACCAAGGATTTGTTCATCGGATAGAGCGCGCTGTCAATCTCATCAAATCCATTCACGCTGTTCACCGCACCGGGTGTGGTGCGCGCAAAGAACTTCCATGCCGTGCGGTCGGCTGTGCGACCGTAACTTAAATTGGATGTCAAACCGAACACCGCTGCGCTGTCGACCACACGTTTGGCGGTATCGTACAGCGTGAGCGAATCCTCGTCACCACTCAATTTGAAATCGGCGTGCAGTTCGCTGCCGTTGGCATAGGAGATGGTCTTACCCGAAAGGAACACCACCAGATATTCTCCCTCTTTTAACATGATGTCGGGGAATATCCATTTGTCGTTTTTGGTCGTATCATCCGATAACGCAAATCCCTGCAAACTGACTGCAGCGGTACCGTAGTTATACAGTTCCACCCACGCGGAAAATTCGCCGTCCACATCCGCCAAAGTAACCGTTTCGGACGTCGTGTATTCGTTGATGCACACCGTTACGGACGAGGTGGAAACGATCGGTTGATCCGTTTGTGCTTTGAGTGCCGAGTTCGCGGCCCCGGGTGTCGGTGTTTCAAAATACACCGTGTCCCCCGCCGTGTTGCTTCCGCACGAAGCGTTGGCACTCAAATTCACAATATTCACTTTGGAAAGTTGCGTGCCGTCGGGAGAATACAGATACACCGTTTCTCCTGTAACCTTAAGTGAAAACGGCAGATGTACCACACGGTTTGTGATGTCCGACTGTTCTTTACCCGATGCATAAACAACCAGATATTCCCCCGCTTTGAGCGTGAACGACGGAAAAACAAAGCGTGTGGGGTTGTTGGCATCGTCGGTAATGGAATACCCCGTGAGATCCACGTCGGCATCGGTGGGATTATGCAACTCCACCCAATCGGAATAATCCCCGTCGGGATCGGCAAGAAAACCGTTGTTTTGCGCCATCACTTCGGAGATGTACGGTGTGCGATTTCTTTCGGTATCTTCTTGTTTACTACAACCCGCAAACAAGCCGATCACCATTGTCAGCAACACAAAAAGCGAAACGCCTCTTTTAAACATAGCACATGCACTCTCCAATCGTGTGATTTCTTAATCGAAATTTTTCTTAATGCGCAGTAAACCGTAGGATACACCTGCAGACAAAGTCGCCGCCAGGAGCAACTCCGCACCGTCCACGGCGGTTTGCGGTATTGGTATCACCGGCGCCACCGAGCCGAGCAACATGCCTGCTACCGCAAAACTCATCCAACCGTGCACTCTCTTATACAGCCATCCAAATACACGTGCAAACGCAAAAAACGCCGCACAAAACCCGATGCCGACCATCAAAAGACGGCCGATATCCGGTATTTCTACCGCGTGTAACAGCGGTTTGTACACACCGAGCGCCATGAGCAAAAACGACATACTCGTGCCGGGCAATACGCTGCCGAGTCCCAACACAGCACCACAGAAAAGCGCGATCCAATACGGCAGACGTTCGCCGCCCGTGTACTGCAATTCCCGCAAAGTGGATAGAAACACAACAGCTGCGGCACAAAGCAACATGGCCGAAAGATAGCGAAACCGAAAACCGCCCTTGCACGCTTCGCGGAACACCGAGGGTAACGTGCCGCCGATAAGCCCCACAAATATACTGCAGGTGAGGAACGAATATACATCCAACAGATAATGGATCAACCGCCCAAACAGCAACATTCCGACAGCCGCGCCAATACCAAGCGGCAGCAGAAACAAGGCTTTTTTACGAAAATCAACCCAAATCGTTCCCACAGCCGACACGATCGGTTCATACAAACCAAACATAACGGCTACCGCACCGCCGCTGATACCGGGTGCTATACCTGCAATTCCCATAAAAAAGCCGGTCAGCAGCATAGCAAAAAAGGGATATGTTTCGCTCTTTTTCACACAGTTTCCTCCCGCATCGGCAACTCACGATAAGTATATCTCATTTTTTGACATATTGCAAGGGCTGATATGTAAAAATGACAAGAAAAGGGCTCTTTACAGAACCCTTTTCTTTCGCCACCCGCTTATTCGTCTGCTTTTTCAAACGTAAAGTTATTATCCTTTACATCAACAACCACCGTGTCATTCGCCGAAAAACGGTTTTCCAGCATGCGTTCCGCAAGTGCATCTTCGATCTGTGCTTGAATAGCACGGCGCAACGGACGGGCGCCGTACACGGGATCAAATCCTGCCCGTGCAATCTTCTTCACCGCTTCGTCGCTGACACGTAACCCGATGGATAAGCCGTCCAAACGGGATTCCAGATTTCTCAACATACGTCGCGCAATCTCTTCAATATCCGCTTCGGTCAACTGATGGAACACAATGGTATCGTCCACACGGTTTAAAAACTCGGGACGGAACACCGTTTTCAGCTCGCTCATTACGTTTTCGCGGATTTTTTCTTGATTTGCCGTTGTATCCGTTACGTCACCGAACCCGAAACTCGGCCTGGTATCGGTAATGCGACGTGCCCCAACGTTCGAGGTCATGATAATCACGGTATTTTTGAAATCCACGCGGCGGCCTTGCGCATCGGTAAGAATTCCGTCGTCCAAAATCTGCAACAGCATATTGAACACGTCGGGGTGCGCTTTTTCGATTTCATCGAACAGCACCACCGAATACGGCTTGCGACGAATCTTCTCGGTCAGTTGACCTCCTTCGTCGTAACCGACGTAGCCGGGAGGAGAGCCAACCAAACGCGATACGGTGTGCTTTTCCATGTATTCCGACATATCCAAACGCACCATGGCGTTTTCGTCCCCAAACATAGCGGCCGCAAGTGCTTTACAAAGTTCGGTTTTTCCCACGCCTGTGGGGCCAAGGAAAATGAACGAACCGATCGGGCGTCGCGGATCTTTCAACCCTACACGGCCGCGACGGATGGCACGGGATACCGCCGACACCGCTTCTTCCTGTCCCACAAGGCGTTCGTGCAAAATCTCCTCCATCTTCAGCAGGCGTTGTCCTTCCTCTTCGGTCAGTTGTACCACCGGAACTCCCGTCCAACCGGACACGATACGGGCAATATCCTCGGCACCGACCTCACCGTGCAAAGCGGCGTTTTTCTCCTGCCACGCCTGCTTTTCTTCTTCCAACTTTTGCAACAGTTCCTTTTCGCGATCGCGAAGAGATGCGGCACGTTCAAAATCCTGTTCGTTCACCGCCGCTTTCTTTTCCTGTTCCAATCGCTTTTGTTCTTCTTCCAACCGCTTCAAATCGGGTGGTGTGGAAAAAGTCGTTAAGCGCACACGGGAGGCGGCTTCATCCACCAGATCGATCGCCTTATCGGGCAGGTAACGATCAGAGATATAGCGCACCGACAGCTGCACCGCCGCTTCCACAGCTTCGTCGGTGATTTTCACCTTATGGTGAGCTTCGTATTTGTCACGCAACCCTTTCAGGATCAAAACCGCTTCTTCGGGGGACGGTTCGCCCACCGTCACAGGTTGAAAACGGCGTTCCAATGCGGCATCTTTTTCAATGTGTTTGCGGTATTCATCCAAGGTCGTTGCGCCGATCACCTGCATTTCACCGCGTGCCAACGAGGGTTTCAAAATGTTGGCGGCATCCACCGCCCCTTCTGCCGCGCCGGCACCGATCAAGGTGTGGATCTCGTCGAT
>JAZSHJ010000132.1:0-9770 GCA_045533175.1 Acutalibacteraceae bacterium
CTCTGCGTCGGCGGGCGGGGATCACCCAATCGGCCTTGGCGGCGGCGCTGAACATCAGCGACAAAGCGGTGAGCCGTTGGGAAAGCGGACTCGGATTCCCCGAGATCACCCAATTTCCCGCGCTGGCGGATCTGTTCGGCGTTTCGGTGGATTATTTGATGACCGGCGAACGCAAGGGCATTGTCCTCGCAGGGAACATTCTTACCGACAACGTAAAAACCATTGAAAGTTACCCCGAGATCGGGATGCTCAGCAGCATCACGGACGTGTCGCAGGCGGTGGGCGGCTGTGTGCCCAACACAGCGATCGACATTGCGAAGATCGACCGCAGCGTACCGCTGACGGCGCTCGGCTGCATCGGCAACGATGCATCGGGACGCTACGTGACCGAGCAGATGCAAAATTACGGGATCAACACCGAACACATCACCATTTTGCCGGACGCTCCCACCAGTTTCAGCGACGTGATGAGTTTGCCTTCGGGCGAGCGCACCTTTTTCCACGCACGCGGTGCCAATGCCCGCTTTTCGCCCGAACATATCGATCTTTCAACGCTGGGCGGCAGTATGTTGCACATCGGATACATTCTGTTGCTTGACCGTTTCGATGAAGAGGATGCCGAGTACGGCACGGTAATGGCGCGGTTTTTGCACGATGTGCAGGAACGCGGCATCAAAACGTCGGTGGACGTGGTGAGCAGCAACGACGGAAACTACAAAAAGACCATCGTGCCCGCATTGAAATATTGCAACTACGCCATCATGAACGAAATTGAATGTTGCAGCATCGACGGCTTTGAAGCGTGCGACAGCGAAGGACGTCCGTTGGTGGATAACATCCGCGCCGCCATGGAAAATCTGGCAAAATACGGTGTGAAGGAAAAGATCATCGTGCATTGCAAGCAAGCAGGTTTTTGTTTGGATGTGGCAAGCGGTGCGTTCACCGTGGTGCCCTCGCTCAAAATTCCCGCCGAAGAGATCCGCGGCAGCGTGGGTGCGGGCGATGCCTATTGCGCAGGTTGTTTGTATGGGTTGTATAACGGTTACAGCGACGAAGCGTTGTTGCGTTTTGCTTCGGCCGCCGCAGCGTGCAATCTGTTTGCGGACAACTCGGTGGACGGTATGCGTCCGAAAAACGAAGTGCTCAAAATGGAAGAAAAATACGGGAGGGTTACGTTATGAAAAAGGCAACCTACGACGCGCAAGTGCAAAAAGCGCTGGCGTACTATGAAAAAGCGGGCATCGTGCTGACCGAAAAGGAAAAGCAATCCATCGAAGTGGCGGATTTCGGTTTGGACATCGTGGAAGATCTCGGCTTGCAACTGCTGGTGTACATCAACACCGAGCGCGTGTGTGCGAAGGAAATGGTGCTCACCCCTTATCAGACTTGCCCCGAACACAAGCACGTGCCGAGTTACGGCATGCAGGGGAAAGAAGAAACCTTTCGTTGCCGCTGGGGCAAGGTGTTTTTGTACGTTACGGGGGACGGTAAGAAAGAAGATATCCAAGGCAAGTTGCCGCCGTCTGACGTCACCGTATTCCACGAGATCGTGTTGAACCCGGGCGAACAGTATACCATCTATCCCGAAACCTGGCATTGGTTCCAAGCCGGTCCCGAAGGCGCCGTGGTGTCGGAGTTTTCCACCCGCAGCACCGATGAAACCGATATCTTTACCGACACCCGCATTGTGCGGGCACCCGAAGTGGAGGAATAAGAATTATGTTAGTGAATTTGAATGACGTTTTGAAAGACGCCCAAAAGAACCATTACGGCGTGGGTTTGTTCAACACCACCGATACCGATATGCTGGAAGCCGCCATTGCGGCGGCGGAGGAACTTCGCTCCCCCATCGTCATCGGCACGGCGGAAGTGCTGTTGCCTGCGGGCGAATTGAAACTCATTGCCCCGTCCATCCTCGCGGCGGCCAAACGTGCCACCGTACCGGTGGTGGTGCATTACGATCACGGTCTCACCTTTGACCGTTGCATCGAAGCGTTGAAACTCGGATTTTCCAGCATTATGTTCGACGGTTCGGCCGGCGATCCCGCGAAGAACTTTGAAAACACCCGCGAAATGGTGAAGATCGCCCATTCCATGGGTGTTACCGTGGAAGGCGAGATCGGCCACGTGGGACAGGCAGACAGCGGCGACAACGAAACCTCCGATCAATACACCACCCCCGCCGAGGCGGTGGAATTCGTGCGTGAAACGGGTGTGGATGCATTGGCGGTGGCCATCGGCACGGCACACGGTGCGTACAAAACCGCCCCGAAACTGGACATTCAGCGACTCAAAGAGATCCGAGCCGCTTTGGACACACCGCTGGTATTGCACGGCGGTTCGGGTTTGTCGGATGACGATTTTCGCAACACCATCCGTGAAGGCATTGCGAAGGTCAACATCTTCACCGACCTGTGCTTGGCGGGCAACCGCGCGATGGAGGACGGCTTGAAGGACGGCCTCGCGTATTTGGACATCCGCAACCGCAAGGTGGAATACATCAAGCAGACGGTGATGGAAAAGATTCGTCTGTTCGGTTCGGACGGCAAGTATTAAGGAGGAGCGTGCCATGATCTATACCATCGAAAACGAACGCGTACAGGTGCAAGTGAACTCCCTTGGCGCGGAATTGTGGTCCATCAAAACCAAGGCCGACGGATGCGAATATCTGTGGCAAGGGGACGAAGCCTACTGGACAGGGCGTGCTTACAACCTTTTCCCCATCTGCGGCCGCCTGTTTGAAGGGAAATACACCTACAAAGGCGAAACCTATGAGATGAATCTGCACGGCTTTTTGCGCCGCGCCGAAACCCGCGTGGTGGAGCAGACCGAAACTTCGCTGGCGTTTGAACTGACCGAAAACGAGGAAACGCTCGCACAGTATCCCTTCCGTTTTCGTATCGTGATCGGTTACGAATTGGAAGCGCAGACGGTGCATCATACCTTTGTGGTGGAAAATACCGACACCAAAGACCTCATCTTTGCGGTGGGCGGACATCCCGGATTCAACGTGCCGCTTACCAAAGGCGAAACCTTTGAGGATTACTTTGTGGAATTCGACACAGATAAACAACCGCAACTGGTGGTGATGAGCGACACCTGTTTTGACACGGGCTATCGCCGTCCCTTCCCGTTGGAGGACGGTTGCCGTCTGCCGCTTCGCCACGACCTGTTCAGCGTGGACGCCATCTTCCTCACCTATATGAGCGACGGTGTCACCCTGCGTTCCAAAAAGAGCGACAAGTTCGTGCATCTGTACTATCCCGACATGAACGCATTGGGCTTCTGGCACAAGCCGCGCACCGATGCGCCGTACATCTGCATTGAACCGTGGTACAGCGTCCCGTCCTATGACGGCGAGGTGGACGATCTGGAACAAAAGCAGTTGATGGTACATTTGGCTCCGGGCTGCGACTACGAAAACACCTTTAACATCACGGTGGGATAACCAAGGCTTCCCCTTGAGAGAAATGCTAAAAAAACGCGTATGTGACTTCTTGTCACATACGCGTTTTTTTACGTTCCCGAAATATCCTCTTTTTCTTGGGGCAGCAGAATAAGTATCCCGTTCTTTTGCGGAAGTAACGTTGCCTCTTTGTTCGGTTCAATGCCGTACATCGCGCGCATGTCGTGCGGGATGACCAATCGCCCCAATTTGTCGGTTTTGCGCCGCACGGCGTATTGCGGTTGTTTCATGTCGTTTGCCCTCCCCAAAGAAATAAAAAAAGCGCACAGCTTGCGCCGCACGCCGAAAAACGCACAGCTCAATTGTTGCGACACAATCTTTCCCCAAACAGCCCAAAGAGCACATGAGTAGAGCGCGCATTTTTACCGGGAGGTAAAAATGTTACTTTGTGCTGTGTGGGATTTATTCAGATTGTGTCGCAGGTTAAGTGTATCATTTATCGGGAAAGAAATCAAGCAGAAATTTGTCGAAAACAAAAAAAACAAAGAAAACTCCCGTAATACACGGATTTTCGCCCTATCAAAAAGTGCCTCTCCCGATCAGGAGAGGCACACGGTCATTTTACATCTGCGGATGCGCGGCAATAAACCCTTCCATTAACGTGGCAGCGGATTCCACCGCGTCGCTGCACCGACGATCGTGATAATATTGCGGGGTGCGGGCGGCCGGTTGCGGTTCGGACGCTCCCGCGCGCAACCCCAACAAATCGCGGCAGATGATGGAACCGTTTTTCTCGGTGAATTGTGCCGCAAGCGCCTGCACGTCTTTATACAACTGCGCCTTTTGCTCGTTTGCCTGCGCGTCATTGTAACCATATAACACGCCCATCACAAACAACGCGCCCGAGAATGCGCCGCACACTTCACGCAAGCGTCCCATACCGCCGCCGAACGGCGACACCATGCGCACCGCCGTTTCCTGCGACAACCCCATTTCGGCGGCAAACGCACCCGCTACCGCCTGTGCACAGTTATACCCTTGCTCGAACAGCGCGCGGGCCTCTTTTCCTTTTTGACTCATTCAAAACACCTCATATCCTACGGTCGCGTTTTTCACGTAACGGATGATCTCGGCCGCCACATCCACCCCCGTACAGGCGGTGATGCCCGCCATGTGGGCATTGGAATTCACTTCACACAACAGCGGGCCGTTCTCGCTGTCCAAAATATCCACCCCGCCGTGATCCAATCCCAACACACGGCAGGCGGCCAGCGCCAATTCACATTCGCGGGCGGTGGGGGTATATGCCCACCCTTCGCCGCCGTGTTCGATATTAGCGCGAAAATCGCTGTCGGAATGGCGGTGCATTGCCGCCGCTACGCGATCACCCACCACGTACAAACGTTTGTCGTCCCCCGCCGTTGCGGCGATGAACTCCTGCACCAAAAAGGGTTTTGCCCCCATGGAAAGGGTGCGTTCCTTCAACGCGGTGCGATCGCCCACCAAATACACCTGCCCGCCCAGCGAACCGAAACACTCCTTCACCACCATGGGAAACCCGAGTTCTTTTTCTGCCGTGTCCCAAAACGCGGCGCAACCCGTCGCATCGTTTTCCACATAGGTCATCGGCGCGGCCAAGGTGCGCGGCATGGGTAATCCCGCGCGGGCCAGTACTGCGTGGGTTTTCAGCTTATCGTCGCACAATTCGATCGCCGAAGCGGTGTTGAACAGCCGCGCACCCACCGCTTCCATCGCGTGAGCCAGGCGGGTGTCCTTATCCCAAAACAGCACGGTATCCCCCGCTTTCAGCCTGCCGTGCGGGCCGGCCACCGCGGTGCCTTCGCTGCTGTATTGCGCGATCCACTCCGTGTTGGGGGTGACCTGCAGCGTTATGCCCTGTGCCTTCGCGGCCGCGGCCAACGCCACCGCCGAGGGCGGCCATTCGGTAGGGTTCCAAAACCCGTTGTATACCAAGTAATATGCCATACTGTCACCTCTTATCCAAACTCGTGCTCCACCGTGGCAACCACGCACAAATGCGGATCCACCGTTTGCAGGCGACGTTCGATCTCTCGCACGGTATCGGCAGGCGCTTTGTGCTGAAACGGCACCACCAAATCGAAGATCAAATTGGTGTGAGTGTCCCCAAATACTACGCGAAAATCGTGTAAGGTAAGGCTTTTGTCCACGTCTTCGGCTATCGTTTGCGTGAGCATACGCAACTGCCCCACCCGTTCATCCGCCGTATCCACGGGATCCATGTGGATGCACACCACCGCACGGTAGGTATCCGCCAGATCCCGTTCAATGCGATCAATTAAGTCATGGCTTTTCATCATGTCCCCTTCACACGGCACTTCCGCGTGAAGCGACAACACGAGGCGTCCCGGGCCGTAATTGTGCACGATCAGATCGTGTACCCCCACAATGCCGTCATAGGACAGCACCCGTTCCTTCACCCCTTGCACCAAGGCGGGATCGGGGGCTTGACCAAGCAGGGGCGACACCGTTTCCCGCATCACCGAAAAGCCGGACCACATAACAAACAACGCGACCGCCGCGCCCACGTAGCCATCCACCGCCACACCGTAAAGGCCGCCCACCACGGTGGAAACCAACACCAACGCGGTGCAAAGGATATCGTTGCGGCTGTCGGTGGCGGCGGCACGCAAGGTTTGCGAATCCACCAATTTATCCACACGGCGATAGAACCACGCCATGCCGCCTTTCACAAGGATCGCCGCCGCCAAAATGGCCACCGGCAACCATTGCCAGCGCGGCACGGCGGGATTTACCATCTTATCCACCGCGGATTTCATCAATTCCACGCCCGCCACCATAATGAGTGCCGCCACCGCCATGGCAGACAGATATTCCATCCGCCCGTGGCCGAAGGGATGCTCACGGTCGGGCGGGGCGGAGGACAGCCGAAAGCCCACCAACGCCACCAGCGACGAACCCGCATCCGACAGGTTGTTGAATGCATCCGCCAAAATGGACACGCTTCCCGAAAGCACACCGGCAAGTACCTTCACGATAAACAAAAAAACATTGGCACCAAGCCCAACCCATCCCGCGACTTGGCCGTACGCGAAACGGGCGGTTTGCTCGTCTGTCAATGCTTCTTTTTTTACAAATCGATTCAAAAACCGCTTAATCTTCACGCGGTTCCCCTTCCTCTCCGTAAATGTGGCGGCGCAACCACGCAAAATACTGGCGACCGTAGTTGTGATAACGGCGCTGATGCACCATATCCATCAATTCGTCCCACGTCACCCACATGGCGCGGGCCACCTCTTCTTTTTGCAGATGAAGCGCTTCCTCCGCCACGTCTGAACGGAGCAGCCACAAATCACAATGGGAGTTGCGGCGGCGCAACCGCCCGAGATATTCAAGCTCGTTCGGATAGGTGAGAATGCCCAGTTCCTCCGCCAATTCACGGCGGGCAGCATCCGACGACACCTCGCCCGACACAGCCGAGCCACCCGTGGCTGCCCAGACACCCGGCATCAACCGCAGGGTAGGCGCGCGTTTTTGAATGAGCAGGCGGCCGCGACTGTCCACGATCCAAATGTGTACCACCAAGTGATACTGCCCCGCCATTAACCGTTCACCGCGGGTAATGGTGCGTCCCGTGGCGTTGCCTTGGGCATCCAAAAGATCCCATTTTTCCATCTGCTCACCTCATTAAGTCACGCGATAATATAGTAGTTTACCACATTTTGGTGCGGCTGTCTACCTTTTTTCGCATTTTTATTCCGATTCCAACGCCAATTGCAGCGTTTCCCATTCCGCCATCAATTCATCCAAACGACGGTTTGTTTCTTCCCACGCGGCAGTCACGTCCGCCAAGCGCGCGTAATCGGTGGCCACCTCGGGTGTGTTCATCTGTTCCTGCAATGCGGCGGCCTCTGCCTCTGTTTCGGCAATGGCCTCTTCGCAACGTACAAGCCGCGTTTGCTGTTTGCGACGGGCCGATTGGGCTTCTTTGCGCTGTTTGTATGCATTCTCCTTCGGCGGCGCCGCAACGGCCGTTTCGGCGGCACGGGCGGTGAATTTTTCAAGATAGTCCGTGTATCCGCCAAGGAAAGATTCGCACCCTTCCTCGGTGAGGCGCACCACACGGGTGGCCAACCGATCGATAAAATAGCGATCGTGCGACACGATCAGCACCGTGCCGTCATATCCCGAAAGCGCCGCTTCCAACGCTTCACAGGAGGTGATGTCCAAGTGGTTGGTCGGTTCGTCCAACAGAAGGAAATTGTCCCGTGCCAACATCAGTTTAAGCAACAAAATGCGGGCGCGTTCCCCGCCCGAAAGTTTTCCCACTTCGGCGAACACATCGTCCCCACGGAACAAAAATGCCGCCAATGCGTTGCGCACCTCGGTTTGGCTGAGGCGGGGGTAACTGTCCCAGATCTCATCGATCACCATGTTACGGTCATCCAAGCCCGCTTGCGTTTGATCGTAATATCCGATGCGCACCTTCGCGCCCGGCAACACGTAGCCGCTTTTGGGAGTCAAACGATCGGCCAGAATTTTCAGCAATGTTGTTTTGCCGCAACCGTTCGGCCCGATCAAAAACACGCGTTCACCGCGGCGAATGTGCAATTCGGCGTTTTTAAACAGCAGGCGACCGTCGAATCCCATCGCGATATCCCCCGCGTTCAACACCTCGTTGCCACTCACCTGTTCAGCGGTGAAATCAAAGCGGATGCTTTCACGTTCGCTTTCGGGAACGGTCAATTCCGCGCGCAGACGTTCCAACCGCTTTTCGCGGCTTTCGGCGGCACGGATGCTTTTTTCGCGATTCCAACTTTTCAGCAACGTGATGTTGTCTTCCAGTTTGTGAATCGCCCGCATCTGCGTTTTGTAATGGTGGGCTTCCACCTCTTTATCCTTGTCGCGGGCGGCACGATGGGCGGAATAATTGCCGTTTGTGGCATACAGCCGTCCGTTTGCAATCTCCAACGTGCGGGTGGTCACACGGTCCAAAAAGTAACGGTCGTGCGAGATCACCACCACCGTGCCCGGATAGTTACGCAAAAACTCTTCCAACCATTCCACCGCCGTGATGTCCAGATGGTTGGTCGGCTCGTCCAGCAACAGCACGTTCGCTTCGGACAACAGCAACCGCCCCATGGCCGCTTTGGATTTTTGCCCGCCCGACAGCGAGGAGACCGGTTGCGAAAAAGCGGTTTCGGGAAATCCAAGCCCCAGCAACGTGGATCGCACACGGCTTTTGTAATAGGCACCGCCCAAGCGGTCAAACTCCTCTTGTAAGCGGTGTTGACGTTCGATCAACGCGGCGTCCCCCGCCGCGTGGCCTTGCAAGCGAAGTGTCACCGCGGCCAATTCCTTTTCCACCGCGATCACGGGGGCGAACACCGCTTCCACTTCATCCCACAGGGTGTGTTCTTCCCCCGAACAGGCGTGTTGTTCCAAATATCCCACACGGGCGGTTTTGGCAAACACCACGTCCCCTTCATCAATGGAGTATTCCCCTGTGAGCATGCGAAACAAGGTGGTCTTGCCACAGCCGTTTTCGCCGACCAAGCCCACCTTGTCATGTTCATTTATTTCAAAACTCAATCCGGAAAACAAGGTGCGTTCTCCGAACTGTTTGCCCACACGGTGGGCAGACAGCATAGCCATACTCCCGTTTATTCCTTTCCGATACGGTCGAAGGTGATGGTGTCCAATTTTTCCACCACCGTGCGGGTTACTTCATCAAACACCGAATAGAACGGGCAAACACCCGCCGCCGTGTGGGTGCAGGTGTATCCGCCGTCCGCACAGCGGCTGAAACGATACGGCCCTTCCACCGCTTCGATGACCTGCCGCAAGGTGATCTCGGCGGCAGGACGCGCCAATTCATAACCGCCGTGTGCCCCTTTGAAGGAAAGCACCACACCTGCCGCCACCAGTTTGCCCATGATCTTCAACGCAAAACGCAAGGACACGCCCGTGGCTTCCGCCACCGTGCGGGCATCGCACCGCCCGCCCAGATGCACCATGTGATGCACGATGCGCACCGCGTAATCCGATTCCAAGTTGATATGCATAAAAACACCTTAATCCAAGAAATCTTTCAGTTTCTTACTGCGGCTGGGATGACGCAGTTTGCGAAGCGCTTTCGCTTCGATCTGACGAATACGCTCACGGGTAACGTCAAATTCCTTGCCGACCTCTTCAAGGGTGCGCGGACGGCCGTCTTCCAAACCGAAACGCAACTGCAACACCTTCGCTTCACGCGGGGTGAGGGTGGAGAGCACTTCGCTCAACTGTTCGCGCAACAAGGTGTGGGATGCGGCATCTGCCGGGGCGGGTGCGTCGTCGTCGGGAATAAAGTCGCCGAGATGGC
>JAZSHJ010000027.1:0-16569 GCA_045533175.1 Acutalibacteraceae bacterium
GTATACCATCGGTTCCGGCGTTACCTACCTCGGCGACAACCAGGTGCGATATGCGGATAATTCGGTGGATAAAGGGCTCGAAGAAACTGCGTTTGATACCAAGGCTCACGCACTCGCGCTTGTGAACGGTGAACGAATTCAGATCTTGAACCAATCGGCCGGTTTCGGCTACATTCGTTCCATCACCATTTACGATGCATCCGACCTGCCTCCGATGCCCGAAACACCGGAAGGTGAGCACGATTTTTATCTGTTCGATGTGCAGGAAAACCCCTATTATCCTGATTACAAAGCGAATCTCTTCCGTGGCATGGTGCTCACCGACATCACGGAGGTGCCGGATGTGGTGCATGCGGAGGATACACATTATTTTTACCTCACCGTAACCAATGCCAAGGTGGGGGAAGGCGGCACCAAACCGGTAGCAATCCGTTTCCGTTTCAAGGAGAATGCCAATGTGCAAGTTCTGGATTGGTCCTACCAAAAGGCACGGCGCGCCGATGTGAGTGCTTCGGCCGATATCTTTTGCAACATGCTGACACCGGTGACCGATAACGAGGTGTTTGTGATCGTGGAGGATGCTGTACTGAATAATGAATTGGCAAGCAAGGGGTCCATTCGTGTCAAGAATACGAATGAGGATGTGTGCTATCAGTTGGCAAGTGTTGAGGTGTTTGTGATTGCCGATAAAACCGAGTTGAACGACTTGCGCAACACCGCAACCGAAGGCATGACGCTCGAAAGTGTTGCTGCGTGGAAGGAAGCGGTTGCCGCGACCGATGAGGTTGCCGCCGATCCAATGGCAACGGAGGAAGCGATTGCCGAGGCTGTGGCGTTGTTAAAGGCGGCAAGAGAGAATCTTGTGGTGTGCGATCATGGTGGCGAGACGGTGCAGAAGAATGTGGTGGAGGCCACTTGCTACGAGGGCGGCTACACCGGCGATACGTATTGTGTGGATTGCAATTCTCTGCTGGCCGATGGCGAGTATGTGTCGAAGCACGGCACCGAGGTGCGCGGAGAAAAGGTTCCCACCTGCTATGAAGATGGCTACACCGGTGATATATACTGCATTGTGTGTGATGTGATGATGGAGAAAGGTGAGATCATCGGAATGAAGGAGCACAAGTGGGATGAGGGTATCATCACGCGTGATCCGACCGAGGATACGGAGGGTGAACTCACCTACACCTGTGAAAACAAGGGTTGCTCCGCAACCAAGACCGAAGTAATCCCGTGTGTGCAGCCGATCGGTACACTCGGTAACGTGGACGACAACGACAAGGTGGATTCCACCGATGCTCGCTTGGTGCTCCAGTACGCGGTCGGTAAGATCAACGCCTCGGCGTTGGATGTTGCCATGGCAGATGTAGACGGCAACAACAAGGTGGATTCCACCGATGCCCGATTGATTTTGCAGTTGGCAGTCGGAAAGATCAAAGAGTTCCCGAAAAAATAAGATCTTTAATCGGAGTTCTTCTCCATATTGCCTTTCTTTCTTACCTAAAATGCGTAGCAGATGCTGCGCATTTTAGGTTCTATGGAAAGAAAAATTCCGTTCGGAAAGGATGAAAACAATGAAACGGAAAGTGTTAGCCGTGCTTTTGTGTATATGCCTCTTGCTTCCGATACTGTCCGCGTGGCCGATCTCCTTTGCGGAAGGGGAAAAAAACGATAGTTATCTTTTGCAAGAACTGAAGTATAAGATATCTGTGGCGTCTACCGTCAGCGGAAGCGGTGTGCTGTTCTCGTCGAGTGGCATCAATTTTGATCCGTTGGATTTTACCGAGTGGGGCTATTCCACCGATAAAGACCAAAACACATTGGCATTGCAGTTTGACATATATACCACGGGAAATGAAGAAATTGTGAGCCTTTTGGAAAACGGTAGGTTGTACGGGCAAATCGAGTTCGCAAGCGGTGGCACCTACGATCGTGAGGAGGTATCCCGTTCGCTTGGTGGTGTGGTGTTTAAGCGCGATACGTGGAAACGTGTGGTATTACCACTCAGCGGATTTACCAACTATACCAACACCGCAGGTGACACCGTGTTCGATCCCACGGCGGTGAACTATTTCCGTATTTATGCCAACTCGCCCACGATGGCAGAGGTTATCGGTCAGATGGTCACGCTAAAAATGTGTAATTTTTATCTGGTGGACACGACAAAGGAAGCTCCCACAACAGAGGAACTTCCGCTGGGCGATGGATCTTTCATACCGGATGAGCCGGTATGGAAAACGGTGGATTTTGCCGAAGGCTATGAAGCCCCCCTTACCGTGGCGGGATACAACGTGAAGGAGTATATGGAGTCCCACGGTCTGTCGGCGATTGATCCCGAGACCGGTTTGGAGGATTATACCATCATCTTTGAGAGTCTGTTGAACGGTTTGCAAAAGGCGGGCGGCGGCACGCTGTTCGTGCCGGCGGGGGAGTATTCCTTCCGTAGTTCGTTGGTGATACCGAACGGTGTAAGTGTTATAGGGGAATGGAAAAATCCCGATGAAAACCCCAAAATCGAAGGTACGATCTTTAAGGTGTACAGCGGCAAAGGGGAAGAGGGAGGCACCCCGTTTTTCACCATGCAGCACCACACGTTGCTTGAAAACGTGACGTTCTGGTATCCGGAGCAAAGTGCCACGAACGTTACCGCTTATCCGCCTACCGTATCGATGTCGCATTACGCCTTTGTACGAAACGCCACCTTTGTCAATTCCTATATAGCGGTGGGAATGGTCGGCGGAAACTGCCCGAATGTGTATAACATCTACGGTACGCCGCTATGGATCGGTTTGGACGTGGATAACATTATCGATATTGCACGTAACGAAGAGATTCATTTTGCGGCCGCGTATTGGGAGAATTCCGGCTTGTCGGGCGCGCCGAGCAAAGAAGCGGAACGGGCGGCGTTGCGTGAGTGGCTTTACTATTACGCTATCGGCATGATCTTGCGTCGCCTGGATTTCTCTTATACATACTTCGCTGACATACGCGGCTATAACATCGGCATTTGTTTTGATACCTGCCTTTTGCGAGACGGATATTATCCGAACGGTTCATGTCACGGACTTTACCTTGAAGATTGTCGATATGCTGTGATGGCTTACGGTGTCAGCAGCATGGGCATGATGATCTCCGATTCGGTAATTACCGATTGTGAATACGGCTTGTACATGCCGGATGAACACAAAGGGACAGGCGGTAGCCTTAAACTGTATAACGTAGATATTTCTGCCGAGTGGGCGGTTTTTCACCAAGGTGTTTTGCGTTTGCAATTGGTGGAGTGTGTTGTCCGCAAGGGTGCCGTGGTCATGGAAGATGCGACGCTTCTGATTGCAAACACCGAATTTATGACCGCGGCTCCGCATGTGGTGCTGGATTACAACGCGTGCGGTGCGGTACTGGTGGGGAATACCGATAAAAACGGCAGAGAGATTGTGTGCGAAAATCGCGGTCGCTGTCCGTTGAGTTACGATAAGAATCCCATGGAGATCGACGAGGTTGCCTCTGTTACCCCCGAAGAAGCGGCGCCGCTTACCAAAGGCCCTGCGACCGACGCTTTCTTTGCGGTAAGCGGTTTGGATGGGAGTGGTATGACCGATGTGACCGAGGGACTGCAGACGTGGCTTACGCAGGCGGGGAATGTCGGTGGCGGATTGGTATATTTGCCCGCAGGACGTTACCGTATCGACGGCAGCCTTGTGATCCCCACCGGGGTGGAATTACGGGGTGCGCAGGACATCGGCACCATTCCACAGTACGGCGGCACGCTTTTACAGGTGTATCGTCGCGGAAATGAAAACAGCCAGGCAACTATCAACATGCAAGCAGGCAGCGGCTTGCGCGGTGTGGTAGTCAACTACCCTGAGCAGACGCGTAATTACACGGTAAATGCAGACGGCAGTTACGACTTTGAATTTATCTCCTATCCGTATCTTGTTCGCGGTCAAGGGCGTGACATTTACATCATCAGCGTTAGTGTGCAGAACGGTTGGAACGGAGTGGATCTCAAGACCAATCGCTGTAATAACCATTATATCGATGCGTTAGCCGGCCATTTTTACAACCGCGCGATCACGGTTGGGAACGGTGCATACGGCGGCGTTATCCGCAATTATCAGTTCAATTACAACGCGATTTATCAAGCGTACAGCTTTCTGTGGGGTGCGTGGCCGTCTGTCGGAGAAAAGGTTTTGACAGAGCATTTTCTTGTTCCCATGCACGAGCAGTTCAATGCTCATGCGGTGATGTTGGAACTCGGCAGCGTGAATGATGAGTTGGTATATAATTGCTTTAACTACGCCGGCTATGCGGCTGTTCAACTGGTGGAGGAGAACGGCGAAGCAGCAAGTGCACGCTTTATCGGTTTTGCGGCGGATCACACCACCGTCTGTGCGGATATCTATGCGGCAGAAAAGGTCACGTTCCTCAACACCACCTTCTGTGGCTACGATCGTCACCATGTTTCAGAACAAGAGGTGTACGATATTTGGATGCACAAAGGCGCAGGCAGCCGTGTGGTATTTACGAACTTATGCGTGTTTGGTGAGAATCCTGCGGCAAGCGCTTGCGTGGAAGACGGCACGTTGCAACTGAACAATATGCAGATCAGCACCAACCTGTGCGATCTGTTCAAGATGGGAAAGAACGGAACGCTTCTTTTGAATGCCGCCTCTTGGAATCTCGGAGGTAATCCTCCTATCACCGAAGCAAATCGTGACCGTGTGTTCTGGAACGGAGCGCTTTATGCAAGCGAGCCCGCCGCCATCGAGGGAATCGGCAGCTTCAAAAATGCGCAACTTCGTGTGAATTACCGTTCGGTACCGGAAAACGCGACTTTTACTGACGATTCCGAACTCGTTTTCTCGGAATCCTTTAACACCTATGAGTTTACGGAAAGTTCCACGTTCCAAGTGGATTACGCGAAAAACATTTCTATTCGTCGCGGTGCGGTGCGAGTGCGACTGGATTTGTCGCAGTTAGTGAACGGCATTAAAACGGGACAGAACGAAAAGAAAGCCATGCCGTTCGCATTGGATAGCGGTTCGGCCAATGACCTCTACCGTTTGGAATGGCGCATCAATATTGCCAAAATGCGTGACACAGATGACAGCGAGGTCTATTTGTATCTTTCCAATGCCGCCACAAAAAACCAGAAGATCGTCGGTATTCGCCCGGACGGCAAGGTGCTCGACCAAACGGGCGCTGTGATTGCGACGATTGCCTTTGGCACCGATTACCGTCTGGCGGTGGAAGTGGATGCCCGTAACGCCGCAAATAAGACGGTGACGGTGTATCTGCTGGATGATAGCAGTCGTGTGATTGCAAAAGGTGACACCACGGCGATGTCCGCTGCTTTCCAAGGAAAGGAAAACACGGTCACGGGCTTTTGGCTTGCCGCTTTGTCCACACCGATCGATTCGACCGAAAACGAAACGGATTTTTCGGTGGATTATTTCTACATTACCCGCAGCGAGCAGAGTTCCATCGGTCGAAACGTAGACCCGAACAACGCGTTGCTCGGTGACGTAAACAACGATGGCAGAATTGATTCCACCGACGCACGTTTGGTGTTACAGTATGCCGTGGGGAAGATCGATTACCTCAGTAGCTTGGATGCCGCGAATGTGGACGGCAACGGCAAAATCGATTCGACCGATGCGCGGCTGATCCTGCAATACGCAGTTGGGAAGATTACGCAATTCTCAACGTAAAGACAAATGAAAAAGCCGCTGTTCCACACATTGGAACAGCGGCTTTTTCTTGTGCTTTTTTACTTTTCCCGAATCAGCAAGACGCTGCTTGATTTCAGCGTCAGCGTGAGGGAGGGGGCGTTGTTCACCGCGTTGAGCAGCTTGAACGTGCCGCCTTTTTTTGGGACAGGTCAAACTTCAATACATCCATAAAACGCGATCTCTTGACTTTATAGATTATCTTCATTGTACTTCTGATCGTTGTATATGTAAAAGCGGTCTTTTACGGCACCATTTTTCGCAAAAAGCAGCGATTTCGCCGCGCGAACACGGGGAGAAGTTCTCCGCATATATCCTAAAAGGGCTATAACGAAGGTAATGTGGAAGTTGATTTCTCTTTGTCGCAGTGCTTGTTTTTTGAAATAGTGTATGTTATACTGTGGTAACAATGCGGGGTGAGAAAATGCGATTTTTAGATCAAGCAAAACTGCGCGAAAACGTGTTTCGTCACATAACAGAAGATATCGCAAACGGGTGGGTGGACAATGTGTCACTCACCGTGTGGCAGAATGGGTGCGAGGTGCTCAACGAATCATTCGGCAACGCCGATGATAAGACGGTGTTTCGTGTGGCATCCATGACCAAGCCGATCACCGCAGTAGCCACATTGATTGCAGCAGAGCGCGGATTGCTGTCGATCGATGAGCCAATCGAGAATTATTATCCCGCTTTTGCGAACCCTGTGGTGGCGTTGAAAAACGAAAAGGGCGAGGTGATCGGGTATGAGCCGGCTCGCCGAAAGATTACGCCGCGCCTGTTGTTGGCTCATTCTTCCGGGTACAGTTATTACGACAATTTGGGTGAGCGTTTAAATGCGATGACCGAAGAGGAATGCCGCACACTTGAAAACTCCATTGCGGTGTGTGCCACCATGCCGCTTTCGTTCCAACCCGGCGAATCGCAAGGGTACAGCGCGACGATTGCGTGGGACGTGTTGGTACGCATGTTGGAGCAGGTGACGGGAGAGGACTATTTGTCATTTGTTACCCGTGCGATCTTCGAACCATGCGATATGGTGGATACCACCTATTTGTTGTCGGATGAACAATGGAGCCGCATAGTGCCGATGCACAATCACGTGGACGGCAAGCCTGTAACCGTACCTATGAAAAAAGGGTGGTATGGCAAATATCCGTCCACCCATTTTCTCGGTTGTGCGGGGATGTATTCTACCGCGTCCGATTACATTAAATTTGCGCAGATGTTACAAAACGGCGGGGTATACAATGGGCAGCGGGTGATGAGTGAAGTGTCGGTGCACGAAATGGCGACACCGCAACTCTCTTTTGATGCCAATCCCGGATCACAGCCGTGGGGACTCGGTGTGCGGGTGATCCGTGGCGAAGAGTACGGTATTCTGCCGCACGGCAGTTTTGGATGGAGTGGGGCATACGGAACTCACTTCTGGGTGGATCCCGAAAACCGCATTGTCGCGGTGTATATGAAAAACTCCTTGCACAACGGCGGCGCGGGTACACATACCGCGAGTCACTTTGAAGAAGACGTGCACAATGCGTTGATATGAAAAAGGAACTCGTCCTGCGGGATGAGTTCCTTTTTTGCGAAAGAAAAGGGGCGTGACCGTAGTCACGCCCCTTGCATTGCAGTTTAGCCGAAGAACTTGATGGTGTAGATCTTCTTGCCGGTGATTTCAAATTCGACGGTACCGTCTTCTGCCATCGGCAGGTCGGCGATCTCCTTCTCTTCCAGCGACACGTACTTCGCTGCGGCCCACTTCTTGCCGGAGTAGGCAGGCAGCTCGAATTCCGCCATCTGACGTTCCACCGGGGACTGCGCCGTTTCGATCGGAGCCATGCCGCCGTTCAAGCGGATGGTGGTACGAACCGGTGTATCCGACGGGTTGAACAGACGCACCACATAGCCGTCGCCGTCTTCGGCGCGCTTCACGGCACTCACGTTCAAACGCTCGGTGCCCAGTTCCAGGAAGGAGTGGGTTTCGGCGTTCTTGCCGTGTGCGGTGGGTGCGATCTGACACATGATGAAGTCAAGGTTGAACTGCTCGGAAGCGCCCCAAACGTTGCCTTCCTCCCAGTCGCCTGCGTGCGGCATGAACGCGTAGTGGAACTCATTTTTGCCGAGACATTGCGAACCTTTTTCCCAGGTGTAATCCTGCATATCGGAGGTGATGCAAATACGCAGCGGGAACGCACGCAACAGCGTGAGGTACACGGTGCCGTCTTCGTCATCGGACGCTTCGTACGCTTTCAGACCTTCGTTCAGCAACGCCGCACCGAATTTGCCGTCGGTCACGTCCACGAAGGAGTTCATCGGATGCTCACTCATCGGGATCTCGTCAAAGAGCGAGTAGTCGAGCTTTTCGATCTGACGCTTCAACACGTCGAACTGACCTTGCGCATAGGAATATTCCGACTTGATGCCGGTCGGGAAGCCAACCTGCAGATAGTGGTCTTCGGAGTTGTTGAACACGGTGGTCTGCACGTCAACCCAACGGCAGCCCTTGCGCAGGGTGACAAGGCTTACGATCTGGCAGGGGTTGAGGTGCGGCGAACGCGACTTTTCATCCAACGTGCGGCCTTCCGGCAGAGCCCAGTCGATCTGTACGCGGAAGGTGGTTTCGAGCTGACCGTCATGGGCCAACGTGATCTTCGCATTGGAGTTCAAGGTGGTAAAGATCTCGTTGTTTTCGGGCAGAATGTGTTGCCACGGATCACCGATTTCAGCAGTATCCTTGAAGAAGTTCAAGCCGTTGTAGGTCTTGTTGTTCTCCTTGTCAACCACATTGAAGGTACCGTTCGCGTTGAAGGTGACACGGAGGAATTCGTTCTCCATCGCCTGCACGCCGCGGAGCATGGTGATCGGGGTGGTTGCACGTTCGTGCGGGATGCACTGCACTTTCAGCGCTTTATAACCCATTGCAGGAATGTTCTTCACTTCGAGCATGATGGTGTACTGCTGAGTGTGCAGCACGTTCGCTACGTCATTCGGGTTCTGGATGATCTGAGCGTTGTTGCGATCCACCGCCAAGATCTGATAGGTCAAACGCTTGCCGTCGGTGTCGAGGATCTCAAACTGACCGCAGCGCCACTCGGCAGGGATCTGCAGAACGACCTTCACCACTTCGCTGCGAACGAAGGGCGCGGGGTTGAACACCACGAGCGCCGCGCTGTCACGGCTCCAGTCACGCAGGTTGATATCGCCCGCCACGTCCATGAACGCACGCTCCAGCACGCAACCGGAGAGGTCGCGGGACTGACGGAAACGGTAGATAACATCTTCGTAGATGATGTCGCGGCCGCAAGCGCCGATGGAGTCGTGGCCGTGGTTCTGCAACAGATAGTTGTAGGACAGATCGATCACGTTCTGCGGATAGGGGGCGCCGCACAGCGAAGCAAACACCGCCATCGGTTCCGCATAGTTCTGGATCTGACGCTCGGTTTCAAAGTTCGCCTGTTTGATGTAGGTACGGGCGGAGATGATCCAGCCGAACATAGCCGACACCGAGCCCTTGGTGTAGGGATGACGCATTTCGCCCTTCAACACACGGGTGTTGGGATCGAACTCGTCAATGATGCCCTGCTCCATTTCGCGCAGCGTGCTGTGGAACACTTCTGCTTCCGGCAACGCTTCGTTCAGATCTTTGATCATCTGCACTTCGCGGATGTCGGGGCAGGAGGAGTCGTGGCCGGCGGACCAGAAACGGTGGGAGGTGGTCCACTCGCCGTCCTGCTCACGCAGAGCCTGTTCGCCGCGCTCTTTGATATTTTCTTTGTGATACTCGAAGTAGGGGTGAGCATACTGATAGTCCAGTTCACAGAAGTTTTCGTCGGTGAACTTGAAAATACCGTTGTTGTCGTTCCACTTAAAGTCACGCAGACCTTCGTTGGGGAGGTTGAAATACACCGGACGCTGCACTACGTACCAGATGTTGTAACGGGGGCGCTGTGCCAAACGGGACGCATAAATGCGAGTGCCGTCCGGGCTTTCCCAGAAGAACTCGGACGTGGGGGCCTGGTGGGTGTTCAAGCCGCGATAGAAAGAGGCAAAGTGGATATCGAAGCCCGCATAGATCTGCGGCAGCTGCGAGATCTGACCCCAGCCGAACGGGGAATACCCCGTCTTACTGATGCCGCCCATTTCCTTGCCGATCTTGTGACCGAGCAACAGGTTACGGATCAAGGATTCGCCGCCGACCGAGAATTCATCCGGCAGGCAGAACCACGGGCCGATACCGATACGACCGGTCGACACGAGTTCCTTGAATTTCTCTTTCTTCTCGGGGTAGATCTCCAGATAATCCTGCACGGGCATGGTCTGGGAGTCCAGATGATAGTGACGGAATTCCGGATTCTTCTCCATGATATCCATCAACATGTCCAGCATATAACCGAGCATATACTGGGTGCGGCGTGCCGAGAAACGCCACTCACGGTCCCAGTGCGTGTTGGAAATAAAGTGGCACTGGATCTTCTTGTTTGCCATGGGTACACTCTCCTTTGTATGTAAATTTTATTTCTCGCCCTTAATGATCTTCATGATCTCGGTAAAGTTCGGCTCGAAGTAGTTACACACCGCTTTGGTGCCGCTTTCTTCGATGTTGCCGCCCGCGATACCGACGGTGGTGTAACCCGCGAGACGCACGGAGCAAGCACCCGCACCGCTGTCTTCAATACCGATTACGCGGTTGCGGTTGCTGAATGCCGCGCCCAAGCCCACGATGGAGGTTTCGGAATACAGCCACGGATGCGGTTTCGGCGACAGTTCGCCCAACGTGCCGACCGAACCCTTACGCAGCGGGAAACCGGCCGAGATGATGGCATCGTAGAAATCTTTGGGATCGCCCATGCCCAGCGTCTTGAACGCGGAGAGAATTTCCGGCCACGCCTTTTCGTACAGACCGGAGGTCACGAGGCCGAGCTTCACGCCCATGGACTTCAACTCGAGCAGGAAGTCCTTCACACCCTCGGTAGGGGTGAAAGCACCGTCTTTACCGCGACCGGCCATGATCTCTTCCATCTCGCGATGGGTGTGCTCGAAGTAGTAGTCACGCGCCTTGTCGAGGGAAGCACCGGGGCAGTATTTGTCGATGCAGTACTGCAGGTGCTCCGACACGCTGTGACCGGAAACAAACGGCATATCCGCCTCTTCCAGTTCAAACTTCGGGTTGCCAAGCAAGCTGGCAATGCTCATCTGGATGATCCAGATCCAGAATTCTTCGCTGCGCACGGTGGTACCGTCGAGATCCATCAACACGGTTTCCACGGGACGCTCGAGCGACACGGGGAGCACGGGATAATATACCGGATAGGCGATCGCCGACTTGACGCACGCGAGCGATTTATCGCCGAAGGAAACAAATTCCACCTTTTGGTCGCCCGTTGCCACAATGTCCACAACGCCGTTCTTACCGGTGACGAAACGGCCATCCTCTGTCTGCGACAACAGGTGGAAACCGCTGTCGGGTCCCACGTCGCCGAGATCGGGGATGTGAATAATCTTGTCCAAACTCATTCTTCTCGTACCTCTCTTTAACTGTAGTTTAATACGCATACAATGCTAATCATAGAATACCAAAATATAGTGAAATTTGCAATAGTTATTTTGAAATTTTTGCCTATTTTGCAAAAAAACAGTCCCTCGTAAACCGATGAGAGGGACTGCTTTTGATCCGTCGGTTATGGGAAACAAAAAGCAGCCGTGAGAAACCATACGATTCTCACGGTTGCTTGATTTACGTTTACTCCATCCGCACCAATCCGTCGGTATATTCGGTGCCGCGCGGCAGGGGCGTGGGAAGTGTGAAACTGTACCAATCGGCGGCACGGCATTCGCATTCCCACACCTCACGCGCAAACCCCGAGAGCGCCTCTGCTTGGGCGGCGCGGGTGACAAGCGGTAAGGTGACGGTGTGTTTGGCGGCGTTCAGAATTTCCCGCCCGCGTTCGTTCATTCCCAACACGCGGATATACGGCGGGGTGCGGGCGGCCCATTCGGCTGGAATGTCCAGCATGGCGGACCACAACAACCGTTGCAAGCGGGTGTGAGTATAGCGCTTGGTTTTGAGCGTTTCCAACAACGAAGAAAGGCTGGCGGCGGTGGCGGCGGTGTTGTAAAGGCGATTTTCCAGTCCTTCGCTCACGCCTGCCAGCGTGGCCATACGTTCCGCACTCATGCGCCGCAACTTCAACAGCATGGCGCGTTCGTTACGGGTGGCATCCGCGGGGGCGCGGCCTTTTGTTATCGCTTCGCTGCACAGCACGAAGGAGTCGCGCGGCATGAAGGCGGCGGCATTGTTGAAGCGGCCTTCCTGTGCCATGCGGCGCAGATAACTTGCGCTGGCGCTTTGTCCCACGGGATATTCATCATCGTGTGCCGCCCCTTGTCGCTGCACGGTAAAGGGCCGAATGGGGGAGTTCAAACGGCGCAGCGCCTTGATGTATTCCATTCCGAGCACGTTGTTGGGAGTGGAAAGCAGTTTGGCGCTTAAGGTGCCGCCCACTTCTTTCATGGCAAACTGATATGCTTCTGCCGCCGTGCCGCCGTATTCCATACGGCCGCGCACGATGGAAAGATAGCGCGGATCTTCCATCACGGCGGCGGCCTCTTCCAGCGCATCCAGATCGCCGCATTCGCTGCCGAAACTCAGCACGTCCACACATCCCAGCGCGTTCAGTAACGATACACCGCCGAAGGCGAATCCTTCCGCCGAAGTCAGCACCCACGGCAAGGGAAGTTCCAGCACCAAGTCCACGCCGCCTGCGAGTGCCGCACGCACCCGTTCGTTTTTGGGGAACAGCGCGGGTTCGCCGCGTTGCACGAACGAACCACTCATTACCGCCACCACGTGCGAAGCGTCGGCGGCACGAGGATCGCGCGTCATGCGGATATGATCGGTGTGGCCGTTGTGAAACGGATTGTATTCTGCCACGATGCCGGCGATTTTCATAAATATCCACCCTTTCGGACGATTTTGCGGAAAAACACTTGCAAATTCAGAGGGAATGTATTATTATATTTCCTGTGTGTTTCCTATAGTATAGCGCATACGGAAACGAAAATCAACCAAATATGTGAGAGGACGATGAAAAAATGAAAATTTTGGTTATCAACGCGGGCAGTTCGTCGCTGAAATATCAGTTGATCGATATGACCGACGAATCCTTGGTGGTCAAGGGCATGTGCGACCGCATCGGCATCGAAGGCGGCAATTTCAAATATCAGGTGCCGGGCCGCGATGCGTACAAAGTGGACGTTCACATGAACAACCACGAAGAGGCGATCAAACTGGTCATCAGCAAACTGACCGATCCCGAAATCGGCGTGATCCGTTCGATGGATGAGATCGGCGCGGTGGGACATCGTGTGCTGCATGGCGGCGAAGAATTTTCCGGTTCGGTGTTGGTGAACGAGGACGTGAAGGCGGCGGTGCGCCGTTGCTTTGAACTCGGGCCTTTGCACAATCCTGCCAACCTCATCGGTATTGAAGCGTGTGAAGAGATCATGCAGGGCGTGCCGCAGGTTGCGGTGTTCGATACGGGCTTCCATCAGACTATGCCCGACTATGCGTATCTCTACCCGCTGCCGTATGAGTACTACGAAAAGTACAAGATCCGTCGCTACGGTTTCCATGGCACTTCTCACCGCTACGTTTCCATGCGTGCGGCGGAGGTTCTCGGCCGTCCCGCAGAGGAATTGAAGATCGTCACCTGCCACCTCGGCAACGGTTCGTCCGTGGCGGCGGTGAAGGGCGGCAAGTGCTACGACACCTCCATGGGTACCACCCCGTTGGAAGGTTTGATGATGGGTACCCGTTGCGGCTCCATCGATCCGGCGATCGTTCCGCTGATCATGAAGAAAGAGGGACTCACCCCCGACGAGATGGATACCGTGATGAACAAGAAGTCGGGTATCCTCGGTGTGTCGCAGAAGACCAGCGACAACCGTGATATCGAAGAAGGTGCCCGTAACGGCGACAAACGTTGCCAGCTGATCGAAAGCATGCTGGTGCACCAGATCACCAAGTATATTGGTGCGTATGCGGCAGCGATGGGTGGCATTGATGCGGTTGTGTTCACCGGCGGTATCGGCGAAAACAACCCGCATTATCGTGCGCGCATTGCGGAGAACCTGCGCTTCATGGGTGCGAACATTGATGAAGAGCGCAACGCGGCTTGCATGCGTGACGGCTGCTGCGAAACCGACCTGTCCATCGGCGATGCGAAACTGCGCGTGTTGGTTATCCCCACCAACGAAGAATTGATGATCGCTCGCGATACCCGCGATATCGTTTGCTAATAATTCGTGAGCGAGCGCCCGTAAGCGCTCGCTCATGTCATAAACGGAGGTGTTTGGTGTGAAAAACTTTGATCGTTTCGGTGTGATGATCGACTGTTCCCGTAATGCTGTGATGACGGTGGAACAGGTGAAAAAATTTATTACTTTGTTGGCAAAAATGGGATATAACCAGGTGCAACTGTACATGGAAGATACCTATGAAGTGGATGGTGAGCCGTTCTTCGGTTATTTGCGCGGCCGCTATTCCCGTGAAGAATTGCGGGAGATGGACGATTTTGCTTTTTCGCAGGGTGTGGAATTGGTGCCCAACGTGCAGACGCTGGCGCATATGACAGCCTTGCTGCGGTGGCGCGGAGATCTGCGGGATACCGAAAATATTTTCCTTGTGGGCAACGAGGATGTGTACAACTTGATCGACCGTATGTTTTCGTCGCTGCGTGCCTCTTTTCGCACCGAAAAGATCCACATCGGTATGGATGAAGCGCACATGCTTGGCCGCGGTCGATATTACGATCAGCACGGTCCGCAAAATCGGTTTGACATTCTGTTGTCCCACTTGCAACGTGTGTGTGCGATTGCCGATAAATACGATTTTAAACCGATGATGTGGAGCGATATGTTCTTCGCTCTTGCCAACGGCGGTGAATATTATAAGACGTCTTCCAAGTTCGATCGTTCGGTGAGCGAACGCATTCCCGAAAACCTCACGCTGGTGTATTGGGACTATTACACTCACGACAAGAAACGTTACGATGCGATGATCAAAGGGCATCGGCAGTTGTCCGATAAGATTGTCTTCGGCGGCGGTGCGTGGAAATGGGTTGGTTTTGCACCGCACAACGATTACGGCATCAAAGCCACGCAAGCGGCGTTGCGCGCTTGTGCCGAAGGAGGTGTTCGTGACGTGTTCCTCACCATGTGGGGAGATAACGGTGCGGAATGCTCTTCTTATGCGGTGTTGCCCTCTTTGTGCCACGCGGCGTGTACGGCGCAAGGAATCACCAAACTGGCCGATATCAAGCAGAAGTTCTATGAGTGGACCGGTATGAAATACGACGATTTCATGCTGTTGGATATTCCCGACCAAATCGTAAAGGTCAAAAACGGTGTTCCTACACCGTCGAAATATTTCCTCTATGCCGACTGCTTTGCTTCGTTATATCAGAATACCGAAAAAGCGGAATACGCCGCCTCGTATGCGTCCATGGCGCGCCGACTGAATCTTGCGGTGAAGCGGACAGGGGAGTATGGTTATCTGTTCGATACGCTGTCCAAACTGTGCGCGGTGCTTGCGGTGAAAGTGACCATCTGCACCCACACGCGTGAAGCGTATGCAAGCGGAGACCGTGCGCAACTTGATGCCGTGATTGCGGATTACAAAAAGATGATCCGCCTGACACGTGCATTCTACAAAGCGTTCCGTACCCAATGGTACACCGAAAACAAGCCTCATGGTTTCCACGTGCAGGATACGCGTCTCGGCGGACTTATGCAGCGGATGCAAAACTGTTTGGATACCTTGATTGAGTATCGCGACGGTAAAGTTTCCGCCATTCCCGAACTGGAAGAAACCATCGTGCCGTTTGCCGAAGGTGTCATCTGCCACAACGACTGGGCACAGTCCACCGGTACGAATTTGTACGGATACTTGTACTAAACGAAAAGCGGGACACTCACAACGAGTGTCCCGCTTTTGTCATTTTAAAGGTTTTAAAGTGACGTGTTCCAACAGATTCAGATGATAGGTATCCACCAGTCGCATCGCTTCGGCACGCGACTCGTCGTCGCACGCGTCCGCCACTTCGTGTGCGTCAAATCCGAACACCACAGGTGCGCCTTCTTCACCCGCAATGCGCCAAAATTCTTCGTGCGGGTAAAAACGATGGGTGCGAATACCCAGAAAATTGATTTCCAACGGCACGTGGCATTCCTTTGCCGCACGGCAAAGACGGCGCATTTCGGTGTCATACAACGCGGGATCACCGCGGAAGGTGAAGATATCGGGATGTGCCACATAGGTGAACGCTCCTGTGTGAATCGCGTCCACCACCAACGAAACGTAGTCGGACAGCAGTTCGTCCGGCTTGTCCACCCAGGTGGAACCGACTGCATCGGGATAACATTCGGGTTTCAAAAAGTGTTGTCCCAAAATCAAATATTCCGCGCCGTATTTTACGGCATTGTTCCGCATTTCTTCAAAAAATTCGGGGTAATATTCCATTTCAAATCCGCAATGGATATCAATCTTATCTTTGTATTTTTCCCGCAAGCGATTCACAGCGCCGAAATACAGCGGCACCTCTTCGGTGGATACGCGAAAACTGCTTTCTAACCCGTTCGGAAAGCGAAAGGGGAAATGATCGGAAAAACCCATGTGGGTGACACCGCCCGCAATGGCGCGCTGTACGTATTCTTCTTCCGTGCCCGATGCATGGTGACAGCGGAAGGTGTGGGTGTGATAATTGTACTTCATGATATCCCCTCCAAAACACAATACCAGTATAGCACACGGATAAATAAAGTCAAGCCGAAAACAAAAAGGCCG